>NZ_BFBB01000002.1:357907-715814 GCF_003114855.1 Leptospira ryugenii | reverse complement strand
TTTTGCCACATGTCGTATAACTCTTAATGTTCGTATTGCAGTTAAGATGTAAAATTCGGTTGTACTCGTTAGGTAGTTCATTAATTGGTTTAAAATTTCTGTTTGATCGCATTGATTTGTGTTTAATGTGATAAAATAGTTGTTTGTTGGAATTGCGTGTAAATGCAAAAAACGTTGTGTTTTCGTATTTATCTCTTCAGAAATCTCCTAGAATCCGATCGAGTGGGCTCTTGACCCGTTCCAACTGTCGTTTGGCTACCTTAGTATAAATCTGTGTGGTTCGCAAACTCTCGTGTCCAAGTAAGGCTTGGATTACCCGCACATCTGTGCCTTGTTCCAATAGATGTGTAGCAAAGGCATGGCGGAGCGAGTGGAAAGAAACTGGTTTAGTGATACCGCAGCGTTCTTTGGCGATTTCGAAGATCCTTTCTGCTGTTCGGATAGATAGGTGTTGCGTTCCCTTTTGGCCAGGAAAGATCCAATCGGCGGGTCTTTCTTTAGCAGTTCGGATTCGAGAGGATTGCAACTGCTCATACATCCGGAGCAGATTTTTGTATTGGGAGAGGTCCTGGGAAAGGCTGTTAGCCAAAAGGCCAACCCTATCTTTTTTGCCTTTGGCTTGTTTGATTCGGATCACCTTTCGGTCAAAGTCTATCTGAGAAAAGCGCAACTGGACGACCTCACTTACGCGCAAGCCAGACGAATAGGCAAGCTGCAGTAAGAGGCGGTGTTTTGGATTTTTCAAGACTTGGCAAAGTGCCAGGACCTCTGATTCGGAAAGGACTTCAGGGAGCCTAAGACTCCGTTTCATCCTAGGAAAGCGCAGATCGGGGCATGATTTACGGATACCTTTGAAATAGAACAAAAGCGATTGCTGGATACCGCGAATATGGGCTTCCGAAAGACTTTGCTTTGCTAAGAGAGCATGTAAGTAAGCAAAGATATCTTCTGTTAGGACATCCTTCGGATGCTTTCGGCAGTAAGAGCAGAACTGCAATAAATGGGAATGGTAGGATTTCGCGGTTTGCCGGGAGTAATTCCGTAAGCGGATTGCCTCGAAAAAATCGGAAAAGATACCGGCTTCCTTCGGAAATTCCTTTGGATCGAGACGCAAAGGGACATCATGGAAGGCGATTAGCAAGCTTCGTAGGACTTGTGGGTCAGAGGAGACAAGCCAAGATTTGGACTTCGGACGGAACTTGCGGCCTGGGACTGATTTGATCCTGTTTACCAAGGAAGTTTCAAAATGAAATAGGACCTCGAAACAACCCATCTCGGGAAGAAATCGAACGTGGACTTGTGGAATACCTGTAGGCATCGAGTGAAGGAAAAAGGATACCTAACATATGTATAGTAAAAAATTGCCAAAAAATAGAAAAAGAGATAGCTTCGCCCCCTAACTCCCAGTTAGCAAAAAATGAATTAAAGATAAGAATTCGCCTAGGCAAGGCAAATCATTTTCCAAATAATCATGATTATTTAGAATTTGGCCAGAAATCGATGAACCTCTGTTTGTACGATGGGCAAACACTGATTATAAGCCTTTCTACTCGTTTGGTTGTCTGAATGCTGGGAAATGTAGCGCTTTGTCCTATCCGAACGGATGATAGATGGACGCTAGCATCCCTTTTTGTTTGCGTACATTTTGGGCAGGGTGAACGTGATTGATTAGATAGAGTGATCTTCGGATACGAGAGCGACTTCTCACCATTCCCCAAATAAGACCTTCCACCAAATCCAAAAATCCATCCAAAAGAAAGCGTGAATCGACCAAGCAAGCCTTCTAGCTTTGGAAAGGCTAGTCAGAGTTTGCTCGCTTCTTCATGCGAAGATACTGACAAAATAAAAAAAAGAACGCACAATATATTATCTGATCCTAAGCTTAATCAGTCCTTCAAATGAAAAACGCTCACAATCCTTAACGCTCTCTATCCTAAGTCCTGTGGATGCTCTAAACCTAATGTAGTTTATCTCAAAGTGAAGGGAAGGGAATCCATCGCTAGTTGTTCCTCATGCCATAAGATGGTCTCTCTCACTGCCAATACACCTTTCCAGGGATACAAATCGAATCTAGCCTACATCAGCTTCATCATTTGGGACATGGTGAATCAGTATCCTAAGATCATGACTTCCATGGAGATCAGTCGTAAGTTAAATCTATCCTATAAGACAAGTTTCTATTTAAAAAAGAGGCTCAAAATTATCTTCTCTCAACTTAATGAGACTCTTAAGAGGAATCTATACGTGGAGCTTAAAAACCCTGTAGAATCAGATAAAAAACCTATAGCTGTAGCTGACTCAGTGGTTTTATATTCTTCCAGCCTAAGAGCCAATAAGCATAGATCAAGAAGATACAAAACAGGAACAGCTTCTATATATGCTTCAAACTCAATTGGAGGGTACCAAATAGGATCACTTATACATACTATTGGCATCAATGGTGGAATGACTTTCTACAAATCGATCCCACTTAACAATCAAGAATACCTAGGAAAGGACTTAGATGATAAGATTCCTAAGAATGTAACGCTCTACACTGATGAAGGTTATACATTTATATGGGATAGACCTAACCACAAAATGGTCAATCATTCGAGACGTTCTAATGATTCGAGGTATAACCTAAGTCGTGAAAGGTGGGTGACTAAGGAAGGTGTGAGTTCTAACGGAGCTGAAGCAAGGAATAATATCTTAAAGCAATCCTTCAGAAGCTACGGTTATGTAAGTCTCAAATTTTCTCAGCTCTACCTCGACGAAATAAGCTTCTTAGGGAATATAAGGTTTGTTCCTGAATTGAGAAGTTTACTGAGTTTGGGTGAAGTGAATTTTGTGGGTCTAGGTAATAAGAGCTAGACTGTGCCCCAGGAGGGAATCGAACCCCCACTGTCGGTTCCGAAGACCGATGTTCTATCCGTTGAACTACCAGGGCAAGAGAGATAGGGTCATTCTTTTGCTAAGTCTTCTACGGGCAATTGCTTTTTTAGGGAGGGAAAGATTCGGCGAAATAGCTGTGCAGAAAGTAAGGCAGCCCAGAGAACGAGTAAGGAACGAATGAGAAAAAATGTGTATGAAATTCCTCCCGACTGTTTTGGAACCAAAAACACTTCCAAACCACCCACATGCAATTCCTTTGCAGATGCAAAGGCAGCTCTTATGGATTCAAATTGTTTTCGGAACTCTCCTATTCGGATTTCTCTCTCCAGGTAAGGATCATTGGTATAGCGTAAACTTCCATCTTCACCAAACGCATAAAAGGCGGTTTTGTATCCGATAAACTGAAAGTCATGTGGAAAGTAACCGACCTGGTATTTAATAAAATAATAAATAGTCTCTCCATCCAATTCAAAGCTCTGGATTTGTCCTTCATTTTGAATTTTGGAAGCACTCAGTCCATCTTCGTAATAAGCACTCCAATCACCAAATCGAAGTTTTACGTCCTTTTGAGAACCCAACCATAGAATGCCTCCCAAATTTGGAATTCCTTCAAGGCGTTCCACTATTTGTGGCTGGGTATTGGCCGTTTTTTCGGCAGTTGTTAGCCATAGGGCATTTTGTTTGAGGATGGATTTGATGGTTGTACGCAAGCGGAAGAGGTCTTCTTGGTTTTTTTCATGGATTCGCTTTTCTAAATTCGATTCCTCTTCGGCATTGGGCGAAAGAAAGATTTCCTCTCGGAACCAATCTACAGATTCATTCCAGAATCCTGGTACCTCGTTTGCAAAAACTGATTGCACCTGCAGATAAGAGGTCAGTAGAGAAAAAAATAAAAAGTTCTTTCCTAGCACATAGTATATATCGGATTCTTTTGCCAGATGCTAAATTGCCCCATTTGCGAAAGTATCAGAAACCGAGAAGCTGTAGTCCAAGAGTCCGAGTTTTGGCTGGTCCGAAAAGCCCCAGCTCAGAAAGGCTTGGATGGATACCTCTACCTAGAATGCAAACGTCACGTGGAATCTTGGTTTGAATTGACACCAGAAGAATGGGCTGATTTTGGAAAGGGGATGGAATTAGGTGTCTCTCAAATTGCATCGGAGGATGTAAGGCCCGATAAACTCTACTTGGCTGCCATCGCAGAGAAAGTACCTCACCTCCACATTCACATAGTTCCTAGGTATGAAAGTAATGAAAAGGGCATCCCACATTTGGACAAAGCTCTAGGGACCGGTTTTTTACCGAGTCCATAAATTTCTTCTTTTCAATTTTTGAAAATCATGTGGAATGATGCACCCATGGATCGATTGCAAAAGATAGAACCTCCCCAAAAATTAAAGGAAGACGATGAGGCCCTAGAATCTTTACAAGAGCGTCTTTTTATTTTGCAAAAGACAGCCTATGACCAAGGCATTGCCAATATTTTTTTGTTGGAAGGTTGGTCGTCGAGTGGAAGGGGCGAAAGCCTCAAGGATCTAACTGTAAGGCTTGATCCTCGTAAGTTCAAAGTGTACTCCCCCTTTGTCCACCAATCTGAAGATAGAGGCTATCCATTCCTTTGGAATTTTTGGCAATACCTACCTCGATTCGGAGAAATGTTATTTTATTTAAATACATACTATGGACGTTTGGTCTTCCTCCAAGCCATGGATAAAATCAAAGAAGACGAATACCAAAGGAGATTGCTTTCGATACGCCATACAGAAAGAATTCTTACTAAAGACAAAGTTCAGTTCCATAAATTTTTTTTACATGTTTCTGCAAAGGAGTTAGATCGTCGAACCGAGAAGGCCAAAAAAGAAAAAAATGCATGGGCACTGAATGATTACGATTTGTACCAAACAAAGAAATATAAAAAGTTTCAGAAGATTTTCAATCAGATTCTCTCGGATTCAGAAAGTGAATTCGCTCCCTGGACTATCCTTTTGGCGGATGATACATACTCCGCTAAAATTGCACTCATCCAAAACATCATTGAGAGATTGGAATCATCCTTAGGTATTGATTCCAAACAAAAGTTAGAGTTAGTAGTGAAGGGAGTTGATCTATTGCCATGAAAGAAAAAGAAACTCCCAACCGTATCCTCAATCTAAATGATATACTTCATTTCCCAAGTTTGGAAAAAGAGGAGTACAAAACACTATTAAAACAATACAAGGATAGGATCAGGCGAGCAACTTTATACGCCAAAGAAAAGGAAAGACCACTTATTTTCGTGTTTGAAGGATGGGATGCAGCAGGGAAGGGTGGAGCCATTCGCCGCCTAACACAGGAAATTGACCCTCGCCTCTATGAGGTTCACAATATTTCGGCTCCTGATGTCCAAGAAAAAAATCGCCACTACTTATGGCGTTTTTGGAAACGACTCCCCAATAAAGGCTCGGTAGGTATTTTTGATCGGTCTTGGTATGGAAGAGTCCTCGTCGAACGAGTAGAAGGTTTTTGTAGTGAAGAAGAATGGTCAAGAGCTTACGAAGAAATTGTTCTTTTTGAGGAACAATTAGCTCATTTCGGTGCGATCATATTAAAATTTTGGCTTCACATTTCCAGCGAAGAACAGCTTTCCCGGTTTGAAGCTCGGAAAAATGACCCCTTAAAACGTTGGAAACTCACCGAGGAAGACTGGCGAAACCGAGACAAATGGCCGCTCTATACGGAAGCCGCCAATGAGATGTTTTTGCGGACGGATACCAACTTTGCCCCTTGGATCCTAGTTCCTGCCATTGACAAATACTATGCGAGGATCAAAGTTCTTTCCAATGTTTGCCAAACCTTAGAAGATGAGTTAAAAATACCCAAAAAGTTCCGTTGAGGTTCTTTACTTCGAAACCCGGAAGGGTTTTTGCTTTAATAAGAAGACATACCTTTGTGTTTTGGATTGGATACTCAATTCTGCTTGGAAATAAAGTGTGAGCGCCTTGAATTTTGATCTAAAAAAACTATACTCCTCATCGAAGATTTCTTTTGTACAGACCGTATTGGATGTTTTTAGTGCGGAAAGTGGTATAGATACGTACAAAAAACCTTTCGAGCGTGCTGGGACTTCTGTCAACTTCCAATCAACCTTTTGGTGGTAACATTCGATGCCTTCTTTCGTAAGTATCCTAAATTCAGACTTCCAATCGGGGAGCGGTATCTGCAGAGGAATCTCACTTTTGTTTTCCAGAAAGAAAAAATATCCTTGGAAATGTTCATCAGCCTCTCTTGAGAGAGCAAAATAACTCTGATAACCATCAATCACTTGTTTGGTGGATAGGTTTGGGTCTTGGAAACTTCCTGGATTCAATTCGCGAAACACAAGGTAGACGACAAAGATAAGAAGTATCACATCCAACAATAGAACTATCTGACGCCATTTCCATTTTGATTTGGATTTTTCTAGTGATTTTAAATACTCTCGGAACTCTTCGGGGGATCGAGAGTGGTATCCTTTTGCCATTAAACTCGCTCGCCTAAAAATTGAAGAATCTGGAAGGCACTTGGATAAGATTCTTCCATTTCCCGAGTCAAATCCAAGAGCTGTAGGGATGCATACACCGACTCCAAATCCGACCAACCCAAGGAAAGAAATCTTGCCAAAACACCTGTTAGAACATCTCCCGTTCCCATGCTGGCTAATTTTTCATTCGGACTTTCCCAAACATAACAGTTCCCATCTTTTCGAAAGTAAATATTGAAATAAGATTTATACAGAATATTTACCTTGTTGTTTAGGCAATAATCCATACCAGCAGTATAGACTTCATCCAAATCATTGCAGATCCGACCTACAAGTTTTTGGAATTCTCCCACATGAGGCGTTAAGATGGTATTGCCACCTTTTGGCAGTTGTCCCGGATGCGAAGGAATAGCGCCTGCATCTAAAATGATCTGGCATGTGTCAGGAAAGACGATAGAAGACAGGCTAGGTGGTTGCGAAAGTAGACCCGGTCCAATGACAAACGTCTGAACCTTGGCAAACATAGGATCTGAATCCAATAGGTCACCAACTTCAATCATCCGCGAAGGGTCTTCTTGTAAGCTGGATTCCTTTAAAAGAGGTGAGCTGGTATAAATTTTAGAAATTCCACCACCCAATGTATGGAATGCTGAGTGGCTAAGGAGAATGGCACCCTCATAACCGCTACTTCCGCCCATAAAAATAGCGGCACCTGACTTGTATTTATGGGATGTAACCTTCCTTTTGAGCTTAGAAAGGATAGGATCAATTTCACTTTTTTCCCAATAGAATCTCTTCGGCAAAAGAACTGCCTCACCCATGCTGCGGAGAGGAAATCCTATACTTTGATAAAAACGAGGTACAAGTGATCCATCATTCGTATAACCAATATTATTCCACTTTCTAGTACCTATTTCTTCAATGGTATCTGCAAATATAAACCTTTCCAAAGGGTCAATTTGTCCCGTATACCCAGACGCTGTATCCAAAGATACCATGTGAAAAAAAACATCGGAGCTATTGATCGCAACAAAGTAATCTTTCCAATCCTCCCGTAAAGGTCCTCGGAGACCTATACCCAAAATGGCATCGATCCCTAGAATGGTTTCCTCTTTAGCTGTACGGCTAATGTGCAAAAATTCTTGGATAGGAAAAATACTGATTCCTTTTTGAACACAAAGATTTTTATAATAGATACTTTCTGCAGGTTTGGGATCTCCAAAAGAGAAAATGCGTACAGAATGTCCTTCTTCAAACAATATATTGGCAAGGGCATAACCATCTCCTCCATTGCCTCCCGTGCCAGCAAAAATCCAAATCTCATCTGCCGTTTCAAACAATTCTTCATTGGCATGGAAGATGGAAATGGCGGCCATTCCCATAAGAGTTTGGCCAGAAAATTGTAGTTTTTCTTTGGTATAGGTTTCAATGGCCTTTGATTCTTCACTCGAATACAAAGCTATGGAACGATTTAGATCCAACGGTAGACCTCTAAAGCGCCAGAACGGATTCTGACAGAATAAATGGTATCGTCCGAATCTGTATAAGTTTCCCTCCATTGGCCTCTGGGAGGGGCAAAGGGAAGTCTTCGGTTATTTATATGGTTTCCTTCTTGGTCGTGTACTTGGAGACGTACAGAATTGCCCTGGTCTTCAGTCTCCCAAATATAGAATTCGTTATTGTTGCGAATCGAGAATAGAATCTCTGATGGATCCTGGATTTCCTTTACAAAAATATCATCTTTCCCACCAAACGTATAACGAAAGATTTTTCTATATTTAAATCGTTTGTCTTTTTTCGAAAAATAACTAAAAGAAGCTAAAACATACTCTCCTTCTGGATGTGGTAACATCTTATCCAAAGTGATGTCAAAGTCCTTCGCTTCTGGGCTTGTAAAAACTGGGAGCAATGACTCTCGTATATTCCCTTTCAACTCGCCCTCATCAAAATAAGTAAGACGCATTTCTTCGGCTATCCTATGGTAGACAAAGAGTTTGTCTCCTTCCCCAGGGATTACGGCTTCTATGTACCGAAATGGCTCACTATTCTTTCCTGAAGCCCCTAACAGATACTTGACGACACCTTTTTGGGAAATCTGCACGAGAAAAGAGGGCAGTATGGTGCTACCTTTTGTCGAAAAACTACCACTATAGGATTTAAAGACAGAATCTGTCTCTTCAGTCGTTTCTGTCGCCTTAGATGCAATGCGGTTTTGTACGATGAGATCCCCGTCCTCAGTGAGTGCCACAATGCCAATCCCTCCGAACCGAAAGGGGTAATGGGGAATCCCTGAGATTGGTTTGAAGTCTGGATTTCCTAAGCTAGCTTCGAGGCGGCCATTTCGATCAAAGAGTTTTATGATGGAGTGTTTGTTGTCCGCAAGGGCCAAAAGATTCCCTGTCACAGGTAAGCTCAAGGGCACATTCGTTAGGACCTGGTTCACGACCACCCCCTCCCAAGTATCCGAGCTCGTACCCAAAGGGATGCGGAAGAGGAGGTCAGGGCTTAGCGTATCGACCCGAAACCGTAGGCAGTTTCCCAAGAGGAGGGAGGCTGAGAGAAATACTAGGAAACGCATAGATAGCTTCCATTCCCTAATTTTTTATTTACAGGACAACTCGCTTTTCCTAACTTGACAAGTATCAGGTTATTTTTTAACATGAGTTGGGTCTCTCGCAAAGAACTCCATCACTTTGAGTTCTTTTGGATATGGTTTGGTATACACTGAGGAAAACATTCGAGAACTGATAGAAAAGATTCTCATTCCACCTCTAGCGCTTTTTTCGCTCCACGTACAGAATCGGAAGAACCACGCCCTCATTGAGATTTCGCTGGATCGCCTCGATCACAAAACTGGATCCGCCAGTTTAGAAGATTGTGAGGAGGTTTCCAAGAGACTCAAGGAGGAGTTGGATTTATGGGGAGAAGATTTTAACTTCACCCTGCAAGTCTCCTCATGCGGAGCCGAGCGTGAGCTACGTTTGCCTGAGGATCTGGACAGGTTCCAAGGACTTTTAGCCAAATTAGAAGTCCGAGGTGAGAGTGGAAATTGGGAAAAGCTGGTATATCGGCTAGGACCAAGGCAGGATGAGATGATTGAGCTGACTCCTTTTGACAGAAAGTCTGCCAAAAAAAAGACGGCAAAGCCCATCCAACTGTCCTTGGGTGAAATTCGAAAAGGAAATCTATTTTTAGAATATTAGATTATGGCAACAAAACAAGTAACGAAAGAAACAGGCCTCTTTGAAGCCATCCAACAATTTTGCCAGGATAAGTCTCTGGACCGTGAGCTCGTATTAGGAGTCATCCGCGATTCCTTACTGACAGCATACCGCAAAAAGGTGGGCCTAGATGTTGACCCAGAGAACCGCTGCCAGGTTGAGTTTGGCCAAGACAACAAAAACGAAATTGTCATCAGTGTCCTCCGTGACATCGTTTCTTCTGAGCCAAAAAGTGCTTTGGAAATCTCCTTAGAGGAGGCCCAAAAAGTTGAGCCAGGTGCCACCGTTGGCTCGCAAATCCGAGTCTATGAAAAACCCCAAGACCTATCCAGGGTTTTGTCAAGCCAGGCCAAACAAATGGTCTTCCAAAGGCTCAGAGACATCGAGAAAGAACTATTATTTGAAGAATATAAATCCAAAGAGGGAGAGCTCACCCATGGCTACTTCCAAAGATGGAAAAAAGATGCCATGAGCATAGATCTAGGGAAGGTCGAGGGCATTATGCTCAAAAAAGACCAAAACCCTGGGGAAAAATACCGCCAAGGGGACAGGCTGAAAGCAATCATCTCGCGGGTAGAGATGAGACCCCGTGAGCCTATGCCCGTCATCACTCTCTCCCGGGCCTCCGGGGATTTTGTGAAAAAGCTCTTTGAAATGGAGATCCCAGAAGTATACGATGGCATCGTGGAAATCAGAGACGTGGCAAGGATTCCGTCCTTCCGAACAAAAGTAGTCGTACACACAAATAAGATGGATGTAGACCCAGTCGGTGCTTGCGTGGGGATGAAGGGTGTACGCATTCAGGCAATCGTGCGAGAACTTGGCAATGAACGCATTGACATTGTCCTCCATTCTGATGAGCCAAGTGTTTTTATCGCCAATGCCATTTCCCCTGCTAAGCCTGTGGAAGTGCATGTTGACCGAAAGAGGGGAGATGCACTTGTGATTGTTCCCGATGAATCTCTTTCCCTTGCCATCGGCATCAACGGATCCAATGTCAAACTAGTGTCTCAGTTATCTGGCTACAAGATTGACATCAAAACAGTCTCTCAGTACAACCAAGAATTGGCATCTCCAGAAGCTAGGGAGAAGTTAGATAGACTTTTCAATGCCCAGCAAGAGGCGATGGAACAGAGTGCAGACTCTGGTGCTGAGGAAGGGGTGGATGAGGATGACGATTCCTACACACCGCTCACAGAAATCCCTGGCCTAACTCCTAGGATCATAGACCTTCTAGAAGCCGGTGGGATCAAAAACGTAGAAACACTTGTGGACTTTAGTCCAGAGGAATTATCCAAAATTTCCGGGATCGGAAGGACCACCGCAGAGCAGATTTTACGCTTGTTACGCGAGTCAATTGAGTGGGTAGAAGAGGGCTAAGTAGTAAAGAAGTATGGAAGAACAAAAGTCGATCAAAGAAACCCTCCAACAAGGTTCTGCAGGTGACAAAACCAAAAAGAAATTGGTCATCAAAAAGAAACCAGGTGCCCCTGAAGGCAAAGCAAGTGCAGAGGCCACCGAACAAGCAAAGCCCGTAGCGGCAAACCCAGGCACAGAAAAGAAAAAAGACCTGAGTGAGTTGGTGCGCGAAGAGGCAAAACGGCAGGGTGGATTTGGGTCTGGGCCACAGGCTCCTTCGCAAGCTTCGCCCATTATTTCAAGGCCAGAGCGTAAGCGGGATGATTCCCACCAAGATGGTCAGAGAACGACTGACCGCAAACCAGAATCTATACTCTCGGGCGACACTGCGTCGCCTAGTTATCGCAATGCAGAAGGGAAGAGCCAAGGCCAGACCGTACCTGGCTATTTCCGACGTGAAGACCGCAATCCAATTGTATCAAGACCGACTACTCGTCCCCAGACTGACAACCGTTCGGGTGGTGGCAACAGAAGTGGCGGGCATAGTGGCCCTGGCCAGGGTGGGCAGCGCCCTCCTGGTGGCGGTGGCTACCAAGGCCGTGGTGGAAGAGGGCCCGGACAAGGCCAAGGCCATACAGGCCCTGGTGGACCAGGTCAAAACCGACAAGGTGGAAGTGGTGGAAACCGAGGGGCTCGTCCCATTGGGCAAGGCGGAGGAGGCGGTGGCGGAAAGCCAATGTCAGATACCCCTTTTGGCGCACCAGCGAATCCTCTAGGCGCCGGTGGCACCCCGAATAAAAAGAAAGTTTTTGAAAAAGAAAAATCAGCTCGAGATGAAAAAGATGAAAATGACAAATTTTTCAAACAGAGCTTCCGCAAACAGAAGGCGCAGGCAGCGGCCATTGCCTCTGTTCCCAAAGAGATTTCCATATTGGAGCATATCCAAGTTGGTGAGATTGCAAAGAAATTAAATTTAAAACCTGGAGAAGTTATCTCCAAACTCATGAAAATGGGTATGATGGTCACTATCAACAACATCATTGATGCAGAGACTGCCTCTATCCTTGCGGATGAATACGGTTGTAAGGTGAAGATTGTATCTCTCTATGATGAAACAGTCATCGAAGAAGAAAAAGATTCTCCAGATGATTACATTGTTCGTCCACCTGTCGTTACCATTATGGGTCACGTTGACCATGGTAAAACAAAACTCTTGGACACCATTCGTGTGTCTAGGGTCGCAGAAGGCGAGTCAGGCGGGATTACCCAACACATCGGAGCTTACCAAGTAGCTACCGAAAGAGGTAAGGTTGCATTTTTGGATACACCTGGCCATGAGGCCTTTACTTCCATGCGTGCACGTGGTGCCTCGATCACTGATATCGTCGTGCTTGTTGTCGCAGCAGATGACGGAGTGATGCCGCAAACGGTAGAAGCTATCAACCATGCCAAAGAAGCTGAAGTTCCGATCATAGTAGCCATCAACAAAATTGACCTTCCAGCAGCTAACCCTGAAAAGGTGAGACAAGAGCTCTCCAATTATGGCCTACAGCCTGAAGAATGGGGTGGCACTACCATCTTTTGTGAGATATCAGCAAAAAACAATATTGGTATAGATAAATTGTTGGAAATGATCCTTATACAAGCTGAACTTTTAGACCTCAAAGCCAATCCAAAACGAAGGGCAAAGGGTACAATTGTAGAAGCCAAGTTAGACCCAGGCCGTGGACCGGTTGCTACGGTACTCATACAAAATGGTAATTTGAGAGTGGGGGATGCCTTTGTGGCTGGAGTTCATTCAGGACGTGTCCGTGCACTCTACAACGATTTAGGCCAAGCAATCAAAGAAGCAGGTCCTTCCTTCCCTGCTCTTGTCACTGGTCTAGATGGAGTCCCTGATGCAGGTGCGCCTTTCGATGTTGTTCTTGATGATAAAGAAGCGCGAGAGATCTCTCATAGTAGACAAGAGTATGAAAGACTAGGCCAATCCAAAAATACGGCTACTCGTGTAACGCTCGATAATATGAGTGAAATCATCAAACAAGGTGCTTTAAAAGAACTCAAAGTGATCATCAAAGCAGACGTTCGAGGTTCTACAGAGGCTGTGAAAGAGGCTTTAGAAAAACTCTCGACTCCTGATGTGCGACTCAATGTCATCCATGCGGGTACTGGTGCAATCGTTGATTCCGATATCATCCTTGCCTCAGCGTCAAATGCAATCGTCATCGGCTTTCATACGAGAGCCAACCCAAAGACTGTTTCCTTAGCGGAAAAAGAAAAAGTGGAAATCAAATACTACAGTATCATCTACGATGTTGTAAACGAAGTCAAAGCTTCCATGGAAGGTATGCTCGAGCCTGAAAAGGTTGAGAATATCATCGGTAAAGTGGAAGTGCGAGATGTGTTCAAGATTTCCAAAGTTGGAAACATTGCTGGTTGTATGGTGAAGTCGGGTAAAGTCACTAAAGTGGCGAGTGTGCGAGTCATATCCAGCAAATCCGGAGAGATTCTTTGGGAAGGAAAGATCAAGAACCTAAAACGTATGAAAGATGACGTGAGTGATGTTCTCACTGGGTTTGAATGTGGTATCTTACTTGATGGTTACAATGATTTTGAAGTAGGTGATGAAATCGAAGTCTTTGAAATCAGAGAGATTGCAAGAAAGCTTTAGGAGACAGGGATGAATCCGATTCGAAAGAAAAAACTCGAAGCGGAGATCCTACGCATTCTCTCTCTTGCGATTTTGGAAGGTAAGGTAAAAGACCCAAGGGTATTTTTGCCCACCTTCCACCGCATAGATCTAACCGATGACCTTAAAAAAGCGGACATACATTTCACTGCCCTTTGCAATAATGCAGAGAGAAAAAAACTCACACTTGGCCTAGCTTCTTCTTCTGGCTTTCTATCGTCACTCATTGGAAAACAACTCCACCTCCATACAAACCCAAGGCTCTATTTCAAATGGGACAACAATTACATCAAATCACTCGAAGTGATTCGATTGATTGATGAATCCAAACCAAAAACCTTGTATGAAGAACTCCACCCCACGACCAATCCAACTTCAGATGAGAATGAATTAGATACCGATGCTCTATGAAATCTGGATATTTCTTTGTCCACAAGCCCAGTGGCATCACTTCCTCGCATCTAGTCCTAAACCTTAAAAAAAGATTCCGACTCCAGTCAATTGGGCATACAGGGACACTTGACCGCTTTGCCGAGGGACTGATGATCTTACCCTTTGGAGACTTCACTAGCTTCTCTCAGCTTTTCCTAGGTTCAGATAAGTCCTATTATGCGGAAGTAAGCATAGGAAAACGGACTGATTCGGGCGATGTGGACGGGCTCACAACGGAAGAATGGTCTGAGATAGAACTAAAGGCTTGGTTGGCAAAGTGCCCTCATTGGAAAGAGACCTGGCGCAAGCACTTACTCGGAATGAAAGAATGGAAGGTGCAAACGGCCCCTACCATTTCGGCTTTGAAGGTTTCAGGGAAGAGACAATCCGACCATGTCCGCGAGGGACTGGAGGTGGAAGCGAAAGTACGTCCTATGGAGATCTTTCGGATTTGGGATCTACAGGATACCGAATTCGGTTTCTCTTTCCGCATACATGTCAGTTCAGGAACGTATATACGAAAGATTGTCCTAGATCTCTCTGATCTCATGGGAATACCTCTCGTGCTGAAACGACTTGTGCGCGAGCAGATTGGTTCTTGGAAGGCCGAAACTGCTAGTCCTTTGGAAACACTGCAATTGGATGAGGCAAAGCCATGGCAAGAGGTTCTCGTCCTACCCAGCCGTCGGCTCACGAGTTTGGAACGAAAGGCCGTAGTGCACGGAGGCTATGTCTGGGACCACTTACCCAATGCGGACGAACGGGGTTTTTACTTTTTGGAGCCAGACTCTGAGGAGATAGTGGCCTGGTGCCTGTACCAAGGTAAGCGTGACCATTTGCCCTACCGGTACGGGAAAGTATTTTTTGACCCCTCTGCAAAAATTATGTTTTCTAATTAAGACCTTTTTAGATTTTGGAAGAAATATGATCACCAAAGAACAAAAACAGCAGATCATTGCTACATTCGGTAGCAAACCTAACGATACTGGGTCTGCAGAAGTACAAATTGCGCTCCTCGACTCTCGGATCAAAGACCTAACCGAACATTTCAAGAGCAATAAAAAGGACTTTCACTCTAGACGTGGCCTCATCGCTCTCGTGAACCAAAGGAAGAGCCTTCTAGACTATTTAAAACGCAGCAATATCGAAAGTTACAAAAAACTGATCGAAAAACTCGGCCTCAGGAAATAAAGCCTATGGCTACAGAATTTACTGCTTCTTGGGGTAGGGACTCTATCACCATCGAGACAGGCAAGTGGGCAAAACAAGCCCACGGCTCTGTCGTGTACAAAACAGGAAACTTAGTTTTACTAGCGACGGTCTGTGCAGCAGACGAACCAAAGGATGGCCAGGATTTTTTCCCGCTCACCTGTGAGTATACAGAAAAGATGTACTCGGTTGGTAGATTCCCTGGTGGCTATTTCAAACGAGAAGCCAAACCGCCCGAACACGAAATCCTTCTTTCCAGAATCATTGATCGACCTATACGTCCCATGTTCCCTGAGGGTTATTTCTCTGAGGTGCAATTGCTTGTGCAAGTTCTCTCCGCTGACAAACAAGTGAGCGTAGCAGGACATGCGATTACAGCTGCCTCGGCTGCTCTAAGCGTTTCTACCATTCCTTTTGCGGGGCCCATTGCTGGCGCAAGGATAGGTAGACTTGAGGGTCAATTTATCCTAAACCCTACAAACGAAGAGATGAGCCGGTCGGATTTAGACCTTGTTGTGGCTGGAACCAAAGATGCCATTGTAATGATCGAAGGGGAAGCCGCAGAGATTTCCAAAGAAGATATGATGGCCGCACTTCGCTTTGCACAGGAGCAATTAAAGATAGCTGTGGAAATGCAAGAGTCCCTCGCAAAACAACATGGCACAGTAAAAAAGCCAGTGGTGTTAAAGGCTCCTGACAAAGATTTGTTACAAAGTGTTCGAGACTTTGCATATGAGAAGCTAAACCAAGCCAATCGAAATGCAGATAAAGCAAAACGAAACGAAGATATTAAAAAGATAAACGAAGAAACCGTGAATCACTTCAAAGAAGTGTATGCTCCAAACGATAGATCCAAAGAGATCAAACATTTCTTACATGAGTTGGAATACGAAGTTGTTCGGGAACTCGTGCTTGGTGAGGGGATACGCTTTGATGGACGTCGCACGGATGAGATACGTCAGATCAATTGCGAAATCGACGTATTGCCTGGTCCTCATGGCTCGGCAGTATTTACAAGAGGACAGACCCAGAGTTTGGGAGTTGTGACTCTAGGTACGTCGTCAGATAACCAACGTTATGAGACTCTTGAAGGCCAAAAAGAAAAAAACTTCATGTTGCATTACAATTTCCCTGCTTTTTCTGTCGGAGAAGTCCGAAGAAATTCTGGCCCAGGCCGTAGGGAGATCGGGCATGGAAACTTAGCTGAGAGAGCGATCAAAAAGGTTCTTCCTTCTCAAACCGAATTTCCTTATGTAATCCGTGTTGTTTCCGAGATTTTGGAATCGAATGGTTCCTCCTCTATGGCATCCGTTTGCTCTGGTACCCTAGCACTTATGGCCGGTGGCGTTCCGATCAAGGCGCCAGTCTCCGGGATTGCAATGGGTCTTTTCAGTGACGAGAAAGGTCGTTTTGCTGTCCTTTCCGATATTGCTGGAATTGAAGACCACTTCGGGGATATGGATTTTAAACTAGCAGGAACCAAAAAAGGCATCACCGCCTTCCAAATGGATCTAAAGGTCAATGGACTAGGCTTGGAAGTCTTACAAAAGGCCATCGAACAAGCAGAAGTTGGAAGAGACCATATCCTAGGGGAAATGAATAAAGCAATTTCCTCTGTGAAGGGCAATCTCTCTCAGAATGCACCTCGCATTACCCAAAAGCAGATTCCTAAGGACCGCATCGGAGAATTGATTGGTCCAGGCGGAAAGATGATTCGTTCCATTACTGAGCAGTCTGGTTCAGAAATCTCAGTGGATGACTCTGGCAAAGTAACGATTGCTTCCCCAAGTGAAGAATCAAAAGTCAAAGCAATTGCTCTTATCGATGGACTTTTCGAAGAAATAGAAATTGGTAAGATCTATGATGGAGTGATCAAACGGATTGCCGATTTCGGTGCGTTCGTTGAAATTTTGCCTGGCAAAGAGGGACTCTGCCACATCTCAAAACTGGATGTGAAACGAGTGCAATCTGTCCGTGATGTTGTCTCAGAGGGACAAAAAATCCAAGTAAAGGTAATTGCCGTAGATAAAACTGGAAAGATAGACCTTTCTAGAAAGGATGTTTTGTTAGGCGATTAGATGATTTCTCCCTCCTATGTTTAGGAGGGAAAGGAAGTAAAATTGGCCGAAGATTCGTTCCATAGAACTGTTCTCCCAAACGGACTCACTTTATTATTCCAACCAATGGAGCACGCAGCATCCATGGCTGTGGGTCTATTTCTGAAAGAAGGCTCTTTGGCGGAAACCCAAAAAGAGTTAGGCTATTTTCATTTCCTTGAGCACATGCTTTTTAAGGATACGGAAAGGCGCACTTCAAAACAAATCGCACAAGAAATAGAAAGAGTAGGTGGAATCCTCAATGGTTCCACTAGTCGTGAATACACACAATACTACGTAGTTGCTATCAAAGACAAAGCAGAACTTGCCTTTGATATACTTTCCGATATGGTCTTTCGTCCCAAGTTCAGAGAAGAAGATATCAAAACAGAAAAAAATGTAGTGATCGAAGAGATGCGCTCGTACGAAGACGCGCCCGATGATTTTGTTTACGATTTTTATTTTAGAAATATTTTTCAAAAATCTCCTTACGGGAGAGATATTATTGGAAACCAAAAATCGATCGAGTCTATTACCCGTAATTCACTCACAAAGTTTTACCAAAAGCATTACTTTCCTGCGAATATGGTTCTTTCCGTTTCGGGCAATTTTAAATGGAAAGACGTCATCAACCTTGCAAATAAATACTTTCCATTCGAGAATCCAGAAGGAAAGCAAAACGAACCAACTCTTTTAAAATCACCAAACAAAAGTTATGGAAAATTTTTAGAGCGCAGAAAGATCGAACAGTTTAATATAATGTTAGGTGCAAAAGGATTTGCTAGAGATTTTAAGACGGTCACAATTATTCAATTGATATCGACCATCCTAGGTGGAGGCATGGCTTCCCGATTGTTCCAAAATATTAGAGAGAAAGAAGGTCTCTGTTATTCTATTTACAGTTTTCCATCATTCTACAGAACTTCTGGGCTTTTTTCCATTTCTTGTGCAACATCTAAAGATAAGGCAGCTCGTTGTATATCGCTTATCTTGGATGAAATTCGTGCGATACGTACGGAAGGATTTTCAGAAAAAGAACTGGAAGATGCAAAATCCAATCAATTGGGAGGTATGGCAATCGGGTATGAACTTCCTGAAAACCGTATGAACAATATTGGTTTGCAAGAAATATATTTTGGACGGTATTTCTCTTTAAAAGAACGAATGGCGGCCTTACAAGGAGTTAGCCAAAAAGATCTGAATGACCTAGCTCGAGATATTTTTTCAGTCAAAAACCTGCATCTATCCTGTGTAGGTGATATGAAGGAGAAGGATTTTTCAAAAATCCAAACGAAGATATGATAGAGATTGGGATCAAAGCATTACGAGCAGGGATTACACCTCCTGAAAAAAAAACTGAGGGGGCTTGTGGCTTTGATTTAGCCTCGGCGACGCGAGGGGATTTACTTTTGCCTCTAGGAAAGGTTGTCCTAGTCCCTACGGGCATTGCACTTTCTATCCCTATGGGTTATGAAGGAGAGGTGCGCCCAAGGTCAGGTTTTTCCACCAAAAATCGCATATTGATGCCCAATGCACCTGGTACTATCGATTCAGATTACCGCGGGGAAATCTTTATCCCACTTTTAAATCTGGGTGATGAGGATTTTGTTTTAACTTCTGGGACTCGAATCGCTCAAATTCTCTTCAAACGGGTAGAAACTGCCCACTTTGTCTGGAAAGAGAATTTGGACGAAACAACGCGTGGTGACCTAGGCTTTGGCAGCACCGGCTAGTACCGAATAGAAAAGACATAAACATAGAAAAAGAGCATAACGTTTTTCTCATTTTAGTCGATAGATTGCCTAGAGAGGGACTATCTTATGATGAGATCACTTTGGACAGGCGCCACAGGCATGATCGCCCAGCAATTTCACATTGATACGGTTGCAAACAACCTAGCAAACGTGAACACAACAGGATTCAAAAAGAACCGTGTCGATTTTGAAGATCTTGTCTACCAACACCAAGTTTTGGCAGGAACACCTGCTTCTGCTGTTTCTGAAATTCCGACGGGTGTGAATGTAGGGCATGGTGTAAAAACCGCTGCCACACAAAAGTTATTTGAGATAGGTTCCTTCCAAGCTACAGGAAACAAATTGGATTTAGCGCTTACGGGAGAGATGGGCTTTTTTAAAATCCAAATGCCAGATGGAACTTTTTCCTTCACACGAGATGGATCTTTTAAGATTGATTCCAACCAACAAGTAGTGACTTCCAATGGGTATCTCTTAGAGCCTCCCATCATCCTTCCAGAAAATGCCATTTTAAATACTTTGATGATATCAGAAGAGGGCGAGGTTACGGTCAAGATCGGTAACGATATTCGACCAACAACCATTGGTCAGCTAGAGTTGTATCGCTTCGTCAATCCTGCGGGATTGCAAGCAGTTGGTAAAAACCTTTTTCGTGAGACAGTGGCCTCTGGCCCTGAGATTCCAGGAATGCCTGGGCAGGAAGGTTACGGATCAGTCTTGCAAGGGTTTTTGGAAATGAGTAACGTAAAAATCGTTGAGGAAATGGTAAATATGATTGTAGCACAAAGAGCATACGAATCCAATTCCAAAACAATTCAAACATCAGATAACATGCTTTCTACGGCAATAGGTTTGAAACGTTAAAGATGCGTACGTTTTGTTTTGCTTTACTATTTTCTTCTTTCTATGTTTCGCTTTTTTGCGAGGAAGTAAAAACAAAACAAAGTTTATTTTTAAAACCAAAAACTATTCTGGCCACTGGTGAACTCAAACTCTCTCATTTAGTAACTGATTGGAAAGGAAAAGATCTTATCATAAAGCAGAATGCAGCTGCTCCTTTTGAACTTACTTCAGATGAGTTGAACGATATCTTACTCAAAGAAGGTTCGGTCGATGCAAACATAGCATCCTTTCGCTCTGGAAAAACCATAGTTTTACCAATGGTAGAGGAATGGAAGGCTAGCGACCTCACAACTTCTTTGTTATCACATCTAGAAGCCAATGGTCCTTCCTTAGATGGGAAGTTTCGCTTTTACTCGGAACTTCCAAGCCTAAAGATGCCAAAAGAATCCGTAAGTTTCCAATGGCGTCGAGGGAGTACAAGGCTCCATGCTGGAAAGCGTATTTTCCCTTTGGACTTGATATGGAAAGGACGAGTCGTACACAGCCTTCACATCCCATTTGTAATCGAAGAAAAAAAAGAAGCTTGGTTTACGGTGAAGGAAATCGAGGCAAAGACAGTACTACAGGATACGGATGTAGAAAGAAAAAGTTTTTTCACTTCGGATAATCGTATCGAGTATGAAGAAGAATCTCCCATTGGCAAAACAGCATTAATTGCACTTGCTTCGGGAGTGCCGCTACAAAAAAAACAGACACGCTCTCTTCACATGGTTGAGAGAGGTCAGGAAGTACAACTTGTATACACCATAGGCTCTTTATATTTAAAAATAAAAACGAGAGCCCTGGAATCTGGCAATGAAGGCGACAAAATATTGTTATTAAATCTCTCTTCCCAATCGAAAATCAAAGGGACAGTACAATCACCTGGTGTTTGTATTTTGAGTGAGGTCTGATGTCCACTTGGTATAGATCCTTATTGCGATTTAAGGTTTGCTATGTTGTCTTGGTAAGCCTTGTCAGCTTATTTCCAGATTTTTTTATCCATTTCAAAAATGGCAGAACTCACGCAAATGCATTGAATGCAGAATCGCTATGGAGAGACAAAGATCCGTATTCTTACCAAAAGATGATCTCTCCAGGTACAGTCATTAAGGTCGTATTGAAATCTTCTTTGAAGGTCGAATACGAATCAGACTACAAAGCAACCTTTGACCAGGATACCAAAACCGTTCCCGATAAAAAATTAGTCCCTGATTTACCTGCCTATACCAGCAACAGCACCTATATGAGAGCAAAAATTGGAAAATCCAAGACCAATGGGAAAATTTTAGGAACAATGGCAGTGCTTGTTGTCGGAATAGACCCGGGATCTGGCAATCTGGAATTGGAAGGTACAAAAACCTTTTCTTACGGAGAAGAAAGCATCAATCTGCGTTTATCCGGAACCGTTTCTACCAATGATTTGGACAAAAATAGAATGGTGAGTAGTGACCATGTCGCTAATCTACGGATAGATTTTGTTGGTACGTTAAGCCCTAAAGAAATCAGAAATCCAAACATCCAAATGAAAACGATAACAAATAGCGATGGGACAACAAGCCAGAGGGCAGAGCTCAGTGACTCTGAAAAACAAGAAATTATCTTAAAAAATATTAAACGAGCCTTAGGTGAGAGTGAACCATGAAATCCCAAACGATGACCCACCTAAGACGCAGTCTAACAATCCTTTTTTTCCTTACGGTGCATTCTCTTACTGCTGTTGAGATCAAATTAAAAGATATCGCGAAAATCAATGCCATTCGAGAAAACCAGGTAACAGGTTTTGGTCTGGTTGTGGGACTAAACGGAACCGGTGATACAAAAAATCCTCTGACCGAAGAGGCTCTACAAAATTATCTATCTGGTCTTGGGGTAAATACAAAGAAATCGATGCGAGAAGCTAGAAATACAGCAAGTGTTCTCATCACCGCATACATTCCTGTGAATCTCAAAAATGGCGATAAGGTAGATGTCATCGTCTCCTCTGTGGGGGATGCACGTTCATTGGAAGGTGGAGTTCTTTTGCAGTCGCCCTTAAAAGCCGGGAATGGGGACACCATTGCTGTTGCTTCCGGAGTTTTGATCTTTGGTGGAAAAGATAAAAAATCGAAAGGCCTTGGTGATAAAAAATCAGGATCTAACACTGGATTGATTCCAGGCGGAGCCATTTTGGAAAAGGCTTTAGATAATCCTCCGATTGTGAACCAAATAAAGGTCTCGCTCTTGGAAAGAGACTATTCTACTTTAAACGCCATCGTGGAAGCGATCACAAACAATTTATCTGTCAATCCCGAGGTAATTTCGGGAACAGAAATCATTGTTCCGGTTCCGCAAGCAAGGGAAGGCCAAGCACCAAAGATAGATTTGGCGTTTTTAGCAAAACTAGAAAATTTAACCGTTACACCAGAATCAGTTGCAAGGGTTGTCATCAATGAAAGGACGGGAACAATAGTGATGGGTGCCAATATCGCTATTGATGAAGTAGCGGTCTCACAATCAGGTTTGACACTCCAAATTGCAAACCAAAACAAAATGAGATATTTTTTCCCTATGCCGGAATCAGAGAAAGGTGAGTCCGTGTTTATGATCAAAGAGGCAACCCAAGTTTCAGATGTTGTTGCTGCTTTGAATAAAGTTGGGGCAAGTACAAAAGACATCATTTCGATCTTGGAAGCTTTGAAAAAACAAGGAGCCCTAAAGGCTGAACTCATCATTCAGTGAACTAAAGTATGGATATATTTTCAATCAATGACTATAGCTCTCGGATTTCCAGATCTCGGGAAGACCAAATCTTAAAGAGTATTTCCAAAGAAGGGAAGTTTTCTGAGCCCACTACCCAGTCGAACTTTGAGGCATTGATAAAAGAAAGACAAGACCTCATGGGAAAAGTTTCGTCCAGCTCTCTCTCTGTGCCACTCAATATCAAAGAAGAAATTTCTAGCGATCCATATCGAAAAAAACTTTATGACGCGAGTGTAGAGTTTGAATCGGTTTTTGTGAAAATGATGCTCAAAGAAATGAAGAATAGCGTCCACAAAGAAAAACTCATCGATGGTGGATATGCAGAAGAGATTTTTGAAGATATGCTCTATGATGAGTATGCTAAAAATATTTCAAAGAATGAATCTCTTGGCCTTGCAGAGGAGATTTACAAACAGATGTCTGTGCATCTCCCCAAATCAAGATCAAATCCCTATTCTTAAGTTGAAAGGTCTTTGATTGTAATTCCCTTTAAGTGGTCTCGGACCTTTTCTTCGAGGCTCACGAGAGATTTTACCAAAGTTTCTGAGGAGGCTTTTGTTTCTGTCGGAGCAGAAAAAGAAACGGAAACTGTCTTTTCATACAATTCCAATAAACTGAGTTGTTCTTTCAGCTTAACAGGCGCTATGCCTCCTGATTCAGAAACAGAGATCAATTGGGCTTGCTCCAATCTGGTTTGGATTTGGTTGATGTCCGCTTCAGGAAGAAGTAGGTCCTTTCGGATCTGTTTGGTTTGGATTAGCTTACCTTTGGTTTCCTGTTCCCAATAGACCAATCCAAGAAATCGAATCGTGTGGTAAAGTTCGTGTTTTACAAAGGTATCCATCGATTCAAAAGGATGGCGGGGGAGAAGGTAACGATCTGGGAATTGTAAGGTTGCTGTGATCTCTGCTCCAAACAGAATGATTAAGGCAACAGAATAAATCGTGAGAAGTAAGATCGGAATCGCTGCCAGTGCTTTGTAGATAATCATTGTCTTTTCTGTAAATGAGGTGATGTAGATATTCAAAAACCCCCAGAAAAAGAGTATCAAAATCAAACCAGTGATGGCAGCACCCAAAAAGGAAGCTTTGATAGGCACCTTTGTATTGGGAATGATGGAATAGAGAAGTACAAAGAAAATCCATACTCCAAAAAATGGCACTATGAATTTTAGAAGTGTATAGAGAGAAAAGAAACGTAAGCCCCCTTGGTATTTTTTCCAAATTGGCTTTCCATTGTCATCATTTTCGATGCGAATGATTTTATTGTATTCGCCTACTCCTAATATACCCAACATATCTGCGTTGAGTTTACTTAAGGTTTCTGGTTCCTCTTTGGTTTCGGTGACTTCTATTTCTTCTTCGGGACTTTCATCAGAGGAGAGTCCAGATATGAGTGACTCAGACCTTAGATGCAATAAGTCTAGGATTGCTCCACCTTTAGGCTTATAGGCGATGGTCCAGTTCAATCCTTCATCTTCGGAGAGGATGATTTCACCTACGTTATTCAAAACAAAGACATCAAAATCTTGTTTTTTGGGAGATAAAAAAGCCCAAACACGTTCATAGGAAAACTTTTTGTGGCTGAGGTCTATCCAGTTATTCCCTCCATCTTTTGTTTTGAAAATGGCACCATCGTCACCAACAACGAATCCTACATTTCGATTTAAAAAGAAGATATCATTCAAAGATTTCTTTGAGATTACTTGGAAGGTGAAGTTGGTTCCTCCATCGACTGTCTTCCAAATACGACCTTCTCGGTCTAAGATAAAACCATCTTTGTCTCCAAAAAATCTGATCTTAAAAGGTTTGATGCCCTTTTCTGTGAATCGTCGAAGCTCTGTGAGTGCAGAACCGATATCATAGCGTAAGGTTCTCGTATCCTCTGTGAGGATAAAAATAGTCGAATCATTGGATACGCCAAAGTCCTTGATGCTTAAATTTTTGAAGGAATGTATATCCCAAGTACCTCCATGGTCATCTGAGATGAGTAAGGTTCCTTCTTCTGACATGGCATAGAGGTTCTCGCCAAGTGCGCGGATCCGAAAAAAATTCTCTTTGGAAACATTTGGAACCTTACAGGTACCTTTTTCAATCCCTGAGAAGTCAATGCAAAGAAGGTTTTCAAAATCGATTGTATCGTACGGAATGAATTTTATTTTAGATTTTAGATCATTTAATCTTCCGATATTTCCTTTTTCACCGGCAACCCATATCTCACCCATTTCAGTCTTAACGATGGATTTTAAGTGAGGTGCTCGTATACTATCTGCTAGTTGGTCTGTGAGGCCTTTCCCTACGAGGAAAAGCAGTGGACCAAAACTTATGAGAAAAAAATACAAAACAAATTTACTAATGAAACTTCTGTGGAGGTCGATTTTCCAGATAGAATGGAAGGTCTTTTCCAGGGATCGCAAAACTGCCGTTGCTGAAAAAATAAAGACGATAAACCCAACAGCTCCAATCTGAGAGGCAGTGTTGATGATGTCAGAAAGGGTTTCCCAATAGGGACTGATGTCAAATTGGATATTATTCTTTAATAGAAAGCTATTGACTTCATCATAGATTTCATCCTGTCTGCCTTGGATACCAGAGGCAACGGTGAGAAGGGCAACAACAACGGTAAGAGTGGGAACCAAAGTTACAATAGTCGTGTAGGCCAAACCAGAAGCCTTCATCAAACAATCATCTACATTGAACCTATGGACAGAAACAAGAAGCACACGAAGTGCCAAAACAAATTTACGTTTCCAACCTCTCTCCTCGGGGATCTTCGTAATCCGAACTAAGAAAGGATTTTCAAACACAGCTTTCATATAGACCTACTTTTTTTTCCAAGCGTATAAAACAAAACTAGACGTTAATGGTCTGCCATTTTTCTTCCATTTGGACTTAAGGTGGTACCAGGAAATTCGTATCCATTGGAAGTAGTCCGAGATTTTTTTGAAATTTCCCCTAGACTTTTTCAATTTAGCAAATAGAGAAAAATCAACGCCAAAGTAAGAGATAAAATGCGTAAATCCATGTTGGGTCAATATCTTTTTTAAATTGCTTTCTGAATAATAATACACATGTCCTGGCATATAATAATGGTATGAGGAACCTTCTCGTATGGCCTGCCAACCTTCAAAATTTGCAGTTTGCAAAAGCAACAATCCTCCAGGCTTTACGATTCGGCTTAGCTCGGCAAAATGGAGATTTGGCTGTTCTAGGTGCTCTATAACTTCCACCATTGTGATCACATCAAAGGAATGGTCTGGAAACTTTGCATCGATGAGAGTTCCACAAAATGTGGGAATGCCTCGGTCTTGGGAATACGTTGCCGCATAACTTGAGATCTCGACACCTTGCACCGTACAGCCCATATCTTTTGCTTGCTGTAAAAATCCTCCAAAGGAGGAGCCGACATCCAAGAAGTGTATGGGGAGAGATTTGTGTTTAAAAATGTTCTCTATGCGAGCTTTCCAGACATATCGATGGTATCTTTCTGTTTGCCTTTCATCGTGGTAGCTGTATTCTGCTTTGCCTTTGTAATAATTCTCATCGTAAAGAGTGTTCTGGATTTGTCTTGGAAATTGGCTTTGCAATCCACAGGTTCGACATTGGTAGATGCTTAGGTCTTTGTATTGTCCAGTGGAGAGATACAAAAACTTCCAATCACAAGGTGACGATGTTGAGATGGGGCATTCTTTTTGTAAGTCCAGATTCTCATTCATCCTTTCCTCGCCAAAAAAAACCAATGGCAGATCCTCTCATTCAATTTTCCAAGGGGAGTCCTTTCTGAATAACCCAATTGGACATCTGCAAAACCGCTGAGTAAGCCCCGCAGTTCCTCCTCTGAATAGGTTTCTGCGTATCCTCCCTGTAAATCTTCTAATTGCATCTTGCCATCTTGGAGCGCTAGGTGAGTGTCCGTATTTGCCCGCACCGAGCCAAGTAAATAGCCCTGGGGAACCAATGATTCTTTGAGCTCGCTAACCATTTGGTTTGCCACATCACGTTTGTTATAATGAAAAACTCCCCAAGATACAATGAGTCCATAGCATTCTCTCTGAAAAGGGAGGGGAGGGTTTGGGGTATGGTAAATCTTTGCCTCTGGAAAAGTATTCTTTAGATTTGCCACAGAAACCAGGGAGGCATCAGCAATTTCTACTTGGAATCCGAGCTCTTCGAGTAATGGTACATGCCGTCCGCTTCCGCTCCCAAAATCCAAGGCCAATGGCTTTGTTGTTTGTATACGTGCAAGCAAACGGACTAAATTTTCATCAGGATAGGATAATTTTGATTTTCCCCTCTGGTAGTGTTTGTCCCAGACTTCCGACATCAATTCATTCTTTGGAGTAAACTTCTCACCCAATCCTCAGCCTTTATTTTTTCACTGGTAGAAACACCAAAGACAAAATCCCTTCTTTGGTTTCCTTCCTTTCCTATTAGGCTTGTCCCTAGGGGCAAGAGTTCCTTTTGGAAAAACAAAGTTTCATGGGATTCTAATGCTAAGATAGGGTGGCTTTTGACTGTCTTTTCTTGCTGAGAGCTGAGAGCAAAAAAAATAGCGGAGCGTTCTTTTTGTCCTATTTGTAAAAACTTTAACTTTGGTTTTTCACCAATGAGTACGGAAAGTAAATCATCAAAATAGGAATATGAAAAATGTTGTTTTAAAAGTTCGTCTGCTAAAAATTCTCCACCTACTTCTGGCGCGGCTTCGATCAAAACACATTCACCGCCATCAGTGATTTTAAACTCTGCAACAAATGGACCGTGGACAATCCCAGTGTGTCTGATAATAGCTTGGCATAACATCTTCAGTTCGCCGCTAAATTCAATAGAAGAAGAAGGGCTAATGTGTGCGATTTCGATAAACGGTGGTTCACTTGTTGTAATTTTGTCTGTCAGGGAAAGGAGGTGAAATTTGCCAGAAAGCACCATTCCCAAAACGGTGACTTCCTTACCTTCCACCTTTTGTTCTAAAATCCACTGCTCTGGTTTTGCCTGCTTAGCGAATGCCTTCCATTCTCCTTCGTTGGCAAGGACCCTGATGCCCTTTTTGGCATGACCTGATGCTGGTTTTGCGACGAGAGGAAAATCTAAAAGGATTTCTTTTTTTTTGGTCTTCGTAGCCGTTGTTGGAAAGGAAAATGACTTGGGTACTGGGATGGAACGTGCTTCTAAAAAACTTTTGAGTTTCTTTTTGTCTAAATAAAGATCAACGGCACTCGGAGGATTTCCTGGCAATTTGAATTTTTCTGCTAGATAGGCAGTGGAATGTATAGCCTGACCGAAGGAACGGGAGCCAACACCTCGCAAAACGTGTGTATAGGGTACACGGCTCATGGCATGGAGGATTTTTCTATACTCTGATGTAGATTCTAGAATTCGTATATCACTCTTTTGGAATCCGGGTGCTCCCGAGTTTTTGTCAACAGCTATGACATGCAAACCACGGGCTTTGGCAGCATCAATGAGTGGGAGCTGGTTTACACCCGCACCGAGTGATAGAAAACTTCCTTCCAGAGGTTTCAACTAGGATCCTCTCTGTCCACCTCTCCTCATAACTCCTGTGTTCCCGCCAGAGGGGCCTTGGGATTTGCCGAAAGGTGATTTTTGGTTTAATGGCGCATTTTTTTGGTTACCAGCGCTTTGTTGTTCTTTGGCTAGTACTTCTTGGTTTACAAGGACGATCTTCTTTCCATCGATTTCCTTTCCGTTGAGACTAGCTATGGCCTTCTCTGCAGAGGTATCGTCCATTTCCACACTTCCGAAGCCCAAGGATACTTTTGTGATCTTGTCTCGTTTAATCGTTAGATGGCTTGTGGATCCAAAAGGGCTTAGTAAATCCTTAAGTTGGTCTTCTGTGAGCGACTGCGGGATGTTTCCAATCGATATCTTCATAGTATACCGAATCCTTCTTTTTTAGAAAAAAAACTTCAAGTCTTTTTTGACTATGTCTCTTTTTCTCTTGGGGAAAATCCCGTTTCCGTCGATAGGTTCCAGGGAAGGTAATTATGATACGTGGATTGTATACCGGTGCAAATGGAATGATTTCTCAGCAAGTGAGAATGGATGTGGTAGCCAACAACCTCGCGAATGTGGATAAAACCGCTTTCAAAAGGGACACAACTGTCTTTAAAACCTTCCCTGAGATGCTCTTACATAGATTTTCTGAGGATGGGATCGGAAAGACTCCTATGGGTTCCTTTGATACTTCTCCAGTCGTCGGCAAACTAGGATTTGGTGCTGAGGTTAACGAAGTGTACACACGTTTTGAGCAAGGTTCGGTCAAGAAAACGGACAACCATTTTGATTTAATGGTCCAAGACCAACCTGGAAATGAACACCCTGCCTTTTTTACCGTTTTGACGAACCGTGGTGAGCGTCTTACAAGAAGTGGTAATTTTGTTTTGGATAAAAATGGTTTTGTCGTCACGCCTCAAGGCTTTCCTTTACTCGGTGAGAAGGGCCCCATCCGAGTCAACCAAGGTAACTTTTTAGTGAAGGAAAATGGGGAAGTCTATATCAATGGTCGCATAGGCCGTGATCCAAAAGATGGAACCAATGTCAGTGAAAATAGATATGAAGAAGCTGAACTCATCGATAAGCTCAAGATTCGTACTGTCGAAAATCCAAGGCATTTAGATAAAGAAGGGGATTCTTTCTACGCAGACACCCCGGAATCGGGAGAACCAAGTCCATTTCCTGAACGATTTGCACCGCAAATTCTACAAGGTTTTTTGGAGGCTTCCAATGTATCTGTTGTGACAGAGATGGTCGATATGATTGAAGTCAACAGAGCTTATGAAGCGAATTCAAAGACCTTGCAGACGCAAGATAGTTTACTAGGACGATTGTTCGAAGTCATACGTTAAGTATCTGGTTGTCAACCTAGCAATCTTTGATTAAAATCCTTTTTGGGAATCGGATAGGTTCCCCGAGGGTGTTTTGGTAAAAACCGTTGTACAGAATTTAGGCGTTTCCTCTTTCCCATTTACCCAAAACAGTTTGGATTTCAATTTCGAGAGCCTTTGCAGAGAGTTGGATTTCCCAAAGAGCAAAGGCCAATGAACCAACCATCAAAAAGAGCGCAATTCCGAACAAATACCAAGCAATTTGGTTGTCCCAGCTGATCCAAGCAAGGGAAAGAATGCAGGCAATTAAACTAGAAATTCCAAAGGCTTGGGACCTTCGGACAAGAGAGATTCTTTTTTGTAAATTCTGGATTTGGTAATAAACATGAGTATCTTGGGATTCACGAAATTTTTCTAACAGCTGTCTGACGAGGGAAGCTAGAGCAAAGAATCGATTTGTGTATGCAAGCATGAGTAGGGAGATAGCAGGGAAGAGCAAACCAGGTGTGTTATAAGAAAGTTCCTTCATTTCTGTCATGATACAACTCTTTCACTCAAATCAATGAAAAAAGAATTTACTTTAAAGAGAGTACTCATTGTTATCGTTCACTAGAAGGAAGATAATTTATCTTTTAAGGTTCAAGAGAATGGAAAACGAAACAAACATCATCCCGGAAACACAAGATGTTCCTGCTCCTCAACCTGTGGAAGAAGCACCTGTAAAGAAAGCACCACAAAAGAAAAAAGCAGTAGCAAAGAAGAAAAAGGCGGCCAAGAAAAAGGCAGCTAAGAAAAAAGCAAAGAAAGCGGCTCCTAAGAAGAAGAAACCTGCCAAAAAGAAAAAACCAGCGAAGAAAAAGAAAGCGGTTAAAAAAGCAGCTAAGAAGAAAAAGAGACGTTAGACATACGTAGGGATAATGGGAGTGTTTCTGCCAATCTTTGGTGAGCAGTCTCTATTATCCCTATTTTCCATCCGAAAGACCCCCAAAAGGTATTTCCCTTCCTGATTCAAAACCCCATACTTCCTAAAAATCCATAATGCCATCAAATCCATACCAAAACAAAATCAATAGCTTTCTCACTGATTCGCATCGGGTGCAGGCTACCTTCGAGAGAAGCAACCGCCTCTTTTGGGAAACAAAGACAAAGTCTTTTTTAGAAATTCCTTTCCCAACAGAAACCATCCTACTTCTTTTGCAAAAGCTACGTATCCCAACAACGGTTCTACAAGACATCCCCAATCTCTATCCCAAAGAGAACCTTGCTATGGGGATGGAAGAAGCTACCCTTGAATCCCTTGCTCGATTTGTGGATAGTTTGGAACTCGTTCCCTCTGAGTCGCTTCTCATTGAAATACTCAAACAAAAGGCAATCCAAGAAATCATCGCAACTATCATTGAAAGTGGCATCATTGAATTCAATCGGAAGACAAATCCATTGTTCTCTGTCATTCAAGCCACAGGCCTCGACAAACAAATCAAGTCCTTCATAGCGCCTTTTTTGCCCAATTTCTTACCAAAGATCGCAAGCTTTCTGCATAAATCATCATTTACCGATACGAGCCATTTTTTTTCCGATATGTTACGCCTTGTCTTACATGCTCCAGTCAAAGACTGGCCTTACCCACCTGAGGCTTCTTGGGTAGAGACAGACCGATTGGGCAAAGAAGTTTGGAATCAATTGGCAAAAGACAAACTAGCGCAGAGCACCGCAGAAGAGTTTGGAAACCGATTGCGAAAGCATCTCTTAGAACGAGTAGGAGAAGAACCCTTGAAGGATGTATTTTTCTCTTCGGATTCTGAATACGAGAGCTTTCTCCAAGCATTGAGTGAACTCCAGACAAAACAATGGATTGCCCCCTCACAACACCTCCCCATTGCCAATCTCTTATCCATCTGGTTAGAAGGAATCCTTGGGGATTGAAATGGATAGTTTGGATCTCTTGGTCTACTTTGTTTTGTTTCTCTACTTTCCGGGTCTCTATCTCTTTTATTATTTGAAGGAGATTTCCGAATACCCTTCCTTACACTACCAATCCAATCCATGGAATGATGTATGGATTCCTTCTCTAGCTCGTTTGCATAGAGTCTATAGGCCCTTTTTCTTTGCATACAACCGGCATTTGATGATCTTTGCCTATCTTTGGAAGGAAAGATTTTCTAGGAGGATCGCCTTTCAAGAAGAGATCCTTCAAATGAAGGATGGAGGCACTGTGGGCCTTTCCTGGTATGGATTGGAAAATGCAGAGGCCTTTCCCGAGACTCCAATCGTTGTCGTTCTCCATACCATCACGGGTGATGCGGAAGATTTGCGGCTCACGGTCTCGAGGATACGAGAACGGCTAAATGCCACCGTCGTGGTTTGTATCAGAAGAGGTCATGGAAACCTTCCCCTTACCAAGCCATCGATCAATACAATGGGTTCGACTCTAGATTTGCAGGAACAGATCAAACACATCCGAAATAAATTCCCCAAGGCACCTCTCTTGGGCTTAGGCATCTCAGCTGGTTCGGGATTGCTTGCGAGGTATCTAGGAGAGTCGGGCAAGAAATGTGCCTTTTCGGCCGCAATGGCTATTTCACCTGCCTATGATATTGAAAAAGCATTTCCTCGCGTGCACCCAACCTATAGCCGTCTGATGGCCCTAAGACTACGCCAATATTTTTTGAAACGGCATGAAACTATCCTCAAAGACAAATATGGCTTTGGCATTTTGGATTCTGCGAAAACCATTCATGAATTTCAGGACAATTTGTACCATATTGCAGACCATCCGGACCGCAATTCTTATTACAGGGACCATAACCCCATACATGTGATTGGAGAAGTGGATGTTCCTCTCCTAATCTTAAATGCAGAGGATGATCCGGTATGCGTTAAAGAAAATGTGGAGGAAAACCTCCATTGGTTTGATCGTTTGCCAAAAACCATTCTTGTTAAGTTAAAACGTGGCTCTCATATTGCTTTTTTGGAAGGTCTTTCTGCAAAATCATGGTCAGACGAGCTCATCTGTGATTATTTTGAAAGGATGTTAGAGTTGTTTGATGAGAGATTTTAAATCATTGATGAGTGAATAGGGCACAGGTTTTACTTCGCCAGCCAGTTGGATTGCGTCCTGTATCATCCTGGTTAGGACTTGTTTTTCAGCAACATAATTGGCATTGTGCATGGTGGCTTTATTTTTTTTAAATAGAGTTACCTTTGTATCAATGATTTCAATGACTTGGTTTAGATATTGAACTTTCTGGTCCATCTGCTAAAGTCTAAAGGTAAAATTTGACTTGGCAAGTCTTTTCACTTCATTTCTACTGAATCTCGCAGATTTCAAGACTTGGATTTTTTATGCAATTGAAACTAAGCAGTCGACATTGGGTCTTTGATATGGATGGAACCTTGACGGAAGCCGTTCATGATTTTCCTGCCATAAAAAAGGAACTGGATCTCCCTTTAGAATTAGATATACTAACGGGACTTAGTTTGCTTGATCCAGATCGGCGAAAAGAAAAGGAAATCCTATTGAACCAAATTGAATTGGAAATTGCAAGGAAGGCAAAACCGCAAGAGAGTGCTTTTGAATTGCTTCTTTGCTTGCAAGAGAGAGGAGATCAATTAGCCATACTTACCAGAAATTCGAAAGAGAATGCCATTCTCACCTTGGAAGCAGCGGGCCTTCTTGCTTTTTTCCCTAAGCCATTGATCTTGAGTAGAGATGAGGCAAAGCCAAAGCCTGACCCAGAAGGCCTCCTCCACCTAAGAAATCTTTGGTCTTGTCCAGACCAAGAAATGGTGATGGTGGGTGATTATCTGTATGATTTACAAGCAGGGAAGGCAGCTAAGGCTACCACAATCTATCTTGACCCAAGTGGTATTTTCCCCTTCCAAGAACACGCTACCTATTGCATCCGTTCGCTCTCTGAAATATCTCTACTAGAACCCTTGTCGATGTAGGTGTGGTTTCTTAAAAACGAGGTACAGAAGACCTGTAAGCAGTACGATACAGCTTGTAACTATCATTGCATAGTTAACATACCAAGGTGAATCGCTTGCCCTTGGCCAAACCATATTGATAACAGCGGCTAAACCATACACCAAAGCAATTAAATTTACGAGTAATCCCCATTTTCCCAATTGGAAACTTCCTTGCGGCTTCCAACCTTTCCACCTTGCAAAGAGGGCACCAATTACAACCATTTGAAAGGCTATGTAGATTCCAATAGAAGCAAAACTGATGATGGTAGCCACCGCATCCTCTAACCAGTATCCAAGAATTGCGATCAAAACAGGTATGGCTCCACTCACCAAAAGAGCATTCACAGGTACCTTATGTGCCTCGGAAAGTTCGCTAAGAGAACCGCTTCCCATGATCATTCCATCTCGAGCAAAAGAGTAGAGTAGCCTTGAGGCAGCTGCCTGTAGACTCAGGATGCAAGAAAGAAAAGAAATCATTACCACAAGAATGACAAGTCGATACCCTGTTTCGCCGAGCGCATGTACGAGTGTGCTTGTCACCGGATCTCTGTCTTCACCCGAAATCGCCTTTGGTAAATCTGGAATGGCAAGTAGCAGTGCTAAACAAATGAAAGTAGCCGCTCCACCTCCGACATAAATCGTCATCCGCATGGATTTTGGGATCGCCACACCTGCATTTGGTGTTTCCTCGGCAACATCTCCACAGGCCTCGAATCCATAGTAACAAAACATCGCTGCCACAGAGGAAGCAACAAAGGCAGGAAGATAATCGATCCCTTCCCCAAAGGACAAAGTGTCCCAAAGTATAGAGATGGATTGAATCCTTGCAAAGAGAAGTAAGTAACCACCTACTAAAATAGCTCCTAAAAGCTCACAGATAAATCCAATCATTGCAACTCTTGCTAAGAGTCTCGTTCCACTTAGGTTAAGAGCACTCGATATTAGGATCATACCAATGGCGAAGAAAACTAAGGTTCCATTTCCAAAGGAAAAGGAAAAAAGTTGGGATAAAAAGGGAGCACCACCGACAGCAACCGCAGCAATGGTAGTAAACAATGCCCACGCATAAACCCAAGCAGCAATCCAGGCGTAGCGCGTGCCCACCAAACGCAAACACCAAGGGTAGATACCACCAGAAATGGGGTATTGGGAGACAACTTCACCAAAGACTAGACATACGAAGAATTGTCCGAGGCCCACGAGGAAATAATTCCAAAACATGGGTGGTCCACCTGCTTGGATGGCCATTGCAAAAACGGAATAAACTCCTACTACGGGAGAGAGGTAGGTAAAACCTAATGAAAAGTTCTCCCAAAAGGACATACTCCTTTCAAATTTCGAAGTATAACCTAGCGCCTGTAATTGCGATGCATCCGATTGGTTTTCAGTGTTCATTTCTTACCCATTTGCCCTATTGGCAAAATAAAGGAATCCCTAAAAATCTCTACTTTTTTCTCACCAAAAATGCCTAAAACTCGGTTTGGAAGCCTCGGAAAGAAGCGCTTGTCTCTTTTGCTTTGGATTGAATGGCAAAGAGGATGGCTTTTTTGAGATCCGTTTGGTAAGGAAGTGGCGTGAAAAAATGCAAAGAAAGTTTTAAAACTGATTTGTCCCCCACAAAGATAAGATGAGGAGGCTCCAAGAGCAATTCTTCTAAATCTTTGTAAAAAACTTGTTTGTTTCCGATCGTTATCCTTTCTTTTCCGAAGGTCCATTCTTTTTTCCGCCTGAACTGGTAGAGAACATATCCACTTGGTCCTGCCAATAAGAGAAAACACAAAGCTAAATAAATGCTTTCCGATAGAGTCGGAGGAAATCCTGACCAGGAGAAAAAAGATACCTCCCAAACATCGGAAATGAGCAATTGGAAGAAGACAAAGAGAATGAAGGACAATAGAGCCGCTAGAAATAAAAATAAGGTTGGTTTGTACTGGGACACGATGCTGAGAGAATCCTTGGTCTCTGTCCAAGAAAGATAACTTTCTTTTGGAAAAGAAGGTCTGGTCGCCAAATCAGAATCCTCCGGGATACGCTCATGCAAAGGTAAGTCTAAATCGGAAAATTTTCTTACTTCGCCCGATTCCGTTTGGATATCTACTCTTAATTCTTTGGCGATTGTCTCTGCAAATTGTCGAATCTGAAAGATGTCAAGCGATTCGGCTAAAATTTGGTCCATACAGTCAGGTGCAACTACCGTAAAAACCGTAACAGTTCGTGAGCTATTCTTATTTTTAACTACATAAGTATATCTTGATTGTTTAATGGACTGGATTTGGTGGTAAGAGAGTTCATTTTTACAAACCTTCCCTTCATAGATATAGATTTTTTTTAAAGATCTTTGGAATTCGATCTTTTTGTTTTTCTTTTGCGCAATGAAGATGATGAGAAAGGGAAGGAGGCCAAAAGCTAAAGATCCAGGCAAAATAAATAAAAGCAAAAAAAGATTGGATTCATTTTCCATCAATATGATGTATGAGACGCCGAAGGTCACGAGGACTGAAATGGCAGAGACTGCCACCAAGATAGCATTTGTTACCTTTTGCGACTGTTTGCGGTGGTCCCAAAACAGTAGTGGACTCGTATCATCTTTCATTTTTCCCCCGTCAGGGTCGATCGAATGGACCCTTTTTTCCCATCCTTTGGGCGTATTTTGAAAGCCCAGTCAGGGAACAAAATTCTAAAGTAAACTTAGAACTTCTCTATATTTGCAAGGAATTATTGGAATTGACATTTTTTGACAAAGAAGTTCACTCGACCCGTTCCTTTCCTAGGAGGAGGGAATGCGATTGAGGCAAGAATGATTTCTAAAAAGATTTATGTAGGCAATTTAAAATTCACTCTCAAAGAGGAGAATATCCGTCAGATTTTTTCCGTGTATGGTGCAATCCAAGATCTTAAGATGATCCATGACCGTGAAACAGGGAACTTTCGGGGATTTGCCTTCATAACCTATGCAAACGAAGAGGCTGCCCAAGATGCCGTTACCCAAATGAATGGCCAGCCCATCGATGGTAGAAATTTAAAGGTAACTTTCGCAGAAGACAAAAGAAAAGAGAAATAGTATAAAATTCACTTTTCCTTTCTTCCTTGCATTGAGATAGAGGGAGTGTGTCGTCTTCCTCTACTGAGCTCAAACCCCATTTCCTAGAAGAGTATACAAGCCCCCTTTGGATCACTCCCGAAGCAAAGATACGCTTTGATTTAGACCTAGAGCGTACCATAGTTCGCACCGATTACCTGGTAGAATATGTAGGCGATTGGGAAGGGGAAGCACTTCCTGGAGTCTTTTTCCATGGAGAGGGGCTTGGTTTTTTAAGCCTTCGGATCAATGGTGCCATCGCTGAGCCTCTGCAATACCATGTCTCCGAGGATGGCCTCTTCCTACGCATAGTACCCGGTCGAAGCTTTCGCCTAACGGTAGAGAATAGCCTAAGCCCCAAACACAATACCGCTTTAGAAGGTCTATACCATTCTGGGTCTATGCTTTGCACACAGAATGAACCGGAAGGCTTTCGAAAGATCACCTATTCAATTGATCGACCTGATAATCCAATACGATTTCAGGTGACTCTTTCAGCCCCTAAAGAGGAGTTTCCCACCTTACTTTCCAATGGAAATCTCATCCACAGCCAAGAATGGGAAGACGGCAGACAAGAAGTGGTCTGGGAAGATCCATTTCCAAAGCCTTCCTATCTCTTTGCCATCGTAGCCGGAAATTTACAATATCGCAGCGACCAATGGAAGACAAAATCAGGTAGAAGCATTGAGCTAAGAATTTACGTCGAAGAAAAGAACCTCTCAAAAACTGATTTTGCCATGTTCGCCTTAAAAGAAGCAATGCGCTGGGACGAAGAGACCTTTGGCCTTGAGTATGATCTCGACTTGTATATGATTGTAGCAGTTGACGACTTTAATATGGGTGCGATGGAAAATAAAGGCCTGAATCTGTTTAACTCAAAACTAGTGTTAGCTGATAAAAGTTCTGCCACCGATGATACTTTTGAATCCATATTAGCTGTTGTCGCACATGAATACTTTCACAATTGGACAGGAAATAGAGTCACACTTAGAAATTGGTTCAACTTAACTCTTAAGGAAGGGCTTACCGTATTCCGTGACCAGTGGTTCACAGAAGATAAAACGGATCCTTCTGTGAAGAGGATCAAAGATGTTCTTATTTTATGGGAACACCAATTTCCAGAGGATGCAGGTCCCATGGCACATCCCATCCTTCCCAAATCCTATATAGAGATGAATAATTTTTACACAGTCACTGTATACGAGAAGGGTGCTGAGGTAATCCGAATGTTATCGCATCTGATCGGTCGAGATACTTTCCGAAAAGGATTACAGCTCTATTTGCATACTTATGATGGACAAGCGGTTACGTTTGAAGAATTCCTTTCATCGATGGAACAAGTCTCCCATCACTCTTTACTGCAATTTCGCAATTGGTACCATAGAAAGGGTACTCCTACACTTCGAGTCGAAGAAAAATGGAATCCCTCGGAAGGTACCTACCAAATCAAAATACAGGATAGTGAGACTGGAGAACTTCCTCTTGTTTTTCCCATCCAATATGCCTTGTTCGACCAAGATTCAAAATCCCTAGACTCTGGGTTATGGGAAATGAAAGCAGTTCAGGAAGAGAAAGTTTGGACTGGCCTAGTAAACAAACCTATTTTCTCCTTGTTACGATCCTATTCAGCACCCGTACATCTAGCCTTTGAACGTGATGAGAGAGAATTGATTTTTTTGGCGAAACAAGAAACCGACGGGTTTTCCAAATTTTTTGCATTCCAAAAGATCATTTTTCGCGAGTTCCGAAACCGTTGGGAACAAAATCAAAAGAATTCTACCTCTGATACAATTGCCTTATACAAACATTTCATTGAGACAAGAGAGACTTTACCCAAAGACTACTTAAGCTATTTACTTGCATTTCCTGGTCTCACTATTTTAGCAGATGAATTAAAAGTTTATGCATTTGAAGAAATCCACGAGATACGCCATAAGATGCTCCAAGAGATCAGCTCAACACTCCGGCCAGATTTATTTTCCGTTTACAAAGAAAACTTAGGAAGTATGTCATCGCAAGATAGAGAGAATATTGGGAAACGTCGGCTCAAGAATATGGCTCTCTCCTTTTTATTTTACCTGCCGCAAGCTAAAGATGAAGTGATCTCAATTGCCTTGGAACAACAAAAACAAGCAAACCATATGTCGGATGAAATTGCAGTACTTAGGGCCTTTTGTGAGAGCTCTTACCGAGAAAAAGAAACTAGCATACAGTTATTCTATAATAAATGGAAAGCTGATGTTCTCTCACTAGACCTATGGTTCTCTGCTCAAGTAAGTTATGGACCTGATGCTTTAGAAAGAGCACAATCATTGGTGAGCTCTTCAGATTTCAATTGGAAAAATCCGAATCGCGTGCGCTCTGTTCTTTCTAGCTTAGCAAGAAATCATCTTTCCTTTCATAGAAAGGATGGGGCTACTTATCGTTGGTTGTGTGAATGTCTATTGCTTTTGAATGAAATCAATCCGCAGATAGCGGCTCAGATTGCTAAAACCTTTCAATCTGTGAGATGGCAGGATGCTAAAAGGAAAGGACTAGCCTTGATGGCACTGCAAACCGTTTTAGATTTTCCTCATCTTTCCCGCGATTTAGCAGAAATCGCAGGAAAGATTTGTAAAGATCTAGAAAATAACCAATCTTAGTTGTACATACTCTGGATCAAATTTTTGTATTTATCATGGATCACGTTTCGCTTCATTTTGAAAAGATTGGTGAGTTCATCGCCCACTTCCATTGCCTTCGGAAGAAAACGAAAGTCCGTAAGTTTTTCAAAAGATTTAAACCCATTCTCGGAAGAGATTTGTTTTTTGATGATGTTTTGGTAGAATGCACGCACCTCTTTGTTTTGATTGAAATCTTCTCCTTCTGAAAAAGACAATCCAGCTTCCTTCATTCTTTCTTTGTCCGGCCATACCAAAGCGGTAAGGGATTTTTGGTCTTGCCCTACAACAATAACTTGGTTGATGAGAGCATTTTCTAAGAGAAGGTTTTCAATTGGCACTGGCTCGACGTTTTCACCACCTAATAGTACGATTGTATCCTTCACTCTCCCTCGGACAGAAAGTGTGTCATTAAACGAAATAAAACCTAAATCACCTGTATTCAGCCAGCCATCTTTTAAGGTTTTGTTGGTAGCTTCTTCATTCTTGTAATAGCCTTTCATCACTTGGGGTCCTTTCACATGAATGATTCCCATCTTCCCTTTGGGAACGATTTCGCCTGCATCATTTAGGATCTTAACTGCAGTTCCCTCCGGCCAACTTCCCACAGAGCCTTGGACTACTTTTCCAACGGAGCGCACAGAAATGATAGGTGCACATTCGGTCATTCCGTAGCCTTCATAAACGGGGATTCCGATGACATTGAAAAATTCATCGACATGAGCGGGTAGGGCTCCACCGCCAGAAATGGTGCCGTGGAGTTTGCCACCCAAAACATCTCGTATCTTTGAGAATACGATTCCATCTAACAACTTTGCTAAAAAGAAGAGGTTGATGGAATTTGCGAGAGCAAGGGCTGTATTTTTGGCACGTTCAAATGGGTTTTCTTCCGTTGTGAGCAATTTATTTCCTGCCAGGTAATCGGTAGCATCCTTCCATTTTTTGCAAACATCATAAGCAAATTCAAAAAGTTTACGTCTGGTTTCGGGTGCCTTTTCTAACTTTTGTTTGATGCCAAGATATAGGTTTTCCCAAAGCCTTGGAGCTGAGGCCATAAACGTAGGTTGGATTTTGGTAAAATCATCTCTTAGGTCTCTAACATTGGTGTAAGCTATACTTGCGCCCTCAGCGTACAAGGCATAGTCAATGGCTCTTTCAAAAATATGCCAAACAGGCAAGATCGAAAGAGCACGGTCACCGCTAACGAGGCCCACCCTGGGTGGAACTTTCAAAACATTGTATACCATATTTTGGTGGGTAAGCATTACCCCTTTCGGCATTCCCGTTGTGCCGGAGGTGTAAATGATGGTAAATAGATCGTCTGGTTTTGTTTGTTTTGCCCGCAGTTCTAAGGACGGTAAATTTTTACGGTATTCTTCGCCCATCTGGACGAGTTCTGCTAAGGAATGTACATTTGGATCTTTGGAGGAAAATTGCGGATCCAAAACGATTACTTTTTCTACTTTTGTCGAGCCAAGGATTGGCTTAAGGGATTCATAGAGTTTTTGGTGTTCCACAAAACAGTATTTGCTTTCGGAATGTTCCAATATGTACTGAATCTCCTGTGGTGTGGAGTCAGAGCCTCTCGGCACATCAACGGCACCATTGAGTAGCACTGCCATATCGGCAATGGCCCACTCTAAGCGGTTGTCCGCCATAAGTCCGACTTTATCTCCTGGTTTTAAGCCAAATTGTAGTAAGGCGAGTCCAACATTTTCGGCCTTGCGAAATGCATCTGCAAATGTGGTTCCTTTGAATTGTTTTTGGTTGTCTTTGGAAAAGAAAAGTTCTTTAGAACCATAACGATTTTTTGTATAATAAAATACGTCGTTCAGAGTGGAAAAATTTTTCATCCGCGAGTTTGCTCCCTAAATTTCTCTCGATGCTTTCTGACTTCTACTTCTTCGGCAAGGAATATTTTGATTGGAACTTTTGTCCCGCAGGGCTTAGGAGAAAACTTTGGAAAATTGGATCTTCCTTAACTTGTGCAAACAACTGAATGTCTGCTGAAAGTGATTTGATGAGGAAATCCTCTCCCTCTGCAAACCGAGACAAGGCATAAAGCGACTTGGCTATTTTTAAATAGATGAGTGCGTGGTAATTTTGATCTTGGGACTTTATAAGTGCCTTCTGAAAATCTTGTATGGATTCTTCATATTTTTTGAGGGACAAGGAACAGGAAGCCCTGTAGTAAAAAAAATAAAACCTAGCAACAGCTAACATACGTTTTTCACGCAATCGTTCTAAACTTTGGAGGCAAGAAAGGGGATCCTCATCTTTATACTGCGAAAATGCAAGATTAAGAATCAGCTCGGGGTTTTCTTCTCCGTTCATTCGAAAGTATTCTTCCGAGGCCTTTCTATAGGTTTTTTTGGCCTCTTTGTACTTTTGCGAGATGTAGAGTTGGTAGTAAGCTTTGTAAATCAACATTTCCAAAGAATTTTTTTCGCAGATAGGAATCGCTAGGAATTCATCCAAGTATTTCCCAAACTTTGGATAGTTTTCCTTGGCATATTCCAAGGAAATGATTTCACGTAACAAGGAACAGGTTCTAGAAGTAGGTGAAGAGAATTCTTTTTTGTATTCGCCCAAAGCAAAATAAAAAGCTTGCAATGCCTTTTCTGATTCTCCTCTTTCAAGGAAGCTCCGCGCTACTTTTTCTTCCTTTTCTCCGATACCTTCACAATTTTTCTGTTTACCGTTTTCAAAAAAACAGACTCTCTCTTTCAATCCATTTTCATTCTCATCGTATTCGATTCGTATGAGTTGGCATTGATCATAGATCCACCATTGGTCAATGCCCCCAATTCCATTTTTATCTTTTTGGATGGACTCTACGCATTGGTCGGAGTGGAAGCGAGTAAAACTGTCCTTTCTTCCTAATTTTTCTTCATCCTCCTCTAAGAAGGCAAGGCTACCATCGGCCTTTAGATACTCCCAACGGAAGGGAAAGTAAATGTCTCTGTTGGAAAAAAAACTAACCTTGAGGCTCCCTTTTTCTTTATCCCAAAGAGAGTGGCAGACAAATGTGGATTTACCTAAAAATTGAGGACTGAAGATTTCCGTGTAATAACTGCTGATGTGGTTGCGAATGTTGACTCGATGCTTTGGGCTTTGGAATTCAGGGTGGAACCGTTCGATGTAGTGAGCGCAAAACCGAAAGACCTCATGGCTGATAGCTTCCTTGGTCAATTGTTGGGGGCCTTCGTATCCGAAACCGAAGCGCAGCCTCTGCGGTGCTTTATCTTGTAAGGAATACAACTCTTTGGATCTCTGCAACGTATCCCAGGTTTGGTCCAAGGACTCAGATCGGATCGAAAGCGGTAGACCAGAAAAGGCAAGGATGAAAATCCATTGCCTAGGGAAACTCTTCAAGACTGGACTTTGTTTTTGAAATAGAGATCGAAGAGGATAGGATTTTCATATGGATTGCCTACCTTTCGGATGGAAAACAATTGGAGAAGTGGTGGGCCATTTTCTAGATAAAAGGCGCCATGCTCATTGTTGTATTTGATGACTCCCACCTCTTGGGTGAGGTTTCCACCTTTGGCAATGGTATGTTCGATCACGTCATCTTCATAGAGCTCTTTGTCGTATTTATCCTTCATACCTGTAAAGGCATGTAAGATAAAATTTCCATCGTTGCTGACAGGCTGTCCCATACGAAGCAACTTACCATCTAAGGTGAGCGAAAAGCCTTTGATCGTGAATTCTTTTGCTGCTTTGTCCCAAACACGAAATTTTGCTAAGTAAGCCATAGAGTGCCAAGGATTTCAACTTCTTAGCTCTCTCCAAGGAATTTTCAAAAAAAATTTGTTTGGTAATTCTACTAAACTATTTAGAATCGACGGCATGAAAGTCATCACCGTGTCCAATATCAAAGGCGGGAGTGCTAAGTCTACGACAGCCATCCATCTGGCCACTGCACTTGCACGACGGGGGAAAACCCTGGTCATAGATTTGGATATGCAAGCTGATTTGACAGATTTCTTTTTACCCGATTACCCTATAGAGCGTTTGGAAAACCATAACATCCTTTCTCTTCTTCTCGGAAGATCTTCTATTGAAGATGTGATTGTAAGAAAAACTTTAGTCGATGTCATACCGGCTACCCTAACGCTTTCAAAACTAGTGAGAGTCACAGAGGACCCTTTGTTCATATCCCAGGAATTCAAAAAAACTCTAGATAAGGTTAGAGACCAATATTCCTATGTTGTGATTGATACACCTGGAGCTGCCAAATATGAGTTAACGAGCGCTTTGTTTGTTGCAAATTTGGTTGTGATCCCTGTAACACCTAGTAAGTGGGCCATAAGAGCTGTAAATTTACTTTTAGATGAGATCTCTGCCACTGAAAATTTATTTTCTGCCAAAAAGATGACTGCCTTTTTACCCTCCTTATTTGGAACATCCAAGAAACATAGAGAGATCATCGATCGATTAAAACAAATCGAAGAGATACCTACCTTGAATGAGATACCAAAATCAGAATCCATAAAAACCAAAACGGAAAAACATGAACCATTAAAAAAAGATTCAATCCCATGGTTTGCCTTTGACCGTTTGGCGGATGAAGTGATTAAACTTATCGAGCCGGAGTTTCGATTCCCGTTTGCTTAGATTGTTTCTTTCGGCTCATTGCAATTTGTCGTATTTTCTTTGCAAATTGTGGGTGGTGGCTGAGTATCTCCCGGAAACTTTCTCGGCTTAACACATAGGTTTCACAAAATGTTCGAGCACGGACAGATGCAGACCTAAGCCTATCGTCTATCAATGCCATTTCGCCAAAAAAATTCCCTTCATGCAAGGAATCTAAGACTGTGCCAGAGGATTCTTTGATGATATCAACAGATCCTTTTGCAATGAAATACATGTTATGTGGAACATCCCCTTCCCGAAAGATAAGGTCTCCTCGCATAAAGGCAATTGGTTTTAATTGTTGTACAATTTCGCGTTTTAATTCTTCCGTCGCATCACGAAAAAAGGGAACTACAGAAATTAACTTTGCATGTAAAAATAAAGAGACTTCTATCTTCATGGCAGATGGAAGTTCCTCCCAGATGTCCCTCTCATCGATTCCATGTCGATTTTCCCATAAGTTGATATAATACGACCGGATCCTATTTGAGAGATCGGCTGGAATCTTTTTGTATCTAAGAAATGAATTGATCGTGTCCAATTTTTCCTGAAACTTTATACGAGAAATGTCAACATTGGAAAGAAGACTTGCGATGTTACCAACAACATATCCGTAAATACCAACTCCTATGATCATCACAAACATTGTGTAGATTGTTTGGGTATTTGTTCTCGGAGTGATATCTCCATAACCAATCGTGGTTAGGGTGGTTACAGACCAATAGAGAGATCTGATGTAACGAGTGATTATATCGCTATCTTTTAAAAATTCTGGTGTAAGTTTTATCCAACCACAAGCTACCCAATGTGCAAACAAACTTGTCCAGTAAATAAAAAAGACCAAACGAAAGGTAACTGGGTTGATTACCTCCAATACTCTATACTGGAATTCTTCGTTACCACCCATTGCCAAGAGTCGTAAAGATTTGAAGAGTTCGAAAACTTTAACAGCCCTTAGGATTCTTAATATCCGAAGTGTATCCGTTACTCCAAAGTATTCATAGAAAAAACCACCGAAGACATCGAAGGGAAAGGCAGAGAGAAAATCTACAAAGAACCAGGACTTGAAATATTTCCTTGCAACTTGATGGTGGTTCATCACTAAAGTGCGCTCTTCGAAAAAGCCAGTTCGAAAATTTAAAAGAATATCGATCGAGAAAAGGATTTGGAAGATCCGCTCGTAGAATACGATTTCTTGGTCTACCTTGTAATGAAAGACGATCCGAAGCGGTACTTCCACAGCAAAGTAGGTCGTACAAAGAAAGATAAGAAGATCCCATATTCGTTTCCAGGGTCGATCAGGATGGACCATAGATTGAGTATCGACCTGAGAAACAGGATTCTAAATGAAGGGTTTTTTCTATTGCCCTGAATTTCTATCCTTGTTTTTCTGTTATGGAAGGTTTCTAAAACGAGGTAAATATGTTCGGTGGAGCAGGTGGCAATAAGTTTGAGATGCTCAAACAAATGAAGAAGATGAGATCTCAAGTCAAAACAATGGAGAAGGAATTAGCCAACTTAAACTTTGTTGGTATATCTAAAAATAAACTTCTTTCCATTACTTTGGATGGCAAATTCCAAATGAAATCCATACAGATAGAAGATGAACTTTTGGAAAAAAAAGATAAGATAGTATTAGAAAAATCGATACAAGAGGCCTATGCCAAGGCTCTTTCCGAGGCTCAGGCAGGTGCCGCAAAGCAAATGCAAGCCATGGGAGGTTTTCCAGGCTTAGGTATGTAAATAAAAATACCGGTTTTCGGATCCTCTGAAAACCGGTATCCTTGTTCTTGCTTAGCCTGCTGCTAAGATTTCTACTTCTACTCTTCTATTCTTTCCATCTTCAGGCTTCAAACCTTTCGCAGGAGTGCTAGACCCAAGTCCTTTTACAGAATTGATTCTTTGTGCTTCTATACCACTTTCCTTAATAGCGGAACTAGCTGTTTCTGCACGTGATTGGGATAGCCTTAAATTTACATCTTCTGCACCTGTTTTGTTGGCATGGCCTGTGATATTGATTTTGGTTTCGGGATACGCAGCGAGTGCCTCTGCTAATTTATCGAGGTTTTCCTTTCCTTTCCCTTTGAGGTCAGACTTTCCATCTTCAAAGGAAATGCCACCGTCCATCTTCACAAGAAGGGCTTCTGTTTCACCATTGGCACCCGTTTGTTTTTCCAGAGCAATCCCTTCTTTGGACATCTGCTCATTCATATTGTCATACATTGTATTCAAATAGAATCCTGTACCGAGTCCTGCAAGGCAACCAGCACCTAGGCCAATAATCTTACCTTTGTTTTGTGGTTTTTTCTTTTCTAAGTTGAGTGCGTCTTTAATTTGTTTTTGGAAATTGTTCTTTGTATTTTTTGAATCCTTTTTTCTTTGGGATTCATCATAAACTGCTCCAATAGCCAAACCAGCAGCACAACCTATGGATGTACTCATTATCAATCTTTTAGCGTTATCTGATAGTCCGCAGGAAATACTAGTTAAAAGTGAAAGGGCTAAAGTGCCCGAAACAAGCTGTTTCATTTTTATCCTCGAATATTAAATCTTTCGGACTAAGCTTGGGAAGGAAATGATTTTAGGCAAGTGGAAACTGCAAAAAAGGGGGATTGAAATCCCCCCAAGCGCCAAGATCTAGTAGCGATCCGTAAGCAATTTAACAACGGATTCTGGACGAACATTTGCTTGTGCAAGCATCGCTACACCAGATTTGGTAAGGATTTGGTTTTTGGAAAATTCAACCATTTCTTCTGCCATATCAGCATCTCTCACTTGTGATTCGGAAGAAACCAAATTCACATAATTGTTGCTTAACGATCGAAGAGTCAGGTCAAGTCGGTTGTAATAAGCTCCTAAATCTGAACGAAGTTGATTTACTTTTGAAATCGCATCATCCAAAACTTTTAAAGAGTTATTTGCTTTGTCAGGAGTCGAAAGAGTCAAACGGTCTTGTCCACCTTTTAACTTCAAAGCTGAACTATTCATAGTATTGATGAATATATCAACTCTCTCTCCCGCATTGCCACCCACCTGCACCGACATAGGATTTTTTCCGGCTCTCGAAAATCGACCATCCAGTGGACGAATTTTGTTGAACTCGGCAGTCGTTCCGATTCTCTCTACTTCCTCTACCAATTGCGAGACCTCTAACTGAACTAGTTTTCGATCTTCTGTAGAGTAGATTCCGTTAGCCGACTGAACTGAGAGTTCTCGTAGGCGTTGGAGAATGGAATTAACCTGATCCAATGATCCTTCCGTGACTTGCAGAAAGGATAGACCATCTTGGGTATTTCGTTCTGCTTGTCCCAAACCTCGGATTTGGCTTCTTAGTTTTTCGGATACCGCAAATCCAGGAGCATCATCACCAGGGCGATTGAGTCGCATGCCTGTGGCGAGACGTTCCATGGATTTGTCCATATCACGACTGGTATTTGTCAGTGCTCGCTTTGCTACCAAAGCGCTGACGTTGTGATTGATAATCATAGTCACACCCTCCTTGTGTGTCTCTAGACCCTTTGTTTCCCTACAAAGAGGAGAGGCCGCTTCCGTTTCTGTTTAGCAGAAGAGAAGAGGGGTTGCCTTCCCTGTTTCTCCCGAAATTGCCTTTCCCTTTCAGTCTACTCCCAAGAAACTGTGTCTGTAAAGAAATTTTGACGGTCAGGATGAGAATTTGAAGATTTATACAAAGGCTGGGGATACAGGAGAGACCTATTTGGCCTCTGGAAAAAAGGTCCCAAAGACAGACGAACGGGTAGGTCTTTATGGAACCAGTGATGAGCTTAACTCTTGGATAGGCTTTGCTCTTTCCTTTAGGCCACAATCTGGGTCAGGGGTCATAGAATATTTGACAAAAGTCCAACACCTGTTATTCGAGCTTGGCTCAGAACTTGCCGGTTACCAAGCAAAATCTGGAGTCTCCTGTATCGGGCCAGAAGATACCCAAGAGATGGAAAATGAGATCGACCGTTTGAGTCAGTCTTTGCCAGAGCTAAAAAGTTTTATTCTACCAGCAGGTGTTAGTTTTGCCTCAGGTTTACATATAGCCCGAACCATTTCTCGACGACTCGAACGGGAGACACTCACTTACATACAGAATGGAGGAGATATATCGCAAGAGATTCGTATCTTTTTGAACCGTTTGTCAGATTATCTTTTTACAGCTGCACGTTATGTGAATATGGAAAGTAAAGAAAAAGAAGTCGAATGGAGAAGCCGTACGAAATGAACGTTTCTCTTCATCAAAAACTAAGCCCACTCTTTTTCACTGAGATGTGGGAGCGCACAAGTTATTATGGGATGCGTGCATTGTTAGTTTTGTATTTGGTTAAAGCAATGGATTTTTCCGACAAAGATGCTAGCCAAGTGTATGGACTTTATACAAGTTTTGTTTATGTAACGCCTGTTTTGGGAGGATTGATCGCTGATAGATATCTTGGATTGAAAAGGTCAATCTATATAGGCTCATTTCTTATGTTGTTGGGTCATTTATCGCTCGCAATCCCAGGACTCACTTTCTTTTATTTCGGATTGGTACTCTTAGCTCTCGGAAATGGATTCTTTAAACCCAATATGTCAACTTTGGTGGGAAGATTGTATGAAAAGGAACCTCATTTGAAGGATAGTGCCTACACGATTTTTTATATGGGTATCAACTTAGGTGGCTTACTTGGTCCCTTGTTTTGTGGATATTTGGGTGAAAAGGTGAATTGGCACTATGGATTTGGAGCCGCAGGCATAGGAATGGCTTTAGGCATTTGTATTTTTTACTTTGGGACAAACAAATTCAATCCGGATATATGGACCTTGCCCCGAGCTTCTAAAGTAGTAACGAATGAAGAGGAAGGTAGCAATACATTTAGGATTTTACTGATTTTACTTTTGTCCTTATTCAGCATTATCTTTTGGATGGCATTTGAACAAATGGGTAGTTCCCTAAATCTATTTGCTCTTCGGTATACAGATCGATTTGTATTTGGTTGGGAAATCCCCGCTTCTTATTTCCAATCCATCAATCCACTTTTTATTCTTCTATTAGCACCGATCTGCATCACTCTCTGGGATAGGATCGCTTCTCGCTCAATCTCTTTTGATCCCATGCTAAAGTTTGTATTTAGCCTATTTTTTTTAGGAATAGGATTTGCTGTACTTGCTCTGGTAACAAAGGATTCGCAAATCTCGGAACAAAACAAAGTTAGCTTCTGGATTTTGATTTTTGTTTACTTTTGGAATACTTTGAGTGAAATATTTTTATCACCGGTAGGCCTTTCCTTTGTGAACCAAACAGCGCCTATGCGATTTGCGGGCATGCTAATGGGAACTTGGTTTCTTTCCAATGCCTTTGGGCACTATTTAGCAGGATATTTAGCTGGAATTTCGCAAGCACAGGCTCAGATATCAGATTTCTTTTCGATCTTTGTCTACAGCTCCTGGCTGGGTGCAGCTTTACTTTTGGTGATTTGGTTTTCTTTGCGAAAACGTATGCGTGAGATTTGGAGGTAGGTCATTTAGCCGATTGTTTGGCTCACGAGAGTCTCTATATCTTCATATTTTTCTTCAGCCGCTAGGGATATCACCTGGTCCACTAGTAATTTTGATTTCCAAACCGAACATTCTGTAACTTTCTTTTTGATTTTTTTGAGTAGAGGCAAAGCACAGGACAAATCTCTGTAGCCCATACCTATCAGAACAGAGGTAAACATAGGATCACTCCCAATCTCTCCGCAGATGGAAAGAGGTTTTTTTTGGGATTTTGCAACTTCTGCTATATTCTTTAGCAAAAGCAAAAAGACAACTTGCCAAGGATTGTAGAGATCATTCACAGTGTGGTTGTTTCTTTCCACGGCTAATAGATACTGCAAAAGGTCGTTTGTGCCAACACTATAGAAATCAACATGTTTACCCAGAAAGGGTAGATTCAAGGCGCAGGCGGGAGTCTCTACCATGATCCCCAACGGTATCTGTTTATGGATTTGGTGGCCTTGGTATTTTAATTCCTCTTCACATTCCTGAATCAACCTCTTTGATTCTAAAATTTCTGATAAGGTTGTGATCATTGGAAGCATAATCCACATCGTACCAAATTCACTTGCTCGGAGAAGGGCACGCAATTGTTCTTTAAAAAAATGAGGGTGTCGAAGCAGATATCGTATGCCTCTATTCCCAAGAAATGGATTGGACTCTTCATATCCATTTTCCATTTTATCCGCACCAATGTCCCAGACGCGGAAGGTGACAGTTTTATCTTTCATTTGCAGAAGTATTTGTTTGTAGACATCAAATTGTTCTTCTTCTGTTGGCTTGATGTCTTGGTAACTGATGAAAAGAATTTCGGTTCTAACAAGCCCTATCCCATCTGCCCCTTTTTCTTCAGCAAGGCTCACTTCCTCGAGAGAGTCCACATTAACCTTAATTTTGAGTTCAGCACCATCTGTAGTTTTTAAAAGAGGGAGATTTGGCTCCTCTTGAGGATTGGATTTGATTTCGGAACTGATCCCATATAGTTTCACCTCATCCAAGCTAGGTGACCTATGTATGATCCCTTTTTGTGAATCCAAAAGTATATAATCATCTTCTTCTACATGTGCTGTGATGTTTTTTAGTCCTACGACTGTGGGAATGCCAAAGTTACGTGCAATGATCGCCATATGACCTGTTTTTCCACCAAAGTCAGTAGCTATACCTATGATTTTGGTTTTGTCTAGGCTGATCATTTCTGTGGGGGTAATTTCTTTTGCCACTAGAATGCAGGACTCAGGAAGACGAAGGTTGAGATCCTCTGATTTGTTGCTTTCGGGGCCTAGGTTATCTTCTAACCTTTTTCCTATATCAAGCAGGTGGTCAGCTCTCTCTCTAAAAAACGGATCGGGGATATTTTGGAATTCTTCGTATAGGGAACTAACCGCTGTTTCAAGAGCTAAATTTGCATTTTCAAAATTGAGTTGTATTCTTTCCACCACCTTAGCTCGAAAGAGTGGGTCGTTCAAGAATACAATTTGGGATTCTATGATCTCGGCAAGTTCCGAATTCTTTTCCCCTTTTTGGCATTTTTCTCGGAGTGCCTCTAATTCTTGTTCGGTTCTGGAAAGACTTTGTTTGAAAAGTTCTAATTCAGCTCGCGTTTCGGCTGGCTCAAGGCCAGAGCGTGGTTCTCTTTTTCGTTTGTGGGGAATCCACTTATGGACCTTACCATAGACAATGCCTGGGAAAGCGGATATACCTTTGAATATGAGTTTCTCTTCCACCATGCTTTCCCTTGGCGAAAGTATCTAGGAGGTAGGGACCTTTGGAAAGTAAAAAATCTAAATTACTGGCTAGCTTCTTTTTTGGCAAAGAGAGGGATGCGTTTGCTTTTGAAGCTTGTCAGCTCATCGCCTGTTACTTTACTCATGATGCACTTTGCTAGGGATATATCCAAGGCATGACCCGCTTTAGAAGCAATCAAATGCCCATAAAAAGGCCTTCCCATCACAGCTAAGTCACCGATCAAATCGAGAATTTTATGGCGTACACATTCGTTTTCGTAGCGAAGACTTTCATTTAAGTACCCATCTTCAGTGAGAACCACCGCATTGTCGAGGGACCCGCCGAGCGCCAAACCTCTGGCCTGTAATGCCTCCACATCCTTCAAAAACCCAAACGTTCTCGCAGGTAGGATATCGGTAGCAAGGATGGAATCATCCAACACAGTTGTATAGGATTGCCCTTTGAGGAGTGGGTGGTTAAAGTCAATATGGTAGGTAACTTTTAATTCATCAGATGGTAGGATGACCAAGTATTTGTCTCCGTCCACTACCCACATTGGATGGGAGATCCGAATGGGTTCTACCGTTTCCGAGAGAGTCTGAATGCCTGTTCCTTGTATGCCTTCCCAAAATGGACGTGAGGAACCATCCATAATCGGTACTTCTACGGCATCGATTTCTAAAATACAGTCTGTAATTCCTTGGGTATACAAGGCAGCGAGCATATGTTCTATGGTTTGCACTCGGTTGCTACCACCATCTCCAAGGGTAGTGGCATTGCTCGTATCAACGACATGGTCAAGTGAAATGGGAATGCGCACTTTAGAACCATTTCTATATAGAAAAAAAACAAGACCCGTGCCTGCTTCTGCCGGGTGCATCCTAAGAGTCACTGTTTTGCCTGAATGTAGGCCGATACCTTTAAGAGTGAGTGATTCTCGGATCGTTTTTCTGTGAATTGTCTGCATGGTCGTTTTCCCTTGCCTTTTTTAACCTACAAGCTTAGTGCAATATCCATGCCAATCCATTGGAATGTCTCTAAAATGGAGGGTTCCCGAGCCTCCAACAAGGGCTGTAGGGTGCTTTCTCTATGTGTTCAGAATATGAACTCAAAAAAAAGAGCCCTGACTGTTTTGCACTGCCAAAAAACTGTCTCATTTTTGCAACAGTGTCTCTCTTTTGCAACAGATCAAAAGGCGGAGAGAGCCGATCGGATGAAGCTTGTAACAGGCGCTTGTTCTCTCGTGTCCTCTAATCCTTCTCTGATTTCCTTTAAGACGACTTGGGCATCACCTAAGGTGGTATTGACGGACTTGTGAACGTCACTTTCATTGATCAATTTACCGAGGGTTCCTTTCCCCTGGTTGATCTTGCCTGTGATCTCCGCCACGTTTTGGATGGACTTTCGGATATCTGCCCTATTTTCGGCGATCAACTCTGAGAGGGAAACGAGAGGGTCTTGGGTCACTTTTCCTTGGATAGGCACCATCTTTCCTGCTTTGGGTTGGAGTAGGATAGGGTCATGTAAAGGGGAGCCCATGTCAAACTGTTTGGTTTTGGGATCGATGTTGTATTTGGAGCCTGGGTCGAGTGCAACCACTCGACCGGAGAGTAAACTCTCGTTTTTGATGGTAATCTGGTAATTGTCAAATAGGTTGATTGGTGCTTTCAAGAGTAAGGTAAGCTCTACCTTGGTTCCTATACCTGCGGTTCCGTCTGCCAAAACTTCACCTCGCTCATCTATCTGGACCAATCGAATCTTGGATACATAGCCAAAGGGAACGCCATGGATGGTAACTTTTCCTCCCACTTTAATCCCTTCAGCATCAGGAAAGTAAACTGCCAAAGGAAATCCCGATTTTTGGAAAGGTCCGCCCTCAGTGATGATCGTGAAATAGGCAATCACTAGCAGAGAAAGTAAGAATAGAATGCCAACGATTATGGTTTGGCGGATTGATTTCATTGGTATACCCTTACCTTCTAACTTTCCTTACCTTGCGTCAATTGGATTTTACTTTCTTCAATTCAGAATGGTCTAGGACCATTGGTCCATGGGTTCGACCATGGATGAATTGTTGAATGATGGGATTGGGAGAGTTTTGGATTTCTTCTGGAGTACCACATAAGAGTACTTCCCCTTCGTACAAAAAGCTAATGCGATCGGCAATCATATAGGCTGAGTTCATATCATGTGTTACGACAATACTCGTTAGACCTAATTCCTTTTGCATGCGGATGACAAGTTCATTGATCACATTGCTCATGACAGGATCTAAGCCTGATGTGGGCTCGTCATATAAGACAATTTCAGGTTGCGAGGTGAGGGCACGTGCAAGTCCCACTCTTTTTTTCATACCGCCAGATATATTGCTCGGGAGAGTGTCTTTGGCTGGAACAAGATCTAGCCACCTTAATTTTTCCATGACAATGCGATCGAGCTCTTCTCCATCTGCAATTTTGTGTTCACGAAGAGGCAAAGCAACGTTTTCATAGACACTCAACCAATTGATGAGGGCTCCAGATTGAAACAACACACCTAGTTTTGCACGTAAGGATTCTTTTTGTTTGGGTTCTGCAAAGCTAATTTGTTCGCCAAAAACAAAACATGCCCCGTGATCGGGGTCTAGTAATCCGGTGATGTGTTTGAGACTCACCGACTTACCAGTACCAGATGGACCTAGGATCACCATTGTCTCACCCTTTTTTACTTGCAGGTTCATACCTTTTAAGATTTTTCTTTGTCCGAATGCTTTATGTACATTTTTCATTTCGATGGCATAAGTTTCCATTGTTTTGCTCACTTATAAAAAATCGCCGTTATCACATAACCAAAGAAAATGACCGTTAAAAAGGAAATGACAACAGCTTTCCTTGTCGTTTGCCCAACTCCAATCGCACCACCTTCTGTACGAAGGCCTTGGCTACAAGATATTGTGGCAATGAGTAAACCAAATACGTAGCCTTTAAAAATTCCAACGTAGAGATCCTTTAGGCCTGGAATGGAGGAAACTCGATCCTTCACATCCTGGAAGTAGGAAAGAATATCTATACCCAGTTGGAAATGACCTACGATTGCGCCACCTAATATGCCTAATGTAGAAGAGTAAATACACAATACGGGAACCATAATCGAAAATCCAAAGATGCGAGGCATTACAAGGTATCGCACAGGATTGATGGACATCACCTCTAAGGCATCAATCTCCTCTGATACTTTCATTGTCCCGATCTCTGCTGCCATTGCTGAACCAACTGAGGCAGCTAAAATGAGGGAAGTCATAAAAGGAGACATCTCTCGCGTGAGTGTGATCGTAAGTAGTAAACCAATCTGACCTTCCGCTCCAAAATCACGCAGACCCAGTCCGGTATTTAATCCCATAATCATCCCCGTAAATACAGAAACTATGCTCACTACAAACAGAGAACCGACTCCTGAAATGTACATCTGTTCTATGATTTCTTTGCGCTTAAAAACGACATGTGGCGTTTGAGAAAAGGCACGAAACAAAAGTAAAACGGTAAATCCTATGGCTTCGATATAAGGAATAAATTTTTGCGAAAAATAGAGTTTCATATTTCAATTAGCCAAATCAATTTAAAGGTATTCTTTTCCTTTTGTGTGTCAATTCCCAAAAAGCCATACAAAAAGTCATATTTAAATCCTTTCTCGGATTTTTTGTACTCAGCTAACAAAGGGATATGGAGGTTAAATTCAGATTCTGTCCAACGTTGGGTATAAAGCCTAGATATGAGGTGGAGTCGTTTTTCTCCATTCACTAGTTTTTTATATTCAATGATGGAGAAAATTGGTTCCCACATATCCTCCATGGACTCAAAACGAACTGGAATGAGGGAAACGGTATTCCATGAGGTATTTCCTTCACTGTCCTTGTGGTAGCGAACAATCGGCCATACTTTCCAGTACAAATCATCTCGTCCGGTTCCTGGGTATTCTTGCTTCATATGCGAAAAAATTGGGAATACAAAGTAAGATTTTGCCTTTAAGTGATTTGTATTCTGGCTGAGTGAGATATAAAAAGGTGTGATAAACTCTGCTTCTTTATTGGCAAAATATGAATATCCATACAAAGGAAAGATTACGAACTTCTCTGTATCTTTTTTTTCCGAGCTAGTGAATTGGAAAAAGAAGAAAAGAAAGGAAAGGTTCTTCTGCTTTGTCTTCTTGTCAAAGCCGTAAGAAAACAATGAATTTAGAATGGGAAACCAAAGAAAAGCTCGGCTTTTCATTGAACCAGATTCTGTATCCTTTGAGAGGTAAAAAGGAAAAAAAACTTTATACTGAGTAGGCTCTCTCTTGTCCATGCGATCTTCGCCCCATTGGAAGAAAGGCCATAGGATCGAATAACGTTTGTACTTCCCTAAATGTTCCTTGTGAGAATAGAAGGGAAAAATGCGGAATTCATCTCTTGTTTCCGATTTTCCACTTAATGTGAGTGGCCAAAGGATAGACTTTGCTTCATACGTTTTATATGACCATTCGGAATAGAGTGGAAATAGAAGGAGTGGATATCCGAAAAAACGAATTTTCTGGTAGGAAATTTTATTTCGCATGGTTCCATAAAACGGATAGATGCTTATGTATTCTTCTTTCGGAGTATCTCCCTTGCCCCAGAAAAAAATAGGGCTTAGGAAGATATCTTCTTCATCATCACCTTCTTCGTGTTTGAAGCCAGTACCAGTGAAAAAGAAGAGGGAGGACCAGGAATACCAATGGTTTGTTTCTTCCTTAAAAAAAATAGGGCTTAGGATAGTTTTGAAGCGGTAGGCGGTGCTTGGGTCTTGCCAAGACCCATAGAGAGGGCGGATCCAAAATCCATTTTGTGCACCCCTTTTTTCCGATTCATACAAAAACCAAAATTGAAAGTAATCCGAAGGAAGGTCCTCTGAAAATGTTTTGGGGAGTTTTGCCTCTAGGGACAGTGTCAATCCAAGAAAAAGAAATACCGAAAGGACCTTCCGCATATAAACAATTGACACTTGCTTATCGTGAAAATGATAATCAGAACAATCAAGTGATTTCATGAGTAAAAAAAGAATTGGGCTTATTTTTGGAGGGATTTCTTCGGAGCATTTGATTTCGATCCGTTCTTCCTTTTTCATTTACCAAACCATTGATAGAAACGACTTTCAAGTCATTCCGATCTACATTGGTACTAGGGGAAAGTGGTACATCCCGAATCAGTTTGAGGCAAAATTTCCCCATCCGGAAGGCATGACAGAAGAGATATTTTCCGAAAGATTCATACGAGAGAATGAAATCGATCTGACAAGTGATAAACACCTCCTTTCGGTTTTGAAATTGGACGCTGCTTTTTTGGGTGTGCACGGCGGACAAGGAGAAGATGGCTCCCTACAAGGATTTTTGGAAATCCACCAAATCCCATATACAGGGTCTCAAGTTATGGCTTCGGCTTTAGCTATGGATAAACTTAGGTCGAACCAACTCTTTGGACTCGCAGGAATTCCCGTTGCAAAATTTGTAGAGCTCGAAAAAGGAAAGGAAGACGTAAAGCGTTTTGTCTTGAATTTACCCTTTGGATTTCCTATTTTCATTAAACCAACATTAGGTGGTTCTAGTGTAAATACAGGACCTGCAAAAACTCCAGAAGAAGCAATCACCTTGATTGAAAAAATCTTTGTGACTGAGTCAAGAGTTCTTCTTTCCGAGTTGATATCTGGTAAAGAAGTATCCATAGGTGTTCTAGAAAAAAAGAATGGAAATGTGTGGGAGCCTTTCCCTCTCGTTCCGACAGAGATTCGACCCAAATCAGAATTTTTTGATTATACCGCTAAGTACACCAAGGGTGGCAGTATTGAAATCACACCGGCTGAGGTTTCGGAAGAGATGACTAAAACCTTACAAACATACGCTTTGCTTTGCCACAAAATTTTGAATTGCAGAGGATATTCACGCTCTGACTTTATCATCAAAGCTGATACAGCTTATGTACTAGAAACAAATACCTTACCAGGCATGACAGGTACTAGTCTCATCCCCCAACAAGCTGAGGCGCTTGGTATACAAATGAAAGATGTCTTTACTTGGTTATTGCTGCAGTCTCTGGGACTTTAGGGAATAGTTTCATCCCAAGAAGGATTGCCATAAGACTTGTCAAAGTTCCATAAAAGTGACTAGTCATCTCTAGATCCATAGCTTCTAACACAACCCAGGTGGCGATTCCTGTGAACAAAGATAGCAGTGCTGCCTGTTCGCTTGCTTTTTGGCTCCACAATCCAAAAACCATTGGGATAAAAATGGAAACTAGAGATAGTCCACTAGAATCTTCCACAAGGGCGTAAATGGAAGGTTTTCCAACTGCTAGGGCATAGGAGATAATGGCAACGACCAATACAGAAACTCTAGATAGTTTCAGTAAACTTTTGTCCGTTTTAGTTTTTAAAAAGTACTTTAAAATATTTTCAGAAAGAATAGAAGAGGGGGCAAGAATCGCTCCGGAGGCTGTTGAAAGGATTGCGGAGATCAAAGCTGAAAAGAAGAGAACTTGAACAAGGGGACTTGCAAAGTGTAATACAAGCCGTGGGATTAATAGTTGTGAATCCTCGGAATGAAGTGAGAGTTCAGGTAGTAGCTGGTGAGCTAATAGACCAAGTAACAAGGGTATCATGGCAAAACTCAAATAGATGATGGCCGAGAGATACGAAGCAAGGACTGCGACTTTTTCAGATTTTGCTGACATCACTCTCTGGAAGATATCTTGTTGAGGTAAGGAGCCTAGGCCTACGACCATCCAAGCTGCTAGATACTTTACCCAAGCATCGTAGCTAGCCTCAGGAAAAAAATTAAGAAAACCTGGCGGTGTTTCTTGTAAACTTGCCCAAACTGATTTTACCTCATTGATTTGGAAAAAAACAAAAACCAATCCTACCAAAATACTGATCGATTGAAAAAAATCAGTCAGTGATACAGACCACATCCCACCTAGGTATGTATAAAAAACAACTAAGACAGCACCCACACTGAGTCCTACAACTTGCGAGACTCCAAAGATTATTTGCATCATGATTCCCAATGCTACAAATTGTGCGGCAACCCAACCGAAGTAGGAAAAGATAAGGCAAATCCCAGCAATGAATTCCATCTTTTTTCCGTAGCGGTCTCGGTAAAAATCTCCAAACGTGAGGATTTGCATACGGTAGAGTGATTTTGCAAAGAAGATCCCAAGTAAAAGAAGGCAAAGTGCGCCACCAAAAGGGTCTTGGATAACTGCAAGAAAGCCGCCCTTTGCAAATTCGACAGAAGAACCTAAAATGGTCTCACTTCCGAACCAAGTTGCAAAGAGAGCGGCCGTGGAGATAGGGAGAGGAAGACTTCTACCTGCTAATATGAAGTCTTTTGCATTTTTAACGCGTCGTGCCGCTATGATACCAATGAGAACAGTAATGATCAAATATAGGAATACATATATTCCATATGAACCCATCATTTAGAACAGATCGTCCTCACTTTTCTCAGAAGTCTCGCCTTTTTTCTTTTTGACTGTTTCCTTAACAATCTGTCCATTTTGGCCTTTGGCCAAATATTCAATCTTTGCTTCAGCTTCGGCGAGACGGTCCGAGCAGATTTTTTTCAATTCCATACCTCTTTCATATGCCTTGATGGAATCTTCCAAGGAGAGTTGGCCTTTTTCCAATTTCTCAGCAATGGTTTCTAGTTCTAACAGTGCATCTTCAAATGAAATGTTTTTTTTATCGGTCATAATTTACTCACCATCTTCTCTTTAACTTGCGCTTGGAGTCTGCCCTTTTCTAATATAATTTCCAAAAGCTCACCTTCCTTTGTCTGCTCAATGGATTGGATTACTTCTTTTTTCTCATTCCGAATCACTGAAAATCCTCTCTTCAAAGTTCCTAGAGGCGAAAAGTGTTCCACTCTAGAATGCAGGAGTTCAAATGATTGTATCTTCTTTTGGAAGGCTGAACTCATTTTTTCGTGGATGGTGTCTTGGCGTAGGAAGTTATTTCTTTTTTGCATGATATAATTCTTACCAAGAAGCATAATTCGGTTCATGACATCATCGGTGGCTATATACCGTGGTTCTAATACAGCAAGAGGATTTTGAAAAACACTTCTAGAATAAACGCCTGTTAACTTTTCTTTGTATAGTAGAGTGAGATTTTTTAATGCGTAATCCAATCTTTCTTCGGTTTCTTCAATCTTTAATAAAATTTCAGAGAGATTGGGTATGGCTAGCTTTGCTGCTGCTGTTGGTGTAGGGGCTGTGGCATCAGCACTCAGATCTGTAAGCACTCGATCGATTTCGTGTCCGACAGCGCTGATAATGGGAATGCGGGATTTGTAATAGGCGAGTACGACTTCTTTTGTATTGAAGGCCATTAAGTCTTCAAAACTTCCACCCCCTCTACCTGCAATGATGACATCAACATCCCATTTTGGATCATTTAAAGCTTCGATCGCCTGACAAATGGAAGCCGGTGCCTCATCACCTTGGACTATACAAGGAGATACTAATATTTGTATGGTAGGGTTAAGGTCTGTCGCGATTCGAATGATATCTTCAACGGCAGCTCCTTTGGGCGAAGTAACTATCCCCAATCGTTTCGGGAATTTCGGAAGAGGTTTTTTGTGCTCCATATTGAAAATCCCTTGGGTAGCTAGCTCTTGTTTGAGCTTTTCGATTTGTAAGAGAATATCACCTTCCCCTAATTCCTCTACTTTTTGGACGGAAAAGCTATAATAGCCACCTGGTTCATATACAGATATGGAGCCGAATACTCTCAGCTCCATACCATTTTTGATGGGTCGTCCTTTGTAGTGCTTGCTCTGGAAAGAAAAAAAGGCACACTTGATAACGCTTGCCTGGTCCTTCAAAGAGAAATACATATGTCCGGAGGAAGCAGTTTGGGAATAGTTGGAAACTTCTCCTTTTACCCAAATATTTTTTAAACCTTCTTCCTCGGATAATGTTTGTTTTACTAAGCGATTGAGCTCTGAGACTGTTAAACTTTGGTCTGGGCTAGGCATTCTTGTCTTTAAATCTCGTTTCTTTGAATATTTTCCAGAAATCCCAGAGTATGATTATGGACGTCAATGCCATGGGACCTATGACAATCCCTGCAAAACCAAACTCTTGCAATCCTCCGATTAAAGACAAAAAAATTAGGAAAGGATGAGTTTTTAATTTTTTATCTAAGATTTTAGGTTTTACAAAATTTTCTAGAATCAAATAAGCAGCGGCACCAAAGATCATCACAAGGACACCAACTGTCCAGGCATTTTGTACAAGTCCAATGTAAATCCCTACAGGTGCCCATACAACAGAAGTACCAACGACAGGTATCAAAGAAAATATAGTGGCAATGCTCGAGAGAAGAATTTTATTTTGAATCGGTGTAAAGATGAGAATGATGTAAATAGCAACACCTTGCAGTAGAGAGACGAAAAAATTACCAAGCATAACCGTACGAATGGCATCTTCAATCCGTTTGCCGAGCCTTTCTTCAATTTCCTCAGGGAATGGTAAGTTGTTAAATATAGCATTCTCTATTCTATGACCTTCTTTATAAAAGAAAAAGAGCAAAATAAAGGTAAAAAATACGTTGAAAAAAATTGTGCCCGGTACTTCAAAAGATCCAAATAAAAATCCAGAAGAATTTTTTAAGATACTGTAAATCGAGTCTAGGTTGAGTACATCCATATGTGCTCCCACATATTCGCGGTACATCCCAGGCAATTTGATCCAAAAAAATTCATTTTCGGAAAAGAAATCTGTGAGCAAAGGAGAATTTAACAAGAGAGCAACTAAAGATTCCTCGGAGAGTTGGTTTCGTATATAACTCACAAAATTTAGGGATTCAAGAATGATGGAGGAGAGGATCAAATACGACGGTATGACCACGCCAGCTAGCATGAGTAAGATCATGATATAAGGACTGACGGAACCAAAGCGGCTCCCTAAGAAAATTCGCAATCGGTTATGAAACTTTCGCGTGGTTACATAAAACAAAACTGAGAGAAAGAATGCCCATAAGTAAGGTTTAAATACAAAAAATAATAAGTATAAAGTTGCGGAGGAAAGTAAACCTAATAGAAGGTATACGAAGATTTCATTTTTATTTTCAAACCAATTTGGCATCGTGATTTAATAATTTGTTTGTTTTTTAAAGTAATACTTTAAGAGACGATGGTCGCCCTTATTATAAACAATAATTGTCATAGATTTTTTTATAAATCCTTCAAAGAGATACACGACCTTGGTATCAACTTTCTCTTTCTGGACCAATTTCCAATCTCCAAAGCTACTTCTAGTTTCCAAAACCTTTTGGATTTCTTCCATACTGTCCTGCGATTCTAGTGAGAGGTAGGCTTCCTTGGGATTGGAAAATCCAGATCTCAATTCAATTGCATTCACATACTTTGCATTTTGTGGCAGAAATGATCTCGGCAACGAAGTGGGTACTTTTGTAGGGTATTTGCTCAGGCTGAGTCGATCAAAGGAAAAGGTATCCTCTGTTTCCTGGCCATTTCCTTGGCAAGAAAAAGCAGCAAACGAGAGCGCCAGACAAAAGAAAATTCTAAGCATAGGGAAAGCAAATGAGAGAGAGGTCTATCCTTCCATCCATTTTTTTAAAACTTTGTTGCACATTCTGTAAAAGAGGTTCTGATTCCCACGTGGACGTTTTAGGCTCCTTGGGTGAATTTGTTCGTGAGTTTTCTCAATTGCCAATTTGGGCTCTTTTGCTTTTCTTTGCCTTTTCCAATTTTTTTGAAAATGTTTTTCCTCCTTGGCCCGGGGATACCTTTGTCGTGTTTTCTGGCTTTCTAGTCTCGAAATTGGATGCCCCCTTTTATGTATGGCAGCTCCTCCTTGCGACTTTACTCGGAAACTGGGTGGGGGCACTCACGATGTTTTTCTTTGGAAAACAGATCCTGGATTGGATGAAAGTCTCTCGTTTTCCTTGGCTACGGAATGTATACGAAGAGGACAATTTTCACAAGACCATTGCTTGGTTTAAATCCTATTCCGTTCTACTCATCATCCTGTCTCGGTTTTCAGCTGGGATACGATTCTTTGTTGCCATCATTGCGGGAATGAGCCAGATGAGACCCATTTCCTTTCTCTTCTACTACACCATTGCGATTTCTCTCTGGTGCGGCCTTCTCATTTATGCAGGTTATTTTTTGGGTGACCGATGGGATCAAATTATTGTTAGTCTATCGATCTACAATCGAATTGTAAGCATTTTTATTATCTTTATAGTTTTGCTCTTTCTAGGCATATATTTTTCCAGAAAAAAACTTCGAAGTTGACAATTCTTACTTAACCGATTAGATTTCTCCGCATTATGGGTTCTTGGGGTCCGATCGCATTTGATTTTTATTCGTTTGGCTCGCTTGTGGGTGTGATCTTCACCTTCTTCAATGCGCAATTCTTTTTAACAGTGAAGGAAAAGTCAAAGGCCACATTATTTTTAGGAATGGCCACACTTTCTCTGGGTTTGTTTCACACCGCTTATCTGATTGGCTTTTCCCTCATGGGACCTGGCTCCGCTTATTTACGCTGGCTAGTCATGCCAAATGCAATGTTAGGTGCTACATTTTTGTGTGCTTTCTTTTTATCTTTTCCAGAAGAATACTACCTTAAGACTCGAAAAATAGTATTAAGAGTTTTGTTGCTCATCATTTTGATCACAACTCTCTACTTTATTTTTGTTAGCTTCCCTTCCGGAAGAGTTTTCTATTTTTCAGGGCATTATTGGGATTTTCCCGTTCCAAAATTTTACAAAATGTATGGGATCATGGTTGTCTTGTACTTTGTAACCTTTATCATTTTAGACTTTATCCAACTCAGAAAAATGCCAAAAGAGTCGAGGATTGCCTCCTTTGGGATTATGATGTCTTTTGCATTATTAACCATAATACCAGGAGTTTTGAATATCCAATCACGTGATGGAGCCTTCGAAAGGGGACTCTACCAAACCATAACAGATTTGTTATTAGTTGTTGGACTATTTTTATCTACTGTCTTATACATCAATAGCACAAAGGACAAAACAACAATCCTATCACGCATTATAGGTATTGCCTTGGCTACCTTTCTCTTGGTGATCCAGCTTGTGGCTTATTTTTCCATCCACCAAACAGAGAGTAGTTTTGATATGATCTACTTTCAAAAATCCGAATCGGTTGTGCAAAGCAATAAGATTCCGAATGATACGAGTTTTTATTTTTCGTACTCCCTCGCATCGCAAACAGGTAAGTCATTGAAAGACCCGGAAGGTGGTCAATTTTCCCCAAATGAGTATGTGGAAGAGTTTTGGAATGTATGGATGCTTGCCTCACTTTCCAACCTTTCTGAAACAGATTCCTTGGATACGAGTGTGCGGAGGATCTTTCAAAGCCTTCCTGAATCAACCAATGCCTACCAAGCAGAGCTAAGGAGGGCAATCCAAGCAGGTGAATGTCAGACCGCCCAAGATTTGGTCCGGTATCTTGAGTCTATCCAAAAGAAAATCATCTATACACGGAATAAATGGAGAGAACTGCAGCCAGCAGAGATTCGAACCAAGGGAAGGTCTCTTTTTTCCCAAAAAGAGGGAAAGCATAGCGGCTTTCACCTCTATATCCAACAGCTCTTGGATGGAAGCGAAGCTGATGAAGCCCTCTATTCCAAGATCGATCATATGTTAGCACCCGTTCCTTATTTAGGAGAAAGGAATTACAGAGGCAAGGTAAAGTTTACTGAAGCAAATCCAAAAGCGCAGTTTTATATCAGTTATTTTGTACCTGACTTATCTACCTCGCAGGTCCACGAAGTAGGGTTCCCATACGAAAGGTATAGAGATTTCCAGCATGAAGTCACCTTACCTTGGATGTATGGTGGTTTGGGTTTGGCTGTGCTTGTGATCTTTGGATTTCGATTCTTCTTTGGCCGAGCACTCATCCGCCCGATCAAAGAGATCATTGATGGCTTAACGGAAGTGAATTCTGGGAACTTGGATTACCGGCTCAGCATCCATGTGGAGGATGACATTGGCTTTATGGCTAGGTCTTTCAATAGAATGGTGCGTTCCATCCAGGCAGCAAGAAAACGACTTCAACAATATGCGAGTCAGTTGGAAGAAAAAGTCCAGGAGAGGACCAAGGAATTGGAAAACACCTTACAAGAGGTGAGAGCCTTGAAAGACCAGCAGGATGGAGATTATTTCTTAACTTCACTCCTTTTGCAACCTTTCTCAGCTAACCATGTGCATTCGGATAAAGTGCAAATTGACTTCCTCTTAGAACAAAAGAAAAAATTTACATTCCGCCAACATGCCAAAGAGATCGGTGGAGACTTAAACATAGCAAACCAAATCCTTCTGAATGATAAAGTTTATACAGTTTTTTTGAATGCTGACGCCATGGGTAAATCCATGCAGGGCGCAGGCGGAGCTTTAGTACTTGGTTCTGTGTTTGAATCGATCATCACGAGGACGCAAATCTCACCAGAAGCAAGACGCTCCTACCCCGAGAGATGGATCAAAAATAGTTTTGTGGAATTGCACAAGGTTTTTGAAGGTTTTGATGGAAGTATGTTGGTGTCCTTGGTATTGGGACTCATTGACAACGAAACGGGCCTTCTCTATTTCATCAATGCTGAGCACCCATGGATGGTGCTGTACCGAGATGGCATTGCTTCCTTTTTGGAAAATGAATTGATGTTTCGAAAATTGGGTACATCAGGTGTGGAAGGAGATATATTCATACGTACTTTCCAATTAGAACCTGGAGATGTTGTGATTGCTGGATCTGATGGACGCGATGATCTCCTCATTTCACTAACTGCCGACGGAAAGAGAATTATCAATGAGGATGAAAGGCTCTTTTTAAAAGTCGTAGAACGAGGAAAAGGCGAATTGGAATTGATTTACGAAGAACTTCGCGCCATTGGAAGTTTTACAGATGACCTGTCACTTCTCCGTATTTCCTTCCATGAGGAGCGTGAAAAAGTCCGTGTGGAAAGGGAAAGGTTAAAGGAAGTACAATCTCTCCTATTGAAGGCTCGGGAGGCCACGGAATCAAAAGATCTGAAAGAAGCTATTTCCTATCTGGAACAGGCACACAGTCTAGAGGTAAACATTCCAGAAATCAAAAAGAAATTCATCCAATTGTATCTCAAAAACAAAGATTTTGAAAAGGTAAAGCGGATTGCTCGAGATTACTCCGAAATCAAACCAATGGATACTGAGATTATGTATGTGACCGCGTATTCCGCACGAAAGGTTGGGGATCTAAAAACCGCAATCGATTTTGGCGAAAGGGTTCGGCTACGGGACCCACAGCATGTGAAAAATCTCTTAAACCTTGGACAAGCCTACCTCGCGGACAGAAATTTTGTAAGAGCAGAGATCATTTTGAATGCAGCCTGGGCTCTCGACTCCGAAAATCCTAGTTTGGAAAAACTTTTAGAGCATGTGCGGAAGAAACAGAGCCCGAGCCTCTAAGCCGAAAGTCTAAAGGTTGAAGCGGTTCCTTTTTGGCTGAAGAGATCAAAGTCCATAGAAGTTTTTTCGATTTTAGGGAAGAGGAATGGAATGCCCTCGTTCCCGATGATTCTGTCTTCCAAGAGTGGGGCTTTCTTTCTACTTTAGAACGAACAGGTTGTATACAGAAAGGCAGAGATTGGGAGATATTCATATTTGCCTATTGGCAGGATTCACAACTCGTTGCTGCTTTTCCACTCTACCAGAGGTCTGATTCCTACGGAGAGTTCATCTTTGACTTCCAATGGGCCAACGCCTTCCATCGTGCAGGCATTTCATACTACCCCAAATTTACTTCCTGTGTCCCTTTTACTCCTGTTACTGGACAGAGAGTACTTATTAGCGGAAGTTTAAACCAGGAAAAAAAAGAAAAAATCATAAAATCACTGTTAGAGTATGCAAAAGAGTTTGGGAAGGAATCTCAAATTTCATCAGTCCATATTCTTTTTTGCAAAGAAGAAGAGCTATCTTTGGGAGTGTCCGTTGGATTCCACCCTAGGCTATCGCACCAATACCATTGGTTGAATCAGGGGTACAATGATTTTGAACACTTTCTTTCTTCATTGGTAAAAGAAAGGCGAAAAACCATTCGGCAAGAAAGAAAAAAAATCAAAGAATCAGGAATCTTATTAGAAACCTTAGTCGGTGAACAGATCGAAGCGGCACATGCAGATTTGTTTTATTCCTTTTATATGGATACTCATTCCAAAAAATGGGGTCAGGCCTATCTGAATCGAGAATTTTTTCGCGAGATTTTTAAGATTATGAAGCATAGAATCCACTTGGTCCTAGCAAAATCTCCACAAGGAGAGCCCTTGGGGGGGAGTTTTAATTTCCTTCGAGGAGAGTACTTATTTGGTCGTTATTGGGGTGCTCTTAGCTATGTCCCCAATTTGCATTTTGAGTGTTGTTATTACCAGTTGATCGACTATGCCATCCAAAACCAATTGAAGAGAGTAGAGGCTGGTGCCCAGGGTGAGCATAAATTTTTACGCGGATATGAAGCAGTTCCCATGCATAGCCTTCATTATATCTACCATGAATCAGGGAGTGAGGCTATTTACCGCTATTTGGAAAAGGAAATTGAAATGGAGAGAGCAAATATAGAAGGCTACAATGCGCACTCTCCTTTGAAGGCCTTAAGGCAGGTTTAGTATGGCAGATACAAAGAGAAAGATAGATAGTGATGTTGGATTACTGGAAAAGGAAAAAGTAAAACTAAAAAAACCCAGTCGTTACAAGGTAATCCTAATCAATGATGATTTTACTCCCCAAGAGTTTGTGGTTTGGGTTTTAGCAAAGGTATTCCGAAAGTCCATGGAAGAGTCAAAGCAGATTATGTGGACTGCACATACCACTGGATCAGCGGTCTGTGGGGTGTATCCATTGGATGTAGCCCAAACAAAAGTAGAAGAAGTTCATAGATATGCAGAGGAAGCGGGCCATCCACTCCAATGCCGTCTCGCAAAAGAAGAGGAGGAATAGATGAAATTATCAACAGATTTAGAAGAGTCTCTCGAAATCGCCAAAAAAGAAGCAGAAAAGTTTAACCATGAGTTTATAACCTTGGAACATATGTTATATGGACTGAGTTTCAATACAAAAGTTAAAGAAATACTCCTGAATGTAGGTTGTGATTTAGATTTACTCAGATCAGATTTAAACCAATACTTTGCGGATGACCTTTCCTCTATTTCCGTACCTGATATTAAAACACAGCCCAAGTATACCGTTGGGGTACAGTATGTAATCCAATTTGCAGTTTTCCATGTGCAAAATCATGGAAAAGAAGAAGTGGAAGGTCCAAACGTTCTTGTATCATTATTCCGTGAGGAAGATAGCCATGCTTGTTATCTCCTAGCAAAACAAAATATCACTAGACTAGATGTCGTAAAATACATTTCGCACGGTACAAAAAAGTCAAAACAAGAGGATGATTTTTTTACAGACGAGGAAAATGAAACCGAGGATGCAGACCAAGGCAAATCCGCATTGGAGAAATTTTGTGTCAACCTAACAGAAAAAGCAAGGGCTGGTAAGTTGGACCCTTGTATAGGCCGCAGTGATGAAATTGAAAGAACCATTCACATTCTGAGCCGGAGACGAAAGAACAATCCTATCTTTGTGGGAGAAGCCGGCGTGGGCAAAACTTCCATCGTAGAAGGCTTAGCACAAAGGATTGTGGAAGCCAAAGTTCCGAAGAGTCTTCTGGATACACAAATCTACTCATTGGACATGGGCCTTGTGATGGCTGGTACGAAGTTTCGTGGTGAATTTGAAGAGAGATTGAAAGGCATTCTCACAGAAGTACAAGGTGACTCCCATAAAGTATTATTCATTGATGAAATCCATACAATTGTAGGAGCTGGTGCTGTGTCAGGTGGCAGTTTAGATGCATCTAATTTGATGAAACCGGCCCTTGCGAATGGGGAATTGAAGTGCATCGGGACAACTACCTACAAGGAGTACAAATCTATTTTCGAAAAAGACCATGCCCTTAGCAGACGGTTCCAAAAAATTGAAGTAGCAGAACCAAGTTTAGATGATGCGGTGAAAATCCTCCAAGGTTTAAAAGAAAGGTATGAGACCTTTCATGCAGTAAAGTACAGTGCCAATGCACTCAAAGCAGCCGTAGAACTTTCAGATAAATACTTAAGAGAGAGGCAGCTACCTGACAAGGCCATTGACCTGATGGATGAGGCTGGTGCTTTGGTTAAACTTCGAGACACGCACAAAGAGGATACTAAGCGGATTGTCAGTACCCAAGAGATGGAAACGCTTGTAGCTAAGATAGCAAAAATACCTGCAAAAACAGTTAAAACAGACGACAAGAAGAAACTCCTACAATTATCCGAAGAGATGAAAGCCCATGTGTTTGGCCAAGATACAGCCATCGAACAAGTGGTAGATGCCATATTGTATTCTCGTTCCGGTCTTTCCGAAGAGACAAAACCAATTGGTAGCTTTTTATTTGTAGGTCCTACGGGTGTAGGAAAGACTGAAGTGGCAAAGACTCTTGCCAATCGTTTGGGAATCCATTTCCAAAGATTTGATATGAGTGAATATATGGAAAAACACTCGGTGTCTCGACTCATTGGATCTCCACCAGGCTATGTTGGATATGACCAAGGCGGCCAACTTACGGATGCAATCTCAAAAAATCCGCATTGTGTACTACTTTTGGATGAAATTGAAAAAGCACACGAGGATATTTACAATATTCTTCTCCAAGTTATGGACCATGCAACTTTAACGGATAGCACCGGTAAAAAAGCAGACTTTCGTCAGGTTATCCTCATCCTAACTACAAACACTGGGGCAACCGATAGAGCTAAACCTTTGTTGGGTTTTGAGCCTCATGAGTATGATGATAGAAGCATGAAAGCAATCGAGAGGACATTCAGTCCAGAATTTCGGAATCGTTTGACTTCTATTATTGAGTTCAATCATTTATCGATTGCCATTGTCGAGAACATAGTAGTGCGCATGTTTGGTGAGCTATCTGAAAAAGCAAAAGCAAAAGGCATCGAACTGAAATTGAGCAACGAAGCCCGAGGATATCTTGCAAAGAAAGGATATAGCAAAGAAATGGGAGCAAGGCCTATTCAAAGATTGATAGACCTTGAAATCGGAAAGCCACTAGCAAAGGTTCTTCTCTTTGAAGATGGAAAGAAACAGAGTTACGAGGTGCGATTGAAAGCGGAGCCCAATGAATCCTTGGACTTAGTTAAATTGTAAACTTACTTAATTTCAAATTTTCTATCCTCTTCTTGGAATGTAAAGTAGGCCAAGACAAAAGAGGATAGGGAAAAACCTGCAAACAAGTAGAAGATCGGTCTTGTTTTGACATCGGTGTGTTTTAAGAATTCATAAAAATACCTTTCTGGTTCCAAGTAGCCCCAAAAGAGTAGGATCAACAAAAGCATTTGGCTCGAAAAAAACCACATCCGGTTCCAGTTTGTCTTCCAAAAACCTAAAAAGAAAAAGTTCAAAACAGAAACTAAAATAAAGAAGAAATTCCACTTCGGCGAAAGGCTCACGATTTCTGATTGCTCATAGAACTGGATCTCGTATTGGAACCATGAGACAAAGCTGAGAGCTGCCTGGAAGAACAAGGCCAAGAACAAAAGTTTATCTAGAAGAAACTTCTGCTCCCAGAAGCGGTATAAAAAAAGAAATCCAGATTTGAAAAGCTCTAACCAACCTAATAGAACTAGCGGAATGAGTTGAATGGAAAAGGATATAAATGCAATCGTAGAACGCAAAACTTCCATTATACTTCCGCAACCAATTCTAATTCAACAATTGCATCCAAAGGCAGGGAACTGACTCCTATCGCAAAACGAGCATGTTTACCTTGTTCGCCAAACAGAGAGACCAAGAGTTCAGATGCACCATTCGCAACCAAATGCTGTTCTGTAAAATTAGGATGGGAGGCAACGTAGACACCCAGTTTTACAATCTTTTTAACCTCGCTTAAGTCCTTGATATGCATGAGTAAAGTAGAGAGGGCGTTCAGGCAACAAATCTCAGCTTGCTTTTTGGCAAGTTCAAGGCTCGCGGATTCTCCTACTTTCCCTTTGGCCTCAAGAGCGCCGTTTACCAAAGGCAATTGGCCCGAGGTGAAGACCAAATTTCCTACTTTTTGCGAGGGTAGATACAGTGCAAGGGCTTGGGGAACGGCGGGAAGCTTAAGTCCTAAGGATTCTAATCTCTCGAGGGGGTGCATGTTAGCATCATTTTCCAAGATTTTCTGGGGAAAAATCTATTTTTTTCCTAAGAAAATAAAAAAAAGATTGAAATTAGCAGTCTAAGACACAGAGTGCTAAATTAATTAGCAGTTAAAACATATGAGTGCCAATAGGAGGATCAGATGTTATTCCGAATCTTAGACAACCCACATAGACATAACCCATTCTGGAGGGATTTCGATCGTTTCAATGAAGAGATCACGAGATCGATTCTTGATGCACAGTTTGGGAACTTAAGAAGTTTCCCTCCTGTGAATATCTTTACTAAGGAGGAGGAGGCTCTAGTGACTGCCCTCGTACCTGGTATGGACATTGAAAACATTGATATCTCGGTGAAAGACAATCTACTCACCATCCACGGAAAGAAGAACTCGGAAGAATTAGCAGAAGGAACTGAAGTGCACCGTCGAGAGATCTTCTCAGGAGATTTTACTCGCACCATTGAACTTCCGTTCCGAGTTAATTCGGATAAGGTGAGCGCAAAGTATACAAACGGTGTGCTCCAAATCCTTCTGCCCAGAAGAGAAGAAGATAAACCGAAAAAGATAAACATTAATTTTGGATAAGAGGAGAAGTGCCATGACTGCATTGACAAACCAAAATACAAATTCGACAGCAACTGTAGAGCAGACTAAAAAAGAAGAAAAAGTATATTCGCCTAACGTAAATATCTACGAGACCAAGGAAAACTTTATTCTCATTGTTGAGATGCCTGGCATAGACCAAAGCTCTGTTGAAGTGAGCGTTGAAAAAGATGTCCTAAGCATCGAAGGAAACGTTCAATTCGATCATTCCCACGGAGAAGAGGCATCTCTTGTAGAATTCCGAGGAGGGCGGTATGCAAGAAAGTTCACCATCGGAAAGTTTGTAGATGTGGAAAATGCCCAAGCAAAAATGAAACAGGGCATTTTGGAACTCACATTACCAAAAATAGAACCGAAAAAGACAAAGATCACAATACAATCCTAAGGATTGGAACACTCACCTCTCGAAAGGGGTGAGTGTTTATAAAATCTCTCGTAAGGCTTCCAAAAGCAAATCAGATTCCTCACTTGTCCCTATTGAAATCCGAACGTAGTTTCTAGAAATACCTTTAGAAAAGTAACGCACAAAGATATTGCGGTCTTTTAGGCGAATATAGATTTCTTCGGGACTTGTAGCGCCTAACGGTTTGCAAAACAAAAAATTTGTATGGCTTTCTGGGATAAAAAAATCCAAAGCCTCGAGTGCTTGTTTCAGTCTTTGTCTTTCTACGATTACTTTTTTTCTTGATTCCGAGAAGTAAGTCTCATCTTCAAAGGCGATTTGAGCGATCTTTTGTTCCAACATCCCAACATTGTAAGAGTCTTTCAATTTTTGAATGTTTGCGACCAATTCTTTCGACGCGACCAAATAGCCAACTCTCAGTCCTGCTAGGGAATAGGATTTGGAAAAAGTTCTTGTTACTATGAGATTTGCGTTGTGTTGGATTTCATCAATTAAACTCTCGCCATCCTCCGCAAAATCAATGTAAGCCTCATCGGACAGTACGTAACCAGGAAAGGATTTGATGAGTGATATAAGATCTGATTTTGCTTCTTTAATACCTGTTGGAGCATTAGGATGAGCGAAAGCAAGTAGTTTAGCTTGCCTAGATTGTAGATCTTCAAGATTCATATGGAGGTTTGACAATAGAGGGGAGGTTTCAAATCGTACTCCACACATCAACTGTTCTACGAGAACGGGATAGAGTGAATAGGTAGGCTCGGGTGCAAGGATACTATCTCCTGGACCTAATACTGCTTGAAATAGCAAACGAAGTGCCTCATCACTTCCATTGGTCACTAGGATTTGGTCAGGGTGCAATTTGTACTTTTTTGCAATGCTATTCCGTAGAGCCTCAGAGTTGTAATGTGGATACTTCCTAAGAAATCCTTTATCCAAGATTTCTTGGATTTCGGCTTTGATCTTTGGAGAGGGGGGGTATGGATTTTCGTTGGTATTGAGTTTTATCACTCTTTCCCCAACCTTGGGTTGCTCGCCTGGCGTGTAGGGGCTTAATCCTAAGACTTCCTTTCTGGGACTGATTTGGCTTGTTTTCATATTAGAGACGGTTGAGCGCATCTATATATGCAAGTGCGCAAGCTTCTATGATATCTGTTGAATCTCCCTTACCGACAACACGTTTGCCGGCATATTCCAAAGTGACAGATGCTTCCGCCATGGCGTCCGTCCCTTCTGTAACTGGGGAGATCAAAAGCCTTGAGAGTAAGGGTTGAAAGCCAGTGACTTGATCGATGGCTTTAAAGATACTGTCCACGGGACCATCGCCTTCGGCGATTGATTCCTTTTCTTCTTGGTTGGTTAAAATCTTAACCTTTGCTTTTGGCGTTTTTTGAGAAGCTGTGTTTTGTTCAAAGGAAAGGAGTTGGTATTTCCCTTCTACTTGGTTTTTTCGTGTTTGTGCTTGGAAGAGTGCTGAAATGTCTTCATCGAACACTTCTTTCTTTTTATCTGCAATCTCTAAAAATCTCTGGTAGGCACTTTCCAATTCTTCTTCTCGAGGATCAAAGCCGAGGCGAATGATGCGGTCTTTAAAACCAGCTCTGCCAGAATGTCTACCCAATACCATACGATTGGATTTTAAACCAACAGACTCCGGTGTCATGATTTCATAGGTTTGTCTATTTTTGATCACTCCATCCTGGTGTATGCCGGATTCATGAGCAAAGGCATTGGCACCAACTATGGCTTTGTTAGGTTGTACTACCATCCCGGTGATGGTTTTGACCAAATGCGAGCCCCTGGTGATGAGGCTTGTATCGATTTTTGTTTCAACTTTAAAGGTATCCTTCCGTGTCCGAAGGGCCATGACAACTTCTTCCATCGCCGTATTGCCCGCCCGTTCTCCAATGCCATTGATGGTGCATTCGATTTGGCGTCCACCGGCAAGCACAGTCGAGAGAGAGTTCGCGACCGCTAATCCGAGGTCATTGTGGCAATGAGCTGAAAAAATGACTGCATCGGCACCCTTTACCTTTTCTTTTAGGAACTTGAAGAGCTCAAAGTATTCTTGAGGTGTCGTATAACCGACGGTATCTGGGATGTTGATGGTAGTTGCACCTTCCTCAATGACGGCCTCTACAAGTTCTCTCAGGAATTCCCATTCCGAACGAGTTGCATCCTCAGGTGAAAATTCCACGTCCTCCACAAAACCTCTGGCCATGCGAACTGCTTCCCTGGCCATTTGTAAGACTTCGCTTGGGCTCTTACCCAATTTATGTTTCATATGGATGGGGGATGAGGCAATGAAGGTATGGATCCTTTGTTTCTTTGCGGCTTTGATGGCATCTCGCGCCGACTCCAGGTCTGGTCGAAGGGAACGGGCAAGAGCGCAGATGGTAGGGCCCTCAACCTCTCGTGCAATGCGAGACACAGCCTGGAATTGGACAGGGGATGAAATGGGGAATCCGGCTTCGATGATGTCTACATTCATCTTGGCCAGGTGTAAGGCAATTTCTACCTTTTCATCTTCGCTCATGGCCGCACCTGGGCACTGTTCTCCATCTCGTAAGGTTGTGTCAAAAATGCGTACGTAATCTTCCATCTCCTTCCAGCACAATATTTAGAAGTCCTTTGTCAAGGAGTTCGGTATCCATTTCCTTGCCTCCCTTTCTTCAGGAGATTCGGGAAGAGATTTGTCTTCTCGGCGCCCGATCCAATTGTAGGCTTTCCCATCTACACCGATGCTCTCTGCGGAAATCCTTCCATCTGAGTAGAACCTGATTTTTTGGCTTGTCTCATAGTTGCTTAGGATGGGCTTTCTTTGGTTTTCTAGATAGGTAAGGATTTGTTTGACCCGCTCCGATTGGAAGTCAAGGTAGTGGTCCCTATCTCGGAGAAAAGATAGGGAGAGAAGGAAAAGGAAGGTCCAAAGTAGAGCTGTGATGGAAAACCGGATGTGGTTTGTACTCCGAAGAGCCTTGCCATGAGAAACAAATTCCAAACTGAACAGGCATAAGGGTAAGGTCAGATACCGAATCGGGAATGGATGGGGGTATAAAAATCTTCCTACGAAGACCAGAAAGGCAAAGTGAATGAAAAATAACAAAGCTAAGTTTGGAAAGATTTGCTTTGGATCTCGAAAGAAGATTTGTTGGATGAGTCCTAAGGCAAATGCAAATATGTAGACTTTGTTACCATCATACAAAAGGATCTTTGCGAAATCATAAACATAATGGAGGACTAAATGTCCCAATTGAGAGAAGGAGGAGGAAGCTAATTTCAGAAAGAGGATTTGTAAGGAGGCTTGCGGCCTAAGGACATCGGAGAGAGAGAATAGGATGATTTCTGAGAATAAAATAATAAACAAGAAAGCAAAGGAGATCTGGATTTTACTTTGAAGTCTTTTGGGTCGAAGCCAGATAAACAGAAAACTCAAAACGATCATTTTATCAGAGAGATAAAAGAGAAGACCAAAGAAGACATAGGTCAGCCAAGCTAAAATAGTTTTCTTCTGCTTCTCAAGAAAGAAAAAGCTTAACAATACAAAGAGCAGTAGACTGGCATGGTGACCAACTAGGAAGAGGTAGAGAAATGGATGGTATTGGCTTGGCCAAACCAACTCGATTGCAAAGCTAAAGAGAAGGAGAAGAAACCATAGCCTTAGGATTTCCAAAGCCTTTGTCCTTCCCTTATGCCTTTTTATGTAAACATATACGACAAAAAATAAAACAAAAGCCTGAGTGAAGGAAGCACCGAGGACTTGAGCTCCTGGACTTTCCCAATGCATAGGAAACCAAACCAAAAAAAGATCAGGGAAAAAGTAAAGGGAAGGAGGAAGATTCCAATCCGCTATAGGTACCGCATGCAAAAGATCTTTTGCGAGTAAGAATAAGTAAAGGTGGTCAGCATGGAAGAGCTCTGGATAAAATAAAAAAGGGAGAAATACATATAAAGAGAGTAAGGTCGTGCCCAAAGACAAGAAATTCAGTATTTGCTCGGGAATTGAATTGCCCTTTCTCGTATGGAACCAGGATATAAGGGAATGGATTCCTTTCAATTCTATGCTTTTAACCTCTTAGCAAATCCAGATGCCCGAAAAGCGGCAGAGCTTTATCATTCCATCTTTGGATTTCCCATTTTAATGGCAAACGAAAGCCATGCCGAGTTAGAGATCCATACAGGGACAAGGCTCATTTTTTCTAGACCCAAGAAACTCTGCCCTGTGGAGCCCGGGACATTGACTCTGCTATGTAAGGATTTTTTTTTGGAAGGGCTATCAGAGTTCCAGATAGAATCAAAAGCGACTGAAACGTATTGGTCGTTTTTAGATCCATGGAATAACCGCATCTGGCTGTATATCTCTCAAGAACTAAGCCTTACGAAAGTTCAAAAATAGATCAGGTCTATCAGTGATCAGTCCTCGTAATCCCCAAGGAAGCATCCTTTCCCAATCTTTTGGATCATTCATTGTATATGGTATGACTGAGTAAGACATAGAGGAAAGTTCTATCATTGTATCTTTCGTTAAACCTTTGTAATTTGGTAGAAAAAGGTCTGGTTCTGAAACAAAATCCTGTTTAAGGGAATCCCCTTCCTCTAAGAGTTGGCCTCTGAGAAGTGCAGGATTTTCCCTCTTGACTGCTTCCAATAAAAAAGGATCAAAAGATGTAATGAAGACTCTATGGTTAGCTTTGCATCGGCTAAGAAGAGTTACCAGGTGTTTGGCGAGAAGCTTTCGTTCATTTTCATCTTCGTTGGATTTCACTTCGATATCAAAGATAGTGCTAACTGGCAATTCGTAAAAAAGGGATTCTAAACTCGGTACCTTAGTACCTGCAAACTTAGGTGAAAAGTAAGAGCCAGCATCTAAGGTTTGGATTTCTTCGAAGGTTTTTTCTCTGACTAAGCCCTCTCCATTGGTCGTACGGTTAAGGGTTTCATCATGGATCACAACCAATACTTCATCCTTTGTGAGCATAGTATCTAACTCAAAGTAGCGAGTGGATTGCAAACCAAGCTGGAAGGCTTTTAAGGTATTCTCAGGCACTAGCTCTCGCATACCTCTATGGCCAAAGCAAACAAACCCAGGCCCGAGGAGTTCCTCCAATTGTTTCTTTCTGGGGGAAGCCATCATCAGCCTGCCGGAAGGCTTCTCTCGTAGCCTTCCTCTTCCATAGCTTGACGCAAAAGGATTTGTTTGGTTTCCTCTCCCAAAAAACGATCTATGTACATATGGATTGCATACAAGAGAGGGGTAATGAGTAAGGCAACTGCCATCTTGTATACGAAGTTTGTATTGGATATCGAAACCATAGACCCAAGGCTATGGCTTGACCAAAGCACAATGAAAATCACCACATAGGAATCAATGAGTTGTGAGATAACCGTGGATCCTGTGGCTCTGAGCCAGATGTGTTTTCCCTTTGTTTTTTGTCTTAGATAATGGAACACATGGATATCAATCATTTGCCCTATTAGATAGGCAATCACCGAACCTATGATTACCCGGCCAGAATTTGCAAAGACAGTTCGAAAAGAATGGTCATCGATAGGTGAGTTCTCGATCGCGGGGATTTGGATATCGATAAAGATCAAAAGATAGGCTAGAGAGATCATGATCATTCCAAGAAGGGTCGTAGCACGTACTACTTTGCGACCGAAGTATTCGTTTAACAGATCTGTGATGATAAAGGTAACAGGGAAGGGTATCACACCCATCGTCATAGTGAAGCCAAATGCGGAAAAAAGTTTACTACCTGTCAGTTCTGCCATCAAAAGAAAGGTCAAAAAAAGACTAAGTAGAACACAGTAAAGAACAACGGCTTTATCTTTGAATAGGTGCATATCCATCCCTCTCGCTTTACAGGTTTTTATACTGTGAGAGAATTCCTAGTTCAAAAATATGGTCAGAGAGAGAATTTCCTCTACTTTAATTTCTTTTTAGTTCTAATCAAATTAGAACGATAATGATACAAATATATGTCTGAAAACAGCCCAATCGAGACCAAAAAAACACTTTCTCCCAGAGCGAAGTATACCTTCCTATTTGCTAGCTGGGTTTTTTTATCCGCTTTCTCCTTTTATCTCGGCATGAATCTGATGTCCAACCGAGATTCCGAATCCATCCAATTGAAAAATGTTTCTGCTAGTGCAAAGGAAGCACTGGAACAGGTAGAAAAGGAAGTGAATCCATCTAGCCTTGATGAAACAAAAGAACCTTCCCAAACCACCGTGCAAGAAGAAGCAGACAAGGCTCCAGAGTTTCTAGCCAAAGAGGATGTGAGTTTCCGTGCCTCAGCCTGGTCAACAGACTGGTCTGCCATGAGAAAAACGGTGCACCTATACAATGAAATCCACCCCTTCATTTATACGATGCGTGGTGGGCTCTCCAACAATGGGGAATTGATTTCCTCTTGGTCACAAACCGCAAGGAAGGAACGAGTCCAAGAGATGCGACAAATCAATCCTAAAGTGAAGATCATTCCCACGATCTTTCGTTGGGAAAACCCAAAAGAAAAGATAAACGAAAACATAGGAATGGGTGGGCGAACGGACATCCGTGACCACCACATCCAGGTGATTGTAAACGAGGTAGAAACCTACGGATACGATGGAATTGACATCGACTACGAAGGCATGAGTTGCGAAAAGAAAGAAAAGTTTGAAGAGTTCTTTGTTTTACTCGCAAAGGAATTGCATAAACGTCGAAAACTCATCTCCGTTGCCGTTCACCCCAAGACTCCGAGCGACAAGAAAAAAGAACTCCGATGCAAAGGGCTTTCCAAGGCCATCGAAATGGATTTCCGTGAAAATTGGCGTGGACCTACGACTCATGACTATGCCTTCTTGGCTAAGCACGCTGATCGAGTTAAGATCATGGCTTATGAGCTCCACCCAAGGAAGTACCATAACCCAGGCCCTGGCCCACAAGCACCAAATGTTTGGTTGAAAGAGATCATCTCCTATGCCAAAAAACGAGTTCCCACAGAAAAATTGTACATGGCCATTCCAACCTATGGTTATGATTGGGCTTTGAATTGTAAGGCCTCAGCAAAGGCTGTTTACCACTCGGATGTGATTCGCATCAGAAGTGGCGCCCATAAAAAGCACCAACCCACAGATATCAACCAAATCCTTTTGACCGAGAACAAAGTAGCCAATTGGAGAAACCTCTCCAAATTCGCGGATATACATAAAAACCGCGCCTATGAAGATCCGACACTCTGGTATTCAAGTGGTGGTTGCGACCGAGTTGCTTTTTACATGAACCGTAAGGCCTTTGAAGAGAAGATGACTCTCCTTCGTAAGTATGACTTAGGTGGTTTCTCTTTTTGGCAACTCGTAACTGACAATGATCCTGAAATCAATGATTACCTTGCTCTCTTAGTCCAAGGAAAGCTCCCTGCCGTTGAAAAGGTTAAGGAAGTGGAAGTTGAAGAGACGGCAAAACCAGAAGAAAAAAAGACAAGCTTAAAGCTTTCTACTAACAAGGAAAAGACGAAAAAAGTCTCTTTATAAAAACTATATGAAGACCCTCATCACTGAAGATCCAGTTCCTCTGGGACAGCTGATCCGAGAGGGGGGCTTGGTAGTCTTTCCAACTGAAACCGTCTTTGGCATTGGCGCCGATAGCACTCAAGCTTCCGCCTGTGCCAAGATCTATGAAATCAAAAAACGCCCTAAAGACAACCCTCTCATCGCCCATTTTCGGCATTGGTCAGCTATAGAAGAATATTGCGAAATTCCGAAAATCGCCAAACAACTGTTCCAGAAATTTAGTCCAGGGCCCTTGGCACTTGTTTTACCGACCAAAGAAAAACCCATTTTTACTTGTGGACTTCCAAGCCTTGCTGTTCGGATCCCAAACCATGCAGGGGCACTTTCGCTTTTAGAAGCAGCAAAGGTCCCCATCTCTGCGCCCTCTGCGAACCTAAGTGGGAGGCCCAGTTTGACTAGGATTGAGGATGTGATTCGGGAATTTGATGGTAAGGTGGAGGGAATTTTATTAGGCGAGATCCCAGAGATCGGAATTGAATCCACAGTGCTCGACCTAACTTCCGAACATCCCGTACTTCTGAGGCCAGGAATGCTGAGTGTAGAAAGGATAGAAAATTATCTAAAGACAGAAGGGATAGTATCCAAAATCAACCAAATAGAGGGAACTTCTTTGCAACCATTAAGCCCAGGTATGAAGTATAGGCATTATGCTCCAGATGCGCAGGTAATCCTTCTTCCCAAGGATGCCTTCCTTGAGTTTCAATCTAAAGGTGAGACGAACGATCTATTCCTCGGTTTTCATATCTCAAGTCCAAAGAAAGGTGATGTTTTATTAGAGAATAACAATGATTATATGAAAAAACTCTATAGTACTTTGGTTGATGCAGATTTGCTTGGAAAAAAAAGAGTTATATGTGAAATGCCCAAACCGGATGAATATGCAAAAGCAATATTGAATCGAATTACCAAGGCTATCGCCAGATCATAGCCAAAGGTAGGCTTCCTTTAGTATTGTATACGGATTGGCAAATAATACAAAACCCGATTCAATAAATGCGATTCCAGGAATTGGAAGCTCTCTTGCAAATGCCTCTGGTTACGGAAAAAACGACCGAGTAAGGGAATTTCGGAACGTATATGGTAAATCGGTAATTCATAAGAGATAAACATTCTTTCTGTTCCTAGCTTTGTCTTAATGGTTTGGATCAACTGAAAGATACCTCCCAGTTCATCTACGACCTTATTTTCTTTTTTGGGTAAGTAAACCCTGCCACCACCTAAAGATTTTAGGTCAGCATCTGTGAATCCTCGACCTTCTTTCACACGATTATAAAACTGTAACTCCACCCTTCGGATTTCCTCGTGTAGGAGTTGTTTGGACTTTGTTGTTAAGGGAGTGTATTCCGAATGGATCTCACGGAATGGGTAAAATCCTATGGGTTCTTTTTTGATTTTGAATTTGTTGTACAATTTTTTTATGTTGGCTCTTATGGAAACTGCACCAATGGAACCCGTAATGCATATTGGGGAGGCATAAATCGCTTCCGTCGCCGAGGCTATGTAGTATCCTCCACTTGCGGCTGTATTGCGAAAGTAGGCAAAGACGGGCTTTTTTTCTCTGAGTTGTTTGATCTCTTGGTAGAGAAGCTCAGAGTGAAAGGCAGAACCACCTGGGCTATCAATCTCTAAGATTACCGCTTTCACATTTGCATCTTCCCTGAGTGACTGCAGAAGTTTGATGCTCGGATATGCACTAATCTTTCCAAGCTCACGATTTTCCTCTTGGAAGTCTCCAGCGGTTATCCCTCCTTCTAAAGGGACAATGCTAAGGAAAGCTCTTCGTTTCGGGAAAAATCGGAAGTCACTTGCGGCTTTCCATCGAGGGAGGGCACTTTCATCGGTGAAAGGCTTCTCCTCAGAAAAGAAGTCTTCTTCCTTTGCGATCCCATTTGCAAATCCACAAGCAAGAAGACTTGAGGCAGATAAAAATGGTTGGTAAAAGATAGATTCATGGTTTGATATCTTTTCTTGCAATGCCTTGAGAATCTTTGACTGCAGCTCTTCTATGAGCTGAGAAATGTTCTGTTTTGCTTCTTTACTGAATGAGTTTCTAGTAAAACTTTCCGCAAATGACTTAAATGGCCCACTTGCAAATGCTTCTATTTCAATACCCCATGTCTTTAAAAAATCACCGTAAAAGGAAGGTTCGGCGGAGGGAAGGGATAGCTGAAATTCGGCATTCTCATTTAGATACACTTCATCGCAGGCAGAAAGAAGTAAAAGACTTGCCAGTCCACCTTCTTTGGCGAAACCAAAGAACCGGATTTGTTTTTCGACTTTCAATCTAACAATTTCTTCTCTTACTTCCCAAACATCGGCTAAAGTCCAGCGGATTGGCGGCAAAGAAATTTTGATCTCTTGGATATGGTTTTGATGGTATAAGATTTGAAACAGATGTAAAAATTCGATACGGTTGGGATTGCTAGGTTTGCCTTGGAATTTGCGCACAAAAAATGATTTTTCGGAAGTCTCAAATTCGGTTGGAAATTCCCAGTGTATCCGGTTTTTTTTTCTGAGCCTTGTGCTCCTTAAGAGAAGAAAAAGAAAGTAAAAAAGTCGGATCGGGAAAAAGAAAAATTGAAAGAATCTTTGGAACAAAGTGCGTACCCTACCTACGTCATTTCTTAAAATTCTTTTCAGAATGAAAGAGGAATTCAAGCTGTGAGATGTGGAATCTTTCATTCGTATACGCGGCGCCCGAGAACATAACCTTAAAAATGTGAATTTGGATATCCCGAGAGATAAATTGGTGGTAGTCACTGGTCTCTCCGGTTCAGGAAAATCAAGTTTAGCCTTTGATACCATATATGCAGAAGGCCAGAGAAGGTATGTTGAATCTCTCTCTAGCTATGCGCGACAATTTCTCGGACAGATGGAAAAACCTGAGGTGGATTTGATTGAAGGTCTGTCACCAGCAATCTCTATCGAGCAAAAAACAACCCACAGAAATCCGCGCTCTACAGTAGGAACTGTCACAGAAATTTATGACTACTTGCGTTTGTTATACGCTCGCGTAGGAAAACCTCATTGCCCTAAGTGTGGAACTCCTATTACTTCTCTGTCAGTAGATCAGATCACAGATCGGATCAATCTATTTCCAGAGGGCACCAAATTAATGTTACTAGCACCTGTTGTTCAGGGTAAAAAGGGTGAGCACAAGGAAGTATTCGAAAAATATAAAAAAGAAGGCTTTAACCGCGTACGCGTGAATGGGGAAGTCTTAAGCTTAGATGAGGATATCAATCTCAAAAAAAACTTAAAAGCAAATATTGAAGTCGTAGTAGACAGATTGGTCATGAAGCAGGGTATCCAATCCAGAATGTCAGACTCCGTGGAAACTAGTCTTAAAGTTGGGGACGGGATTGTGATCGCTCATGATGGTGAAAAAGAACATTTATATTCGCAAAGACTCTCCTGTCCGAAATGTGATGATGTCTCTATCCCTGAACTTTCGCCTAGGTTGTTTTCTTTCAATTCTCCTTTTGGAGCATGTGCACATTGCGATGGTCTTGGTTCACTATTGGAGTTTGATGAAGCGCTTCTCATTTCTGATGAAGAGGCAAGTCTTGCCGATGGATGTATCGAGGCTTGGGGAGGCTCAAAATCAAATAGCTATTGGTATATGGCAACAATCACCGCCATTAGTAAAAAGTTAAAATTTAATATCAATACTCCTTGGAAACAATTATCTGAAAAAGTGAAAGAGGTCATTTTATATGGAGATGAGTCCATTCAAATCGACTATGACTTCAGAGGTGCAAATTCGCATTATGAATTTTCCAGAAATTTTGAAGGAGTAATTCCAAATCTTAAACGAAGGTACAAAGAAACAAAATCTGATTCAATGAGACAATGGTTTGAGACTTTTATGACAAACCATGAATGTGAGGTTTGTCATGGGAAAAGGCTACGACCAGAAGCCCTAGCGGTTAAGGTAAATGGAATCGGAATCGACCAATATACCGGTTTCAGTATTACGAAAGCCTTAGAGTTTACAAAAACTTCAGAGTGGAAGGGTGCAGATGAGATCATTTCAAAGCCTATTTTAAAAGAGATTTTGCAAAGATTGAGTTTTTTACATGATGTTGGCGTCGGTTATTTAAATCTAAGTCGCTCCGCAGGTACGTTGTCAGGCGGTGAGATGCAGAGGATTAGGCTCGCGACTCAAATTGGATCTCGCCTGATGGGTGTCTTATACATTTTAGATGAGCCTTCCATTGGCCTACACCAGAGAGATAATTCAAAATTGGTTTCCACCCTAAAAGGACTTAGGAATTTGGGGAATACCGTACTCGTAGTTGAGCATGACAAAGAGACTATGGAAGAGGCTGATTATATCATCGATATGGGACCTGGTGCTGGTGTGCATGGTGGTGAAATCGTATCCTTTGGTACACCAGATGAAATAAAGAAAAATCCTAAATCCGTCACTGGTAAGTATCTGACTGGCGAAAAAAGGATTTTGATGCCAGAATCCAGGCGAGAAGGCAATGGCAAAAAGCTACAGATCTTAGGTGCACATCATAATAATCTAAAAAATATCAGTGTCACTATCCCTTTGGGTACAATGACTGTAGTGACTGGGGTTTCGGGCTCAGGTAAGTCAACACTTATCAATGAAATTCTATATAAAGAATTGGCTAGTTCTCTTCTTGGTACAAAGCTAGTCCCGGGAAAACACAAAAAGATTACAGGAAAAGAAAACATTGATAAGGTGATCAATATAGACCAATCTCCCATTGGAAGGACACCACGTTCTAACCCTGCTACCTACACAGGTCTATTTACATTCGTTAGGGAATTATTCAGTGGATTGGAAGAAGCGAAAGTTAGAGGCTATGGTCCTGGTCGATTTAGCTTCAATGTTGCTGGGGGTAGATGTGAAAAATGCGAAGGAGACGGAATTCTAAAAATTGAAATGCATTTTCTTCCTGATGTCTATGTTGAATGTGAAGTTTGCAAAGGAAAACGCTATAACCGAGAAACCTTAGAAGTAAAATATAAAAACAAAAATATTTCTGATGTTTTAGATATGACAATCGAAGATGCCGCAGTTTTTTTTGAAAATATTCCTAGCATCAAACGAAAGTTGGAAACACTTTTGGATGTAGGGCTAGGATATATCAAACTCGGTCAGGCGGCCACAACCTTCTCTGGAGGCGAAGCGCAAAGGATTAAACTATCTACTGAACTATCCAAACGCCCTACAGGAAAGACTTTATATATTTTAGATGAGCCAACTACGGGACTTCATTTCGATGACATTCAAAAATTGCTGCAAGTATTACAAACGTTGGTAGATAAAGGCAATTCTATGGTCATCATCGAACACAACTTAGATGTGATAAAAGCATGTGACTATATCATTGATATTGGACCTGAGGGTGGTGACGGCGGTGGCGAGGTGATTGCAACTGGAACTCCAGAAGAAGTTGCAGAAGTTAAAACCTCTTTCACAGGGAAGTATCTTAAGAAAGTTTTACAAGAAGAGAAGACCTTTGACCAAAAATGGAAAAAAGCAAAGAAGTGAATTCGATCCTTGCTTTTTTAGAATCTTGGACTGGGGAAGTTGATTTTTACCAATCGGCAAAGAAGTATCTTTTCGAAGAGAAACTCTTTCCCAATTCCAAAGATTCCTTTCTGGAAAAGGGCAATTACCTTAGCTTCCAAAAAGACCTCCAAAAACTCTCCTCTCTTTCACATGGTATGGATTTGGCAATGTGCCTTATGGTAGAGATCAATGTTGCAAGGACAATATTGCGAAAGGGCCAGACAAAATGTGCGAAACATAGCTTAGAAATGCTGTCCTTAGGCCAAGAAACCTTTGCAACAGGTGTATCCGAACCAAATTGGGAAGGCAATTTAAAGAACCTAAAGTCTCCTTCTTTGGAAGGCACATTAACCGCTACTAAATCCTTCATTTCGAATGGCTTTTCTGCTGATTCGATCCTTTGGGTGCTGAAAATCGGTGATCAGTTCCCCGTATACCGAATTCCTATGAAATCTCCAGCAGTAGAGTTCCAAAAAGAGAGAGTGGTGGTTCCATTCCTTCCTCTTTGCAATCACATGAAGTTACATCTTGAGAATTATCATCTAACATCGGAATCTCTGGTTTTAGAAGATTATGGAGATTTGGGAATTGAGATTAGATTGAGAGAGCTCTTTAGTCTTGTTTCATTATTGTTAGGTGATACAGAACGAAAGAATTATGTGAACCTAGACCAATCAATTCAATTTGCATGGAAAACACTTGAGGATTGGCGAGATGAAGTTGCCTATTCGTTAGTAGAAGGAGACTTTAGGCGCATACTCGAAGACAAGTTTCCCTTTCCAATCAAACCTCTTCTTGACGCCATCCAAAACACGAGGGAGATTTCAATGGGAAAAACACTCATCGATGTAGACCCCAATTATCAAATGTTTGTATGGGAAGACCCATTCACCAGGTACCTCAAACGAAAGGCACGAAGAAACAATTAATGGTGGTGGTGCCCGTGGTGATTGTGGCTTAGGTCCAATTCCTTCACTAGGATTTGAGATAAATGCTCAGCCAAGCCATCACCGATACATTCTACAAATACATAGGGAATTCCAAAATGTGTCTTTGCCATTTTATGTATCTCTAGAATCACCTTATCTCTATCAGCATCTTTTTCAACTACGATCTGCAATTCGGCCGTGAAAACGCCTGATGTCAATTTTCGAATTTTTATCGAGGGAATGTCGATGACATGTTTGGTCTCTCTTAGGTGGTTTAGGAAATGATCCCGTTCAAAGTCTTTAGGACTTGCTTCGAGTAAAATTTGAATGCTCTCTTTTAAGAGTAGATAAGAAGAGCGCACAATAAAAATACCCAAACATAAACTCAAAATACTATCCACCAAAAGATAACCAGTGTTTTGGATAATGATGGCTCCAATCACAACTGCCACTGTTCCTAAAAGATCGCTGAGTACATGGTAATATGTACTTTTTACATTTAAGCTATCTTGGCTTACCTGGGAAAGCAGGAGCGCAGAAATGATATTCACTACAAGACCTGCCAGTGAATATGTAAGCATAGAATGAGGTTCAACCGGAACTTGGTGTAACATCCTTACGTATGCCTCATATAAAATAAAAAATCCAATACAAACCAATAATAAACTATTAAAAAGAGCTGCGATCACTTCCACTCGATAGTATCCAAAAGGGAATCGATCGTTTGCTTTTTTGGCAGAGAAGTAGACTGCTAAGAGTGAAATTAGGTGCGCAAAGATGTCGGTTGCTATATGGCCTGCATCAGCAAAGAGAGCAAGGCTACCAGATTCTTGTGAACCAATCGCTTCGATGAAAAAGATTACAATCGAAAGAAGACCAGATAGACCTAAGAATAAGAGGAGTTTGGATCTTTTTTTCAATTTCAGACTCTCTTGGTGGTGGCTGTGGTGATCGTTCATTCAGAGGAACCTGATTGGCTCATAGCCCGAGGAATGACAACAATATCAACCCTGCGGTTTAAACCTTTGTTTTCTTTGCTTGTGTTAGGAACAATTGGCTGGTATTCACTATAACCTGCCGCAGAGAAGTTCTTGGGATTCAAGTTCTTATTGGTGAGCAATTGTTCCAAGACTGCCAAGGCTCGTTCTGTAGAGAGCTGCCAATTATTTCGGTATTTAGATTTGATAGGAACGTTGTCCGTATGGCCCTCTACGGAAATGTAGTTTTCAGGGTAGGCAGCAAGTATGTCCTTTATTTTATCAATGGCTGGAAGGATTGCTGGTTTTAACTCAGCAGAACCGCTATCGAAGGAAATTTTATCATCAATATTGATGATCAATTTGTTATGGAATCGTTTGAGTCTGATCTCTCCATTGTTGATCTCTTTTGATAATTTCTCTTCCAACTCTTTTGCTTGGTCAGATAAACGTTCTAACTCTCGTTTTTGGTTTTTGTTCATCTGTTTGAGTTCAGAAATTTCGTTTTCTAAATTGCGAATGCGGTCTTTTAGATCTTTGATTTTTGCTTCGTATTGCTCCCGTAATTCTTGTTCTTTCTGGAGGTGGGCTTTTTCATCGTCTTCAAGTTTCTTTCTTAAACTTGCAATCTCTTTTGCATCCTTTTCCTCTCTTCGCTTTGCATCATCTAACAAAGACTTTTCTTTGTCTGATCCCTTTTTTTCTAATCCTCTGATCCGAATTTCATAATCACGAATTCTGTCAGCGTAAGCATCTTTGTCAGCATTGCGATTTCTTTTCTCAAGCTCCAAATCTTCTTGGAGGTTTTGGTTTTTTGCCTGCAGATTGCGGTTTTCTTCTTCAAGGCGTTTTAAATCATTTTGGTATTGTTTTCGCAAATCTTCGAGTTGCAATTCTAAGGCATACTTTTCTTTATAGAGTTGGTTGTACTCGATAGGGAAATAGATCCAATCTGCATAGACTAGGCTGGGGAATAAAAGTACTAAGCTTGTCGAGAGTAAGCGATTATTTAATCTCATCGGAATAGGTGTCCTCTATATTGATCTTGGGAATCTTCGGTGCAGAATTTTTAATCTTCTCCCATTCTGCAGTTCTTCTTCTTGTCTCCGATTTCCGCTCGTTGTATTGAGTATCAAATTTTGTTTTGTCTATATACTCTGGATCTTTTGTTGTTTTGCCTTGGAACTCTTGGTATTTAATCCCAATTTCCGATCGAACCAATTCCAATTCGGCGATGGCTTCTGAAAGAGTTGCTTCTTTCAATTTTAAGTTAGCCTGGTCCTCACTTTGTTTTTGGTTCCAAGCTTGGAGTCTACTCTCTTCCTTCCCGCGTTCCAATTCAGCCGATTGGCTTTCATCTAAATAACGTTTGGCGAGGCTTGGGTCTTCTTTGATGAGGGCAAGTTTTTCCTTTTCGTTTGCAAGATCCTTGGAGGCAATATGCTTTTGGATTTTGGACTTGGAGATTCTGATGGACTGAGCATTGACTTCTATGGTTTTTTTGAGGGCATTGATTTCACTATTTAAACTTATGATTCTCTGTTTAATGGCTTTCACTGCCGTTTTTTGTTCCTCATTCATGACCTCTTCACGAACGTAGGCATCCGGAACTGTGGTCAATTTTGGCTCAAAGAGCACACATTGAAAAAAAAGTAGGCTTGGGAAAAAAAGGCTCCGAGAAATGATAGTAGATCGGGACATATACATAGACATGTAGTTTGTGACATAATCGTCAATAGTTAATTTTGGTGAGTGGGCATTAGATGGAAGAAGAAGTAAGCAAAGAGGCACTCTTTCGAAACAGGTTCGACAAAGAATCTGAGTCATTCGATTTGTTCCTCGAGGAACTTCAGAACGCATTAAGGGAAGAAAAACCATCTGGCTTAAAAAAGTTGCTGGAGGGAGCTCACCCTGCGGATATTGCAAGTTTACTTCCTTCTCTTGAACACGAAGAATCACTATTACTTTTCCGCTCGCTTCCCAAAGAAGACCAAGCCTATACTCTGATCAAAATGGACGATGAGACCCTATCTCTATTTTTGGACGATTTGGAGATAGAGGAAATTTCGGAAGCGCTGACCTACATAGAGACCGATGAGACGACCTATCTTTTAACACATCTAACATCCGCTAGAAGAGAGTTGGTTCTTTCCAAACTATCAAAAAGAGATAGTTTTGAAATTAGGTCCCAGTTGGGTTTTCGCGAATCCAGTGCAGGCAGGTTAATGTCTAAAGACTTCGCAACGGCCCGTCTCGGAGATCCTGTAAGAAAGGCCATCATCAATGTGCGAAAAAAGGCAAAAGAGATTGAAGATATCTACCAAGTGTATGTCACAGATGAAGATGGGATTTTGCGAGGATTTATTCCCTTAAAGGATCTTTTTTTAAGCCCTATCAACACTAAGGTAGAGAAGATCACTAACCTGGATGTGCATTCCTTTCATTATGATACAGACCAGGAAGAGGTGGCAAGGATGTTCAAAAAGTATGACCTTGTCAGTGCGGCTGTTGTTGATGATCTCGGAGGTATGATTGGAAGAATTACACTCGATGATGTTCTAGAAATCGTCGAAGAAGAGGCCTCGGAAGATATCCTCCTCATGGCAGGGGTTTCTGAGGATGAGAAATTGAGCACGCCCATCATGCAGTCCGTAAAGAGACGGATCTTATGGTTAAATGTAAATTTATTTACCGCATTTTTATCTAGTACTGTGGTTGCTTTTTTTGAAGATACAATCTCTCAAATTGTGGTACTTGCGACCCTGATGCCTATCGTTGCTGGATTGGGAGGGAATGCGGGTACTCAGTCCGTAACAGTTGTTATCAGAAATCTGGCTTTGGGAGACCTAACTGTCTCCAATTGGTGGGAAGCAGTTCGAAAAGAAGTTATGATAGGCTGCATCAATGGAATTGTTCTTGGTTCTATCACTGGTTGTTTGATTTTTTTTGTAAAAGGAAATATGACATTGGGGCTAGTAGTTGGTGCTGCCATGTTAGTCAATATGTTAGTTGCTTCTCTCTCTGGATCACTGGTACCTTTACTTCTGAAGGCTATTAAAATCGACCCTGCTATTGCCTCATCTATATTTGTAACGGCAACTACAGATGTGTGTGGATTTTTCTTCTTCTTGGGACTTGCGACCATTTTTTACAAATACCTTATTATTTGAATTCTACTTGCTCGAAAACAGAGTGTCACAAACCTACTGATTTATGAAGTTTTTTACCTTTTTCGTTGCCTTCGTACTTTTCCCAAGCTTGTATTTCTGCAAATCAGCTAATAAAAGTTCAACGGAAAATAATCAATCGGTTGTAAGTCAAGGTGAACAACTTCCATCTCCAGGTGGTGTAGGCGAGATTCTCTTTAATGAAAACGGAGAGATTGTAAGCAATCATACCAATGAACTTCCTTTCTTTCAAAAGAAGTCGGAGAACCCTGCGGAACTATTCCGAGTCTATATTGCCTCCGATTCCTACCAGGTGAGACAAATCCGCTCCTCTGACAAAATCCGTAGAAAACCAGACCCGGGTGGTGATGAGCTTGCGAAAGAAGAAATCAAACGATTTGACCTATTGAATTTTGTAGATGATGGATTTGTTGCCATTGGTCTAAACGCAACCACTGGCAAATTGGAAACAATCGCATTTGACCGCCGGGTCCCTCGAATGAATGACTTGGCAAAGATCATTCAAAATGATGCCTCACGATGGAACTATGAGCATGTCTCAAAAGATGGACTGCCCCTCGTAACAAAATTTTTGATTAGCTACCAGATTCGTCTCTACCCTCACAAATCAAGAGACGAAATCAAACAGATGTTAAAAAAGAAAAAATAACTACCAGTTAAACTTTCCTAACTTGGAGTAGTTGAAGTCCATTGTATCTTCAATTCCAGGAACTTTCATACCAGATTTTCCGTTCAAATCAAAGGAAGCAGTTTTGGACTGGATGGTTTTGTAAAGTCCCTGGCTGATTTGGGCGATGGGAAAGGCAGTGTTAATCTTCACAGTGGACTGCCGACCATTGTTCACGATTTCCTTTGGTTTACCGTCTAGAAAGGGCTCTCCGGCAAGTTTCAATTGGTAGGCAAAGTCTTGGAACAACAGTTCGGAAGCAGCTTTGTTCTGAAAGTTCAAATCAAAATTGGTATTCAGTTTTAAGTTAAGATTGGAAAGCCCAGCACTTGCCGCTGATTTTGCACTTTGGGTTTTTGATTTCCCAGACAACAATCCATCCAGGAAAGAGATCGTTGTTTCTGCGAGTGCAGATGTGTTTGTCTGGGACACAATGCTTTCTCGGCTGGGCATCTCAATCGCAAAGTTTTGGATGTCAACATTTGGTAAAACTGCGGGGATCACTCTTTCTTGTTGGAAGGGAAAGCTGACTGATTCCTTGCCAAGGGCCGCAATGGATTGTGGAAGAGGCACTTTTAGATCACCAATGAGAGAAACAGCTAATACTTGTTTATCGGGTATAGTTTGGTAGATTTTAAGTAGATCAGAATATTTGATTTTGATTTCGAAAGGGAGCTGCCTCGTTTGTTTCGCCTGGATCTCTCCCAGGTCAGTGGAAATATGGCTCAGTTTTGTACCTTCAATCTTTAAATCCATATTTAAAAGCGATTTTGGTAAGCTGACTGGGTAGGGATTTTCAAATTGAGTATTCATTTTGAGGGTTAGGTCAGTTAAGGTAACTTCTTTGATGGAGATGGATTCAAAAGAAAACTCAGGTTTTGGTACCTTATCCTTAAGGACTCCGAGTATGGAACATTGAACCAACAAAAAACAACAGACCGAAAGGAAAAGCTTGCTAAACATTCTTTCTTTGTATGAGAGAAAGGATGCTTGTCAAGGCATTTGAAGTTCTAAAACGAGGGGAGCATGGTCGGAAAGGATAGGTTCGTTTTTAACATAGCATCGTTTCGCCTTACCTTTCCAATGTTCTGAGCCAAAGATATAGTCAATTCTCCAACCTTTATTCTGTTGTCTCGCATTTGCTCGGTAGCTCCACCAAGTGTATGTCTTTTGGTTTGGTTCTAACATCCGATAAAAATCGATAAATCCTTCTGCCAGAAATTTGCCGAGCCATGCTCTCTCTTCTGGCAAAAATCCACTATTCTTTGCATTCGCCTTTGGGTTATGGATATCCATTTCTTGGTGGGCAATGTTTACATCTCCCATGAGTAAGAGAGGTTTTTTCTTTTTTCGTAATTCTTGGGAAAGTAATAGTACCTGGTCTAGAAACTCATACTTAATCGTTTGTCTTTCCTCTCCAGACGTTCCGGAAGGAAAGTAGAGATTCCAAATAAGATACTTTGGGTATTCCAAGAGTATGGACCGACCTTCCGAAGAAAATCGACCATCTCCATAGCCTACCTGTGCCTTACTTGGTTTCTCTTTCACAAAAAAGGCAACCCCACTGTAACCTGGTTTTTCTGCTAAACAAATGTAGCCAAGATAGCCCATCTCCTCCCATTTGGGTTTTAAGATTTCTGAGGCGGGGGCTTTTGTTTCTTGGAAACCAATGATGTCAGGATTTTCGCTATGGATTAAATCCCATAGGCCCTTGCTCTCTGCTGAACGGATTCCATTGCAATTTAAAGTCAGGATTTTCATAAGGAATTCGAATGAATAAATCAAAGTTTTGGTCGATACTTAAATTAGTATGCTAGAAATTTCTCCAGAGATTTCCTTTCTGCATGATTCTCGATTGCAATTTTTGCTTTGGGATCGCTCTCCCCGTAGCCTTGATACTTGGGATTGGTCTCAAGGTATCTATTGCTTCGTACAATTTCGTCCTCAAAGTTTATATTCGGAGATGAGGTTTGGTGCTCCTCTTTGGGGAATACCATCTAATATAAGTTATATTGAATATCCTTTTGTACCGACGAAGGATTTACATTCTTATAAAAAAATCGAAAAAGTTTGGTCACAAACCCTTTCCAAAGAAACAGTAATCGTACTCTGCCCACAAGAGGACGAACAAAGGATTCGATTTGAATTTGCAAAGTTGTCTTTATCTTCTCTGCCGAATTTGGCTTGGGAGGAGGCGGCCAAAAACTTTGGTTTGATCGGGGAATTGTATCTCCAGCTAGAAGAAACTGCTAAGCAGTGGAAGAAGACTACATTATTCCCATCAGAAGTTTTTGAGAGTCTGCCTCCTATCCGTTTAGTTGGCGGTATAAAGAAGGAAGCAATATTACAAAGTGTTCGTCCGAGAGAAGTGGAATTACAAGTACAACCTGTAAATACATTGCCTTCCACTCCCATGGAGATCCACGAAGCACCTTTGGATTCGAGAGAGAATGCTCCTGCTGTGGCCTTAGAAGTAAGTTCCCCGGAAGAGGAGAAGGAAAAGACGGAAGCGATTGCCGCAAAGGAGACGGAGCCCGCACAAGAGCCAGAAAAACAAGAAGTTAAGGAAGAATCAAAATCAACTCAGGTGGACGCTAGTAGTGAACCACAAGAAGTTGGTAATACGAAATTTTCAATCCAGTTAAAAATGATGGGAGTGATTTCAATCCTTTTCATTTTAACCGTAAGTGCTATTATCTTTTTTGCATCAAACTTCTTTCGCAAATCAACCGAATTGCAACTTCGTGACAATAACCTAAGAATCGCCGAAATAGTCGGTTCTAAAGTAGCTTCAGACGTACTCAATGCAGCGGAGAGAGGAAAACAAATCGCTGTTACCTTAACCACAATAGGAATTCCAGAAGACCAAAAACGGAAATTGATCGACTCGTATTTTTTAGCCGACAAAGAGTTTATTTATCTAGGGATTTATGAAAAACAAGGAGATGCTCTCAGTCTAAAAAAGGAAGTATTCAATGAAGAAGAATTGAAACTTAGCTCTGTCACCGAAGAAGATTTTCACAATGTTGTCAAACGGAACCAAGATGCATTTTCTGAGGCATTTACTGGACAACCTGTACTTTTAAATACTAGTCCAGGATTTTCTGAACCATCCTTTTCGCTAGCAATCCCCACAGAAGAGAACGGTAGATTGGATAATATATTGATTATGATCATCAAATTACAAAAGATCATTGGGGCTTTCGAAAAAAAGGGAATCGAAACTACATTTTTTGTGAATGGCTCTGGCATGGTCATTGCGCATCCAAAAGAAGATCTGGTTTTATCTGCATCCAATCTTTCTCAAATGCCTATTGTTAAAACAATGTTAACAAGTGCGGCTCCAACAGGCCAAAGCAGTTATCTAGACCAGGACACAAAAACTTCTTTCTTAGGCTCTTTTAAAAAGATTGGCTTTGCGGACACAGGAGTCATCACGATCGTTTCTGAGGACAAAGCATTCGAAGCAGTCTATGACATCCAAAAAAAGAATTTATACATCATGGCAATTGGTCTTTGTGCTGCCTTGGTATTTGTCTTTCTTTTCTCAAAAACGATTACAAAACCCATCTTGCAGCTCTTAACTGCCACCTTGCAAATTGCCAGGGGAAATTTTCGCATCGGGATCAAGCCGACTACGAAAGATGAGGTAGGCTTACTCACTGAATACTTTATAGAGATGGGCAAAGGTTTAGAAGAGAGAGAAAAAGTAAAAAATATCTTAGGAAGTATGATCGATCCTGTTGTGGTCAAAGAGGCCATGATTGATCTTGCGGCCTTGAAGAGAGGCTCTGAGACAATGATCACGGCCTTTTTCTCAGATGTTGCCGGTTTCTCTACGATTTCAGAGCAGTTAAAATCCCAAGATTTGGCAGCTCTATTGAATGAATACTTGAGTGCAATGACCATCATTTTGAAACAACATGAGGGGGTTTTGGATAAATACATTGGTGATGCGATTGTCGGAATTTTTTCTGCACCAGTTGTTGTTGAAGAGCACCAGCTGAAGGCAGCTAGAGCGAGTGTTGACATGATTGAAAAGCTCAAAGACCTTCGTGCATACTGGAAAGCCAATCAACTTTATACAAGAGAAGCCCAAGAAATGGATTGCAGAATTGGATTAAATTCTGGGCCAGCTAAGGTTGGTTTTATGGGCACAGATGCGCTCGCATCCTACACCATGATGGGAGATACTGTAAACTTAGCTGCCCGACTGGAAGCGGCTGGAAAAGACTATGGTGTTAACATTCTTATCACAGACTCAGTACAAGCAAAACTCCAAGACGAGATGGTAACGAGATATTTAGATTTAGTCCGAGTCAAGGGAAAAAATGAACCAGTCAGGATACATGAGCTGATAGGATATCGATCCAATATTTCTGAATCTCTTTTGCAATCTGCCCGTTTGTATGAAGAAGGATTTCAGTCTTATCTAGATAGAGATTGGAATAAAGCAATTGCCTATTTTGAAGAGTCAGAACGTGCGAAGGGAATGAAAGACAAAGCTTGTCATGTCCTAATCGAAAGATGCGAAGAATATAAAATCTCTAAACCAGATGAGTCATGGGATGGTGTGTTTACACGAACACACAAATAAATCGATGCGCCTTCTAAACGACACTAGATTTGTGATTCCGCTCCTTTTGCTTCTAATTGTCTTTTTTTCTACTTTATTGTACTTAAATTTAAATGAAAAAAAAGCAAGTTCAGACAATCCAACGATTGGAATTTTAACATTTAAAACAAAAACCGTTTTACGTAAATACAATGACCAGGTGGTTTGGGATAGTATTGAATCAAACCAGGAAGTAAAAAATAGAGATACAATACGTACGGAAGATCTCTCGGATGCTGTTCTTACTTTGAACGATGGAACCAAAATCAATATAGCAGAAAATTCCATGATTTTATTGGATATTTCTGATAAAAAAATTAACGTCAATTTTGCGTACGGATCTTTTGAGGCGGCAAGAGAACAAACAAAAGATGGTGATGTTAAGCTCAACATCACGGCGGGCGACAAAGTAGTCGAAGTTGGTAAAGGAGATATTAAACTCGACAAGACAAAAGATTCCTTAAGTCTAAAAGTTGGGGAAGGTGAAGCGAAAGTCACTGCTAATGGAAAGGAAGAGAAGGTTTCAAAAGATGAGGTAGCAAACGTTACCAACGAAGGATTAAGAGTAAGTAAACCAAAATTTAATCTAGTCTATCCTCTTGATAAAAAGAATATCTTATCCGAATCTGGGAAAGAGACGATTACCTTTACAATCGCGGGTCTAAACAATAGTAACCAATCGGCGGTAAAGCCAATTTTAGAAGTGTCTAGCCAAGTGGATTTCCGAAACATCCTCATAAAAGAAAACCTAAAATCTGAAAGTGTAAGTAAGCCTTTATCTATTGGCACATATTTTTGGCGAATCGCTTATATAGATCCAGAATCCAACACAAGGGCTGTCTCGGAAACTCACCGCTTCCGTATCTTACAAATCCCTCAGTTGAAATTGTACCTTCCCAAAGATGGAGAAATCTTTTCTTACACTTCTGAACTTCCCGTGATTAAACTAGCATGGAGTGAGATTGATTTGTATTCAAGTTATACCGCTCAAATTGCAAGGGATGTTGGGTTTACCCAAGAACTAAAATCAAAATCTATTCAGGGACAAGCTATTTCCTTTGAAGGATTGAGCGATGGAACGTACTATGCGAGAGTCATTGCCCGTTCCAATATTACGGATGTTAATGAAAAGATTTCTTCGGTAAGTAAATTTACGATAGGGAAACGACAAAGTTTAGAGCCACCTGTATTGGTGGAGCCAAATAAAGGAAAGGTACTTTCAAAAGAGGAAATGCAGGGGAATCTATTTTTTTCCTGGAAGGATAATCCCGATTATGTAAAGTACCAATTTGAATTAAGTGGGTCAGCTAATTTCGCAAATTTAGTCGTCAAACAAACAACAGATGCTCCATTCTTGAAATTAAACCAAGATCTGCAAGAAGGAGAATATTATTGGCGTGTCCGAGGTCTCACGAGTTCCTCTTTAGAATCTATTTCTCTCGTCTCCAATTTCACTTTAGTAAAGCAAGAAGAACTAGTCCTCTTAAGTCCAAGCAACAACGCGGATTTGGATAGTAATGAGAAGGGAACTGTAATCTTTAAGTGGAAAAAATTAACAGGAAAGGTAAATTACCGGATTGAAATCTCGAAAAACAATAATTTCAATCCATTGCTTGCGCAAGACACAGTGACACTCCCTTACTTTGAGTGGACGAACCGAGATGGTGGTAAATTTTTTTGGCGCGTCATAGCGGAAAAGAATGAGAAAGAACAAACAAGCCCCATACACTCCTTCACTTTGAATTTTCAGAGAGAAACACCTAGTTTACTCAGTCCGACAAGAAATGAAGCAATTGATTTAGGGGCAAAGAATGCGATAGGATTTATCTGGAAAGCCGAGGAGCGCGCCACTGCTTATCGACTGAAAGTTTGGGATGTAAGTGGGATCAAGGAAAGGCTAATCATCAACGAGAGAACCACACAAACAAAATTTAATTTTACGGATTTTGGTAAATTAAATGAAGGTCGCCATCGACTGGAACTTTTGGCACTCTACCCAAGCCCAGAGGGAGAAAAGGAATCACTTCCTTTTCGTTCCGAATTCTTTATCAATCTACCAAAGTTGAGTCCACCAAAAATTTTAACACCTGGTACCATTTATGTGGAATAGATTGATTGGAATTTGTTTCCTCCTTTTTTTCTATTCCTTGCAGGCTGAGGAGGTTAGTACAGAGGAAACGACTACACAGCTTAGGTGGGCTGAGGTTCCGGGAGCTACGGGTTATCTCTTGGAAATCAAAAATTCCAGTGGATATACTGTGATTTCAGAGAGGACAGAAGTGCCATACTATATCCTAAAGAATTTTATTTCAGGTAGGTATGAACACCGTGTGGGTGTAATCAATAAATTTGGAAAGGTGGGATCCTTTTCTGAGTGGGTGAGTTTTGAGGTTGTTGTTTCCAGAATTCCAACCTTAACAAAAGATTTAGTATATTCAATTTCAAAAGAAGAAAAGACAAAAACTTTTCAATTAGAAGGAAAAGACTTTTTACCCGACATGAAAGTTTTTATGATCCTTGAAGGAAGAAAGATTCCTGCAAAATCTGTCATTGTAGATCCACCTAATTCAGCGAAGGCGGTTTTTGATATTGAATCTGGTATGGAGACTGGAATATATGATTTGGTGCTCGAAAATCCCAGAAAGAAAACTCTCAATGCCAAACAGAGAATTGTTTTAAGTGAAAGTAAAGAAAAGGCGCAAAGATTTGCCGAACGACAAGAGAGAATCTTAAAAAAGGAAATTCCTGAGGACTATTACGAGACACCTTATTGGTCGACACTTTGGAGAGCTAGTGTCCTTCCTGGCTGGGGTCAAAATTATATAGAAGGTAGTCGTTGGAAGTTAATCGCGTATCCCCTTATTGCAGTGGGTATTGCTGGTGCTTATTCATCGTCTTATAATCAGTTTCTCTCTGCGAAATCAAATTATGAAAGTGCATCATTATTAGGTTTTTTTCTCTCTGAGAGCCAAGATACGCAATTGTTATGGCTCCTCAATAGAAACAGCGCAGAATCCAGTTATAGTCAAGCCAAACAAGAGTTAAATGGAATCCGTGCTGGAATAGGTGCATTGGCTGCATTTGCCTTGTACAATCTGGTAGACGCATACTTTAGTGCAAGACGGAATGTGGCTAGTGCCACGATGCCAGACCCAGGCTTTGCACTTGGCAGCGAATACTTGAGAATGGATGTTAAGGTTGAGTCCCAAGCCAAACTAAATCCCATGCGAGGCAATGAGATTTTTTCTCAAGACCCTAGGTATTCTTTAGAAATCCAGTATCGTTTCTGAGCAAAAAAACTTTTCATCGGAAAGCTGTCTGGAATAGAGTCTAGATATGTCCATTCCCATCATCCTAACCAATCGAGTGGATTCTTCTTTGTATCGTAAGTATCTAAAATCTGCGAAATCAGATTTGAAGGATGCAACTGAAAAAATCTTACCCATCCTAAGGTCCGTAGAAACAGAGGGTGATTTGGCTCTTCGTCGATTTACAGAAACCTTTGATGGGATTCAACTGGAATCTATCGTTTGGAACCCAATGGATGTTCAGGTTCATATCGATCCGGACATCGAGAAAGCTTTCTTAAAAGCAAAAGAAAATATTGAATCCTTTCACCGAGCGCAATTGCGTAAGGATTGGTCCATACAAGTAGATGGCAATCGTTTGGGAGTGAAACATAGCCCAATTCCCTCCCTATCTGTCTATGCACCAGGCGGCACGGCTCTTTATCCTTCGAGTGTTCTTATGGGTGTCATTCCAGCAATCATTGCTGGTGTTCCAGAAATCCAATTGGTCACACCCCCACAAAAAGAAGGTCTACCACCCATCTTAGTTTGGTTAGCAAAGATATTGGGAATCAAAAGGATCATCACGGTGGGCGGTGCCCAGGGGATAGCTGCTTGTGCTTATGGAACAGAGTCGGTGCCAAAGTCTGAGTTTGTAGTAGGGCCAGGGAATACCTATGTTGCAGCCGCCAAATCATATTTAGCTGGTTTGGGTTTAATTGGAATTGATAGCCCTGCTGGGCCTTCGGAAGTTTGCATCATTGCCGATGAGTCTGCCAATCCTATGTGGCTTGCTTGCGATATGTTATCCCAAGCAGAGCATGGAGAAGATTCCTCTGCAATTTTACTCACAGATAGTGAAGCTTTGGCAAAAGAAGTCTCCAGAGAATTAGAGAAAGCTTTTGAAGAACGTCCCAAGAGACTAGCCATGAAGAAAAAAGCAATTTATGAGAATTCAGCAATCCTAGTAATGCCAAACATAGAAGAATGTATCAGCTTTTCAAATGAACTTGCGCCTGAACATTTGGAGATCCAGACCAAAAACCCCGAGCAAGTGTTTGCAGGCATTCTACATGCAGGATCTGTCTTTTTGGGTCCTTATTCACCAGTAGCAATGGGAGATTATATCAGTGGAACCAATCATATCCTTCCCACAGCCCGGGGAAGTAGAATATATTCGTCTTTAGGAGTCGATACATTTTTAAAAAGGGTGACCTTCCAGGAAATCAGTAGAGAATCTCTTTCCAGGCTTTATCCATATGTTAAAACGATGTCTGAGCTCGAAGGTTTAGATGAAGAGCACGGAACAAGTGTTAAAGTGAGAACGGAAGGACATCAACATTGATCGTCGCCAAGAATCTTTCTGAATTAAAATTGTCTATTGATTCTGCAAAAGCAAAGAATCAAAAGATCGGATTTGTTCCGACTATGGGTTATTTGCACCAAGGTCACATCAGTTTGGTGGAAGAGGCAAAGAGGGAATCTGGCTTTGTGGTCATGTCAATCTTTGTCAATCCTAAACAATTTAATGATCCCAATGATTTTTTGAAATATCCTGTGGATTTGGATGGTGATTTAAACAAATGTAAACAGGCAGGTGTGGATCTTGTCTTTTATCCTTCAACAGATGATCTATATCCTTCAACAGGTTTTGAGCTGGTTATGACTCTTCCCCTCTTACAAAAAAACCTGTGCGGTAGGACAAGGCCTGGTCATTTTGAAGGGGTGATGCTCATAGTTTCAAAATTATTTCATTTGGTCCAACCGGATCTAGCATATTTCGGCCAAAAAGATTTCCAACAATTCAGAATCATCCAAGAGATGGTTAGGATCTTAAACTTCCCGATTGAAGTCAAAGGAATTGAAACTTTACGTGAAGCAGATGGTTTAGCGATGAGCTCACGCAATGTAAGGCTAAGTCCAAAAGAAAGAGAAGTTGCTAGTATGATCCCACGCATGTTTTCTTTGGTTGAAAAACTTGTGAAGGGTGGGGAAAGAAAGGTATCTTCTTTACGAGAGATTGTATCAGAGTTTTTTTTATCAGAATCAATGATAAAAATTGATTATATAGAGTTTGTAGACCCTCTTCAATTACAAGAGTTAGATGAGTTAAAAGACAACTCTCTCTTGGCAATTGCTATCTTTGTAGGCCAAACACGATTGATCGATAATCGACTCCTTAGAATCAGCTAAAGTTTGGAACTTGTGAAAACTAAAAAAAGTATATTTGAATATTCATTTTCTTTTCAGGAGATTGTAAAGTCTGCCTATACAAAAAGAATCAACCTAAGCGCAGTCCCTGATCAGGCGCATTCTATTCTTGTAGCTGAGATTTTTCTCTCCCAAGACAATAAAGAAAATTGTGTTGTTGTTTTGCCAACAAATTCCGAAGCGGAAGCCTTCTATAAAGAATTGGTCAGCTTTCTTCCTTTGGAGGATTTTTTCTTTTTTCCTGGCCCAGAGAATATTCCCTACGAATATACAAAATGGCAAGAAGAGTGGAAACGCGACCGTATCCTATCGATCAATCGGATTCTGACCAATCGACCTGCAGTCTTTGTAACGTCAGTATCTGCTTATTTAAGGTTAGTCCCAGAAAAAAAGAGCCTAACAGGAAAAACCATACAGATGAAATTAGGTGAAGAGTATTCACTTGATGATTTGACCTTAAAGCTGGTTAGGCTTGGTTACGAAAGAGTTGAGGTCTGTGAACAATTTGGTCAATTCAGTTTAAAAGGCGGTATATTAGATATATACACTCCATATCTTAGCCAACCGGTTCGTATGGATTTTTTTGGGGACACACTTGATGAATTGAGGACTTTCGATCCCAATACCCAAAAGTCAATTGCAAAGATTGATGAGGTAAATATCACAGCAGCGAACGAATCGGTACCCAGCGAAGATGAGTTCAAAGCCTATGAACAATTCATTGAGCAGTTTTCAGATAAAAAGAAGCCAGTCCTAGAATCCTTTCACATTATCGAAGAGCATTTTCCGCAGGTGCGAAAAATGGCTGGTCTTTTCCAATTGTTTAAGAGCCAGCCCATCCTATTATTTCCAAGACCTCTTGATAGCAAAGAAAGAGCATTTGGAATGCAGCGAGAATACCAGACTCTCTTTGAAAAAAAGAATGGGGAAAGCATCTGCCTCCCTCCCGAAAAACTCTTATCTTTTGGAACTGAATGGACTTCTCTTACCTCTCAAGATTCGCCTGGGATTCAGTTTTCCTTATTACCAGAAAAGAACGATAATTTTGAATGCAATGTTTTCAAAGAGGTGAAGAGTTTTCGAGGAAAGATTCGAGAGGCAAAGGAATACTTCGATGAACTCTTACTAGAAGATCCCTCTCGAAAGATATTGATAACTTCTTCCTTTTCTGCCCAACTCAATCGAATGATGGGATTATTTCCATCGGAAGTCCCGCCCAAACCAAGTACAGAACAAGAAGAGCCTGAAAGGATAGATTTTACTAGCTTGTCAAAAGGAGTACAGTTTGTACTTTCTGATTTGAGAAGAGGCTTTGAGGCAACGAATGCTGGTTTGCTTGTCTTTACAGATAACGATCTTTTTGGAAGGCAATACAAAAGAAAAACCAGATATAAAAAGCAAGCTTCCCGCATGATAGAATCCTTTATTGACCTAAAGGAAGGGGATTATGTTGTACATGTTAATCATGGTGTCGGAAAGTTTGTAAAGATTGAACGAACAAAAGCAGATGGACGGGAACGAGATTTTCTAAAATTAGAATATTCTGGGGGTGATACACTTTTTGTACCTCTTGACCAAATTTCTCTCGTTCAAAAGTATATCGGAGGCACCGACTCACCTAGGTTAGATACTCTTGGTAAAAATTCTTGGAAAAAAGCAAAAGATAGGGTTCAGACAAGTGTTGACCAATTGGCAGAAGAATTGGTTAAAATGTATTCCAATCGATTGAAATTACAAGGATTTGCTTTCCCTCCAGATACCATTTGGCAAGAGGAGTTTGAGGCTGCTTTTGAATATGAGGAAACACCAGACCAAATTGTAGCCATTGAATCGGTAAAACAAGATTTAGAATCAGAACGGCCAATGGATCGTTTGGTCTGCGGAGATGTTGGCTATGGAAAAACTGAGGTTGCTATCCGAGCTGCTTTCAAAGTCATAATGGCAGGAAAGCAGGTGATGTTACTTACACCGACGACCATTTTGGCCTTACAACATTTTAATACCTTCCAATCTAGATACGAAAATTATCCTATCAGTATTGGATTTGTTTCACGATTTCGATCAGCAACAGAAATCAAAAATGATTTAAAGTTATTTTCTGAAGGTAAATTGGACATGTTGATCGGTACACATGCAATTTTATCTTCCAAGGTAAGACCAAAGAATTTAGGGCTTCTCATCATCGACGAAGAACAAAAGTTTGGTGTTACTCACAAAGAAACAATCAAAAAGTTTAAAAATCTTGTCGATGTTTTAACATTAACAGCTACCCCTATTCCGCGGACTCTTCATATGGCACTTACTGGGATTCGGGAACTTTCCATCATCTCCACACCTCCCAAAAATCGACAAAGTGTAGAAACATATGTTTTAGAAGAAGATGATACTTTAATCCAAGAAGCTATCCGTAAGGAAATGGAAAGACAAGGACAAGTATTTTATGTTTACAATCGGGTGGAAAGCATTGAGGAGGAGGCAAACTACGTACGTTCTCTTGTACCTGAGGTTTCCATTGGTATCTTACATGGTCAATTGACAGAAGATGAAATTGAAGAAACCCTTGTGGATTTTTATCACAAGAAGTATGATATCCTTGTCACGACAACCATCATTGAATCTGGAATCGACATTCCCAATGTCAATACATTGATTGTAAAACGTGCTGACATGTTCGGACTCTCTCAACTCTACCAAATCAGAGGAAGAGTGGGAAGAAGTGACCGAAAGGCATATGCTTATATGTTCTATCCATCAAAGTCTCTGATTACAGAGGTCGCAGAAAAAAGGCTAAATACCATATTCGAATACCAGGAGCTCGGTTCAGGTTTCAAAGTGGCGATGAGAGATTTGGATATCCGAGGTGCGGGGAATCTCTTAGGACGAGAGCAATCTGGCGATATCATGGAAGTGGGATTCGATCTGTACGTGAAGATGTTGGAAGAGGCGATTTCAAAAATAAAAGGTGAGGATGTAAAAGTAGAGGTCCGTACGGCGGTCAATCTATCCGCTAATTTTTACTTACCAGATGATTACATAGCCGACACGAAGCAAAAAATCGAATTTTATAAACGATTTGAGGGAGCAACCGATTTAGATGAGATCGCTGAATTGAGTATGGAAATGGAAGACCGTTTTGGAGAGCTACCCATGATCGCAAAAACTTTCGTGGAACTCGAAAAGATACGGACACTATCCTCCTCCTTGGGATTTGAGTCTGTGGCAGAAAAGGGTGGGGAGGTTCTTTTCAAATGTGGTACCTATTTTAGAGGGGAACCGAGCTCAATCATCCAAGCCATCAACGAATTTAAAGGACTGTCCATCCATCCGCAGGAGCCATCTATCCTTCGTTATTCGATAAAGGAGGAAGACGATAGCAAAAAAATTGCTAAAATCTTTAGTTTGCTCAGTTTTCTCGCCCTTCGTACAAATACTGAGTCAAAAAAATGATAGACATTGCTGCTAGAAATCAGGACAGTCTCAAGCAATAGATTTTAAATTGCCTTGGAAGCCTCCATGTCCCTAACAAACAAACTTACCATACTCTTCTCCCTTTTTATTTTTGTCGTCCACTGTGGCGACGACAGTGCCGTTATCGAAACATTGGATGGGCACAAAATTACAGTAAAGGATTTCGAAGCACAGTATGATACGGCTCTAAATTCCATCAGTCGGTTGCAAAATATCGATAAAAAAACACTCATTGAATTCATCGAAAAGAGCCCAGAAGAAGTTCCTCCACAGTTTCGGGAATTCAACCTGCAGCTCCAAAAAAAGAACTTCTACCAGACGTACCGACAAATGGTAATGACCCAAATCGTTGCTGAGAAAAAGGGTTACACTTCCAGACCAGATGTACAAGAAGTACTCAAACAAGTCCAAATGCAGACCATTGCACAGATGTATGTCTCCGAAGAAGTGGACAAAAAAATCCGCATCTCCGACGATCAAATCAAAGCGGAGTGCGAGCGTTTGCGAGGATTGGACAAGAACATAAGCAATTTAACAATTGATAAATGCCTTCAGTTTGCCCAAACACAGTTAAAAGGCCAACAGTCTCGAGAAGAACTACCCCTTGTTGTGGAACGCATCAAAGAGGAAGTTACCATTAAACGAAATGATAAATTCGATTTAGATGCATACCTTGCTCCTAAGAAGAAAGTAGAACCAAAACCAGAAGAGAAACAATAATCTCACTTAGGAACCGTTTTGGACAACCAGTACAATGCCTTTCTCCGTGCTGTAATTGAAGCGGTCACGGAGTTTCTGCCCGTTTCCTCAACGGGCCACTTATTTTTATTCAGCTATTTTTTTCCTTTCCAAGGTTTAGGGGAGAGAAGTGCCTCTTTCGAAGACTTGTTTGATATCTTCATTCAGTCGGGTGCCATTCTATCTGTTTTGGTTCTCTACCACAAAAAGTTTTGGGAAGAAGCTAGAAAAGCATACTACTTCTGGTTTCAAAAGAAAGAAGATGGTACAGGCGCTTTATTCTACCAAAACATAGCCATCGGCATTGCTCCCATCGTTTGCCTAGGCTTTGCTCTTAAATCTGTTTTAGATCGCATCAAAGAAAGCCCCTATTTGTTGATGATCCTAGGTGTGGCATGGCTCCTAGGTGGTTTGGTTATGGTATTTGTAGAACAGTGGAGAGAGAAAGCAGGAGAGAAGGAGAAACATCTGAATCGCAAGGATGCTTTCCTGATTGGTATTTTTCAATGTTTAGCTCTAATGCCAGGAGTCTCTAGAAGTGCGGCGACCATTATCACGGCACGCCTTTTGGGATTGTCCAAAAAGGATTCCGCAGAGTTTTCATTTTTTCTGGCAGTGCCAGTTCTTTTGTTAGCTGGCGTATACAAACTGTATAAACACCGTAGTATCTTAAATGAAGAAACAATCAGTATTCTATTGTTTGGTTCTATCGTTTCTTTTTTACTTTGTTATTTTGTGATCAAGCTATTCATTAGCTTTTTGAGACGAAGAAGTTTTTTTGCCTTTGGTGTTTACAGAATCGTTCTTGGTGCTCTAGTGATTCTTTATTTTCTTCGTTCCTAAAGACTAAAGCAAAGCTTGTAATTCAGGATTTTCAGGAAATAATTTTACCCCAGTGCGTAAGAGTTGTTTAACCTTTTGGCTTTGGTTGGTTTTTTTTGCTAGAGCGATAAGGTTCATAAAATTTCGAAAATGTCTTGGATTTCTTAGATAAAGTCTCTCTGCACTGGTGCATGCATAATCGTACTTCTTTAGTTTAGAATACGCATAACTCATGAGTAGTAAAATCTCTTCTTGCGATGGATTTTGTTTGAGTATCTCCTCCCAAATCTGCAATGCTTCTGACCACTCTTTAGTCTTCAGATAGAACTTACCTAGATACTGTAACAGTTTGGTATGATTGGGATACTCTTTGACAAGTTCTTTTATAAAAACAATGGCCTCCGTATAGTGTTGTGATTTGTATAGAGATCGGATCCTGTCTAAATCTTCAAGTGTTGGTGAATGAGAGATTTGCTTCTCTGATTCACCAAAATACTCTACTCGAATGAGTGTTAAATCATCCGTCAATTCTCCGTACGTCTCCAATTCCTTTACAATCGATTCTAATCTTGCTTTCCCTGTCTCTACAAATTTCAGAATGAGTGTTTCATCCTCGTTGATGGTTCTTCCTTTTTGGTCTATTTGAGTTTCGATCGCTAGATCATCCCTACCATCCGAACCACAAATCAAAATATCACCTGGCAATAGGGGAAAGGTTTTGATCCGAAAGGAATCTAAGTTTCTTGGAAAACCCAATTTTCGCAAGGAGAGTTCAGTTTCAATAAAGGATGCCTTTTCATCCCGATAGAGTATGCTCCAAGGATGTTCTGCGTTTACATAGTACATAAAGCCACTTGATTCCTCGATGAGACCGAGAAATATTGATGTAAGCATCGAGCCATCAAAGGATTCATAAATCCTTTGCAATTCCAGAATCAGATCTCGTAACCAGATCTCCGGTGAATCAATCTCATTCTCGGAAAGTTTGGTTCGTGTAACAACCGCATGGAAGACCACTCCCAAAACAAGTGCTCCTCCAGCTCCTTGGATGGATTTGCCCATAGCATCTCCATTTATAAATACAGTATATCTCTGTCCTTTGATTTGGATACTATCGGAAATGCAGATATCTCCGCCAATTTCGGATTCTTTTCCCCTAAAGGAAAAATGTTTCTTTTGTTTTGAGTAAAACTCGGTTGTAATGAGCTTACTTTGGTTGTCATTACGTGCAAGTGGGTTGATGAGTAGAGAAGTTAAAAAATAATCTCCGTCTTGGATTTCCATTAATTCGCTCACTTTTTCTAAGGTATGGTTCAACTCTTCCGTTCTTTCATTTACCTTTTTCTCAAGATTTTTATTCAAATCTTCTACTTCTTCATGCAGTCTCACAAAGGAATTTGCTAGAATGAGTGAAAGGCAGATGATAAATGCTAAAAAAACATAGCCAAGTAATCTAGGAAAAACGAAGTAGCCTCTCGTCGAAAGAATATCTATGATACTCGCAGCTAAAACGAATAAGACACCTACTAAAATGACAGTTGCCTTTTTATTTTTTTGAGAAATACGTTTAACTAGAAAGTAAAGAATTCCAATCGTATAAAAAATCCAGCTCGGTTGTATAAATTTTGTCGTAAACCAATTGTAGAATTCAATGTTCTTCGAAAATACAAATCCGAGAAGAAATAAACCCTCAAGACAATCAAGAATTTGAAAGAATCTGGAATATTTAAAATCAAACAGGTTTCGAATGAAATGAAACATTAAAGGGATGAGTGAAATGAGAAGCATGTATTCAATACGCTTCATAAAAAGAAAAGGAAGATCAAATTCGTATTTGATCTGATTTCTTAATACATTGTAAAATACTAAATTAAAAGCGAAAAGTGCAAAGAAAAGATTTTCGGATTCTCGTTTTCTTCTGATAAACAAAAAAAGGAAGTAGCTACCAAAAGAAAGATATACTACCAAAAATAGTAACTTGGTAAATTCTTCCGTATAGAATTTTTTATATATTAGCTCGGAAGGACCAATCGCGGTTGTATCTTGTTCTATCCCTATCGTATAATCGAAGTATGGTTGGACATGAATCAGAAGTGTATTCTCTTCGCCAAATCGAACTAAATGGCTAGGTAGTGAATAGATTCTAATCTTATCATAAGATTGTGGTTCTTCTGAGTCCCATTTGCCCGTTTCCGCAATTTTTTTGCCATTCCAGTAAACAACATCCCTATCATTGATGACTCCCAAACGAAGAGCCAAATTTCCGCTCTGCTCTTTTGGTAATTTTATTTTTTTGAGTAGAAGAATGTTTTTTTTGCCTGCCAGATTGGGATTTGACTTGATGGCATTGCCAGGCACTAGCACTTCACTCCACTGAAGTTTTGAAATGTCCGTAAGTGCCTCTAAAGATCTATCTCCTTCGGTGACATACCAAAATGATTGTTTGTAGGGATCAGAATCCAAGCTGACAACCTGGTCTACATTCTGAATTTGGAAACTGATAGGGAGTTTATCCGAAAATATTTCTGTGCTGATTAGAATCAAAATGAGAGGCAGGCAAAATATCATAGGCGTGGAGTCGTCCTATTTTACAATTTATCAAAACGAATCAATGACATTTCAATATTATGTACGTTAAATTAAAACCCGGAAAAGAGAAGTCGGTCCTATCTAGACATCCCTGGATCTTTTCCGGTGCTATCCAAGAAGCTGAAATCAATCCAAAATCATCTGCGCCCGTAGAGATCCAAAACGCAAAAGGCGAACGTCTAGCCTTTGGTGATTGGGATGGGGGTTCCCAAATCAGAGTCCGCGTTTTCCATTGGACTGACAAAGAAACAAATTTCGATGAATCCTTTTGGCATAAGAGGTGGGCTGATATTTGGAATCGAAAGGTCTCAACCTTCCTGAGCAAAGACACCAATGCATTCCGATTTTTGTTCTCCGAATCGGATCTTTCCCCTGGGATGATAGTGGACTGTTATGACAAAACAGCCGTCATCTTATGTACAACACCCAAAGCAAGAGAGCGAAAGGAAATTTTGTGTACATTTTTGAAAAAGCAAGGCGTCGAACTAATCATAGAAAAACCAGCTAAAGATCATTTGGTGAAGGAGAAAACGAACATTTTATACGGCAAACAAAAGGATGTCTATTTCTATGAATCAGGAATCCAATATTTTTTGGACTGGGAAGAAGGCCAAAAAACAGGATTCTTTTTAGACCAGAAGGAAAATCGAGACTTAGTGAAACAGTATGCAAAAGGGAAGTCCGTTTTGAACGCATTTTCTTATTCTGGAGGATTTTCCTTGGCATCGCTTGTGGGAGGCGCAGTACGAGTAGATAGCTTAGATATCTCTGAGAGAGCGATTCAAATCCTAGAAAAAAACTTACACAGCAATGCTTTGGTTCCAAGCAAAGCGAATCATAGAAGCATCCAGCAAGATGCCTTTGTTTTCCTGAAGAATATGGAATCAGATTTATATGATTTAATGATTTTGGATCCTCCAGCATTCAGTAAATCCGTAGATTCAATCCAAAAGGCGAGTCGCGGTTACAAAGAGATCAACCGACAAGCTTTGCTGAAAATTAAAAAAAATGGATTCTTGTTTACGTTCTCTTGCTCACAACATATCTCACGGGATTTATTTCAAAAAATTATCTTTGCGGCCGCAAAGGATGCGGGACGGGAAGCAAGGGTTTTGAAAGTCTTATCCCAGAGTCCAGACCACGGATTTAGCATCTTCCATCCGGAAGGAGAATATTTAAAGGGCTTTCTGATTCAGGTTGATGAAAGAGGGTAGGACCTAGAAAATGGAAACCTCAGTCCATGAAGTTTACTTCCCTTAGTTTCTTACTCTTCTTTTTTTTAGTTTACTGCATCCATTGGGCATTGCGAGGAAAGTTCAGGATCGGTTTTTTACTGATCGCCTCCATTCTGTTTTATGCGGCTTGGTCGGTTCCCTTTGCATTCCATTTTTTAGGTTTGGTTGCCTTCAATCACTTCGCTAACAAACAAATTTTAAAAAATAAAGGCTCCTTTTGGTTTTATTTGATTCTATTGTTGAATTTTGGAAATCTTTTCTTATTTAAATACTTTTACTTTGTATGGGAGACTGTATTTCTCATCACTGCCTCTCCAGTATTTGCAAAGGATGTTTTGGAATCCTTCCTTAGCAACCAGTTTGGTTTTGCATCCATCACTTTGCCTCTTGCCATAAGTTTCTATTCCTTCCAGATGATTGCCTACAACATAGATGTCAAACGTGGTGAAGCTGAAGAAAATCCTAATTTTGCAGAATTTGCTTTATTTATATTTTTCTTTCCTCAATTGGTTGCGGGCCCCATTGTTCGGCATGGTGAGTTCTTCCACCAACTAGGGCAGTGGAACCTCAAACGGGAACAAGCTTACCAAGGGACATTCTTAATCTTTTTAGGCCTATTAAAGAAAGTCGTGTTAGCGGACAATATTGCTTTGGTCATAGATCCCATCTTTCGTAACCCAGATCAATACGATGCAGTCAGCAATTTTGCAGCTTACTTTGGATATTCTTGCCGTGTTTTTTGCGATTTTTCTGGTTATACAGATCTGGCACGTGGTCTCGGAAAACTTTTGGGGATAGAGTTGCCTGAAAACTTCAGAGCTCCTTTCTTAAGCAAGTCTGTAAGTGAACTATGGACTCGATGGCATATGACACTTGCCAGTTGGATAAAAGACTATATTTACATTCCATTGGGTGGATCAAGAGTAGGCGAGCTCCGTTCTTATTTTAATCTACTCCTTATGTTTGCGCTTACAGGTCTTTGGCATGGAGCGAACTTTACCTTTATCATCTGGGGTTTGATCCAAGGTTTCTTCCTTTGTTTGGAGCGAAAATGGAAGCTAATGCAAATTACAATTTTCAAACAATCTAATGTTTGGACGGAGCGAACACAAAGTATACTAGGAGTTGTATATTCCTTTACAGTCTTTTCTTTGGCCGCCGCTTTTTTCAATGCACCAAATGTCAAAAATGGATGGAGTCTTTGGGTCAATTCTCTAACCGGACATTCTGGACAAAGGACACCCAAATTAGAACTTTTGTTGTATTCTTTAGTAATCACCTTTCTTTTGAACTATTTACAAGAGAAGCCTCTTTTCCCAAAAGAAGCTTGGTCCAACCAAAAGAGTTTTTTCTTTTTATTTGGATTTGGATTTTTGGCCATTGTTTTATTAGGCTATTTATCCCCAGGAGGAACTGAATTCATTTACTTTCAGTTTTAAAGTATGATAAAAAAGTTTAATCCATGGTTTTTTTTGCCAATTCTTCTCTCTGGATGTTTGTTTCTAGTAGATAAGATCTTTTTTTTGCCAATCGTTGTAGAAAATACCCATAGCTGGAAAAAAATAGAACGCTCGTTCTATGAATACAAAGAAGATCTCTTCCAAGTGATGAAGGAGAATCATCAAAAAAATCCAAATCGGCGAATCGGTGTTATCTTAGGAAGCTCAAGGTCGGGTGAGTTTGATACCAAGTTAATTTCTCGATTTGTGGCGAATACAGATACTTATAACTTTGCCGCACCATTTGGTCCTATCTCCTTCCAATACTATTGGATGGAGAGGATTCTTAGTGAAGATATCCCAATTGCCTACTTTATGGTTGAGATAGATCCTCTTTTATTTACCAAGTCGGCGATACAGTATTCCCTCAATGGTTCCTATGAGACTTCATTTGTTTTGACACATATGGATCTTTATAGGGAAAACAAAGGAGACCCTTGGACCGTTTCAAGCAATGGATTTAGCGTTGATGAAGTTGAAACTTATTTTTTAAAGAAGCTATTTGCCCTGTACAAATATCCTCTAGATTTCGGTGCAATCAAAGCAAACAACCAAAATATTGAAATTGGATTCGTACCAGGCTTGAGTGCAAATATTACTGGGAAAGAACACAAACGAGATTTTCTAAGCAAAATTTTGATGGCCAATCGAGAATTATTAGGTGCGATGCCAAACGAAATCAAATTTGCCAATGCAGATTTTTTTCTAGAAAAAGATGCGGAGAATATGTTTGAAACCTACCTGAATCCATTTCAAATATCCATCACTCAAATTTATTTTTTCAAACAAATGATTCAAATCACTCAGGATAAAAACATCCCTGTGATTTTTTATTACCCTGTAGTAGCTCCACCTCTACGAAGCCGGATGGAAAAAAATTCCCTTCTAGCTGATTTTCAAAAGGCAACATCAGCTTTGGTCTTGGAATCAAAACAGAAATATAAGGCAGACTTTCGGATCGTTGATCCCAGTCAGGATTCTCGATGGACTTGTAAAGACTTTGTGGACTCACTCCATTTAAGTGGAGCCTGTTTTCCAAATCTACTGCCGATCCTTTTTCAATCTATTCCTTGATTGGGAATGTTATGTTTTGTTTTAGATTTTGGAATGAGATAGTACTTTCGTAGGATCGCATAAATGATCCATGTGATGGTCATATAGCTCGGAATAAAGATTGGCGAGTCTTCCCACTCTTTTTGCTCCCAGAGAAAGGTTAAGACAAGAACGATACAAGAGTAGAGAAAGAGGCTAAAAAGAAAGTAGGCAGTGGTCATTTTTAAAAGCCAGAGCATTTGGCCAAGACCCTTTTTGAACAGCTGGAATTCCTTTAATACCTCTGGATAGGACTTACGTTGGTTCTGTTGGTAGTTGACATAGGCAAATTCCATGTCTTCATCAATAGGTTTACCATCTAACAACACAAATTCGTAATCTAAAGTTTCATTGTACAGGTTTCTTTTGACTGGATCGATCAATGTGGAGTATGCATTTGTGATTTCAAAAATTTTTTCTTCCGCAACTGTCAGATGCTCCGACTTTAACTGCTCCCAAAATGTTTTGCTCCTCTCAAAACTTTCTACTATTTCCAGGGTACTTGCATTCCGTTGGAGTCCTAGGGTTTCGTAATAATTTTCTTTGCGGACCAATGACATAAATCAGGCTAGACCTCCATTTGTGTATGCCATGATCTTTGCTTTACAAGGATTATTTTCTGAAAATGATAGAATTATGAAGCCAGTTTTGCAGGAAGTGGAAGCACCCAATACAGGGATAGTACCCAGCTTAGGGAAAGTCTTTGTGGAAACCTATGGTTGCCAAATGAATGAGTATGATTCGGGGATCGTTAAAGAGCTCTTTCGTCAGGCAAACTATGAGCCCGCAACCAGCGTAGAAGATTCTGATATTATTTTCCTGAATACATGTGCTGTACGTGAGAATGCCCATGCAAAGATATATGGCCGCTTACAATCATTGGGATATTTGAAAAAGAAAAATCCTAGCTTAGTCATCGGAGTTTTGGGTTGTATGGCTCAAAATCTGGGAGAGGATCTATTCCACCAAGAATTGCCTCTCGATCTTATCGTAGGGCCAGACAATTATCGCTCCCTCCCAGATCTCATTGGAAAGATCAGGACGGGAGAAAAGGATGTTTCTCTAACTCGACTTTCCCGAACGGAAACCTATGATGATCTGGAACCAAAGGTGGTCAACGGAATCCAAGCCTTTGTGACCATTATGCGAGGATGTAATAACTTCTGTACCTTCTGCGTGGTACCGTATACAAGGGGTAGGGAGAGAAGTAGAGAACCCGAATCCATCGTAAAGGAGATCAAGTCACTAGAATTAGCTGGTGTGAAACAAGTAACTCTCTTAGGCCAAAACGTAAATAGCTACCAATATGAGTCTTATGATTTTGCAGCATTAGTAAAGTTGATTTTAAACGGCACAAACATCGAAAGAATCCGCTTTACATCACCACATCCCAAAGACTTTCCCATGCACCTTATTCAGCTCATGAAAGATGAGCCCAGATTTTCCTCACAGATCCATATGCCCCTCCAAGCAGGCTCGAACAAGGTTCTTATGGATATGAAACGAAGTTATACAAAGGATGAGTATTTAGATCTAGTCAACAACATCCGAAATGAGATCCCGGATGTAGGCATTACCACTGACATCATTGTGGGATTTCCTGGAGAGACCGAGGCAGAATTTCAGGAAACCTTAGAGGTAGTCAGAGAGGTCGGCTATGACATGGCATTCATGTTCAAATATTCAGAAAGAGAAGGAACGATCGCGAAACGGAAGTTTATAGATGATGTACCAGAAGAAGTCAAATCACGAAGACTGATAGAATTAGTCGATTTACAGACTTCGATTTCACTTCAGAAGAACTTAGAAAAAGTTGGCAAAACTTTTGAAATACTCATAGAAAATACTTCCAAAAAAAGCAAATCAGAACTCTGCGGAAGAACGCATTGCGGGCGTATGGTGGTGTTTCCCCTTCCAGAAGGTATGAACCAGTCCCTAGAACAATGGATTGGGAAAATCGTAACTGTGGAAGTTACGGCAGCAACTAGTGCAACTTTAAAGGGTAATTTCACTGGATTCAAGTCCTAAAAAAGTAGACTTAAGGACCGTCCGTGTCTTTTCCAAAGACCAGCTTCCTGAAGGCTTTATGGTCGATACCGACAGGGGAGGGTTTTTTCGGAAGTTCAAACTACCTGTCCTCCGTCTCTACATTTTAAAAGAAATTCTCAGTCCCTTTCTTGTTGCCCTTTCCTTTTTTACAATGATCTATATGGCAGTCGCTATCCAAAAGATGATAGGACTCTTTGTTGGTAAGGGTATCGATTTCTTTCGACTTTTAGATTATATGGGATACGTCTTTGGAAATACTTTACCGATGACCATCCCTATGGCTTGTTTAATGTCGGGCATTATGGCTGCAGGTCGCTTGTCAGGTGATTCGGAAATCACCGCCATGAGAGCCTCAGGTGTTTCCTTTCCATTTATTTACTCTAACTTTTTAATCTTTGGTTTTGTTACGACTCTTATCGTTGCTTATCTCAACTTTTATCTTGGTCCAGAAAACACGCGTAAGATGAAGGAGTTTGACAATTGGATTGCAACCTATAATCCCTTATTGGCCATCCAGCCAGGTCAATTTTCAGGAGATAAAACCCAAGACCTTTTTGCGGAAAAGGGAAGAACGATGTATTCGGGAGGGGTCGACTCAAATGGCAACCTAAGTAAGGTGCAGATCCGCGAATGGCAAATCTCAGCCTCAGGTACAGATTATATCGTTTTAAATAACCTAATGGTTCCGATGGGTGGCTCTAGGGTTTTACAAATCATCAATGCGAATGAAGGATTGCTTGTTGAGAAGAAAAATGCGAAAGGTGAATATGAAAAATCGATTCGTTTAAAAAAGGGATTTGTGATCGAGTGGAATCCTGAAACCGAATCAATCAACATCACAAATTTCATGAATGGAGAAATGGATTATAATGTCCCTTCTAAAAAGGAAGTCAAAACCTTAGGCATCAATGTGAAACCCGATACCTTCTCCTTACCAATGTTACTTGAAATCAGAGCCGCGATTGAAAGCGAAGGATTGGAAAAGATACCTGGTTTGGAAATGCTGAATGAAATGGGTATGTCGATCAAAGGTGTGGACGGTCTCGCACAAATTGTAGAAAAATTAAAATTCGAAATTCTTATGGGGGCACAAAGCGGAGGAGGCCAAGATGACCTTACCCAAAAATTTGCCATCTTTTCGCAGCTTTCGGAACTATTGAACGAGTCAAAAAAGACACTCACTGCCTTTAATATTGAGGTTCACAAACGATTTGCAACACCTCTCAGTTGTCAGATTTTTTTCTTTCTATCCTTTCCCTTAGGTCTTGTCGTCAAACGATCGGGTAAGGGAATGAGTTTTACCCTTGCCGTGGTGTTTTTACTCGTATACTATCTCTTTTTTATCTTTGGGACAGGGATTTCGTATAAAGCCAATGTTCCTGATTGGCTTGGCCCCTGGTCCGCCAATATCGTCATTTCAGCGATCTCTGGTTATATTATGATGACAAGGACTGATGCCAAACTCCCGGAATCCATCCGTAGGCACCTGGGGTTTTACTTTCGCTTTCGGAATTGGTGGGAAACAAAATTCGAGGCAGTAAAAAACCGTTTTCCTCGGAAAAAATAAAAGAAATTTTGCTGGAAAAATCCTCTTTCTTGCTTTTCTCTATGTATAGGTAAGGAAGCGGAGGAGCTAATTTTTGAAGACGTCGGTCATTTGGAATGTCTCAGACAGAAAACCATTTCCTTTGGATTTATGGAAGCACCCAAAGATCACCATCCAAGTCAATCAGGTTAAAACCGCGGACATCCAAAGTCTTTCCTTTGATTCCCATTCCTTTCACTTCCTTTTCTTACAAGTGAATGCCTCCGAGTGGAAACAACTTCGGCCTATTTTAAAACAAAGCTTTGATTCACAGCCTTACCTCAGCCTGATCATAGTCTATTCGGAGGATGCATCCGAAGTTATTTATGATGAGGTCAAAACCCAGAGCAAATATCTGGTCTTGGAAAATCCGCTTCATACTAGAGAATTACGGATCATACTAGACCGATCCATCCAAACGGAATTCTACAAACACACTGCTCTAGAAATTGGAAATACCTGCTTAGAGAACGTTGGTTTTTTTGAGGGTGTTTTTTCACTTGCCCACAAGGAATACGAAGATTCAAAAAAAGAGAATCTTGCCTTGAAGTCTATCTTGGACTATGAAGAACAGGTGAAAAAATCCCAACTAGGAATCAATTCTGCAATGGATCGGATGATTGATCTCAAAAACCAAGAATTGATCGAATTGCATGAGCGTGTCAAGGCCAGCGAACAACTAGACCAACTGCGTGAAAAAGAATTAAAACAGGCGCTTGAGTTACAGAAAGCTACTGAGCAAGTACTGAACTATTCGAGAATCGAAGAAATGCAGTTGGACAAAATCCTCAGGGCACAAGATAAATTATTCGCTTATACAGAGTCTGAAATCAAAGAGTTGATAGAAGAAAACAAACGATTAAAAAAACAGCTTGGACTCACTTAAATCCAATTAAATATCTTTTAAAACCTTTTCTTCGATCGCTAGATATTCCTTTGATTCTTTTCCATAGTGCAATTCAGCAAACCGCAGTAGGTGTTTCTTTTTAGCCGCTTTTGTTTCCTCGGCGAGAGGGACATTCTTTGCCTTGGTGGCTGTGGTCTCTAGCTTTTCATAAGAAAGTGCTAGGAGTCTATGAGGCTCCGCCTCTTTTTCATACTTTTCCCCCAATGCGATATATCGTTCCAAAAAATCAATGCTTTGGATATAATTTTTAAAGGCTGTTTGGTGTTTGATATACTCCCGAAATAGCCCTGCCTTTAAATCTTGGTAAGACTCTCCTTCTTTGATCTTGGGATTTTCAATTTTATCTAGTAAGAGGATACCTTTGATTAGTTTCGCATTTGCAATGTTACGTGCCTCGAAAATTTTTTTCTGTAAGTCTTTTTCCAGCCTATCCTTTCTTGCCTTTTTTTGCCAATCATACCTATCTTCGTAATAAAATGCTTTGAGAGCTTCCTCGTGTTTCTTTAGTAAGTTCTTTTCTTGCAGTTCAAAACCTTCGATGGCTTGTGAATATTCTCGGTTCGCTTCTTTCCAACGTTCCAGTGAATTGGCTTCATCAACTCCATCCAGAATTTTTAGATCTTTCAGTCGGTCGGGCTCTTCCCCCCAGGGAGAATTTCTCTCTGGTTTGGTTGGGAGGATTTGCTCTACCTTAGTTTCGAATGCAAATGTTTGGTTTGTATGTAACAAGAGCATGAGAGCAAAAAAGGGCAATCTAACGCAGTTTTTCATTCTTTTCAGGCTCATTTTGAAAGTTTCCTTGAATCCTGGAACTTGGCAAGAACTATCACAATATGAGCTCTATTCAAAGAAAAATGGAAGTCGCAAAAAAGATCGTTCTAATTGCCCATGACAATCGCAAACAAGACCTACTTGATTGGGTTCAATACAATAGAGGGACGCTTTCCAAGCACCATCTCTCAGCCACTGGCACAACTGGCAAATTGATCCAAGAACAAACCCAATTGCCTGTTTACAGATTCATTTCTGGTCCTCTCGGAGGCGACCAACAAATTGGTGCAAAGATTGTAGATGACGGGATAGATTTTATGGTCTTCTTTTGGGACCCTCTAACAGCACAACCACATGATCCAGATGTAAAGGCATTGTTACGTGTAGCAGTCCTTTATAATATACCAATGGCTTGCAACCGATCAAGCGCAGATTTTTTAATTTCTTCCCCGCTGATGGACAAAGAGTACAACCGTCAATTAATCGACTACGGTACTCGAATACCCGCAAAACATTAAATGATGAGGACAGTCAAGAGCCTGAGCCGTTATGCGGTGTCTTTGGGTAAACTGTCGTTTCAGTATAGGAAGGACAATAAAACGAGATACAAACCAGAAGGGAGCTTGGAGATCAATACGATCCTCTAAGATGGAATGTCCATTCGGTAGATCTCTCATGATATGGCGGTGGACAAATCTAAGAAAGGGGCCTTTTACTTGGGTATCTTCAAAGAGTTTACCCGATTCGTAAGCTGTATGTTTTGCTATCCATTTTAATTTGATCCCTGGAAATACAGGAACTCGTAGGATGGCCACTTCTCCTATCTGTAAAGAAATTGGCCTTTGTAAAACATCCACACCTCCAACAGCAGCTACGAGAGAGGTGAAACCCTCTGGACTTTCATGAAAGGCAAACAAATTTTTTGCGCTCGTAAAAAACTCCGACTTACAGATAAAATACATATAGCACTTTCCTTTAGAGGATTCCTTGTTTCATTTCTTAAGAAAATTCGGCACAAAGCATAAAATACATTTAGAGGAGTCCGCTTTGATTAGACTCCAAGCAGAGGAGAAAAAACAAAACCAAGCTCTTCGCCTACGATTAGAAATTGATAGAAAGCCAAATCACAACCCTGCCATTCGCATAGGATTTGAAGCGCGCCCATTGAAAAGCCGAGAACTGCTTGTGTTTGCAGATTCGGAGAAAGAAATTTTATCTGAAGGAAAAGTCTCCTTTGAAGAGAAAGAAAACAGATTTTATTTTTTTCCCTATGTAGATTTGGTTTGGAAGGAAACTCCAAGGGCGGAGATCCATTCTTTGGTAGCAAACAGAAGGTTTACGAACCCGGGCAAGGAATGGTCAGCCGTGGAAAAAAGCCAATGCCCACGATTTTTGGCAGAGCTTTTCTCAGTGGAGGCCGTGCTTTCTCTGTATGCTCGAGATAAGGTGCTACAAATTGAAACAAGGAAAGGTTTTATTCTAAGTCCCGGTACCGAAAGGCAAATCTCTGATTTGGTTTTAGATTACTTTATGGACTTACTTCCACCTTTGGACGAACAGTCACAAAATCACCAGTAGCGAGTTCCTTTTCCCATCCTCTTTGCAGAGGCCGAACACGAGAAATTTCCATACCTAGTTCTGTGATTTCTCCTTCCATCAAATCCTTACCTTTCCTCTGGAAAAGGATTTTGGCATCGGACCTTATCCCATCTTTTTTTCCTAAGCTCACGAGCACTTCTGAATCCTTGATGCGGTAGATTTTCCCTTCAATGGGAAGGAGTTGCTTTACCTTCTCAGAAATCCTTGCGCAGAGGACGGAAAGCCCATCCCGTCCTTTTTGGCTCGTTTTCCATTTTCCGATGTCTTTTGATGTGTTTCTGTCATACAGACTGATCTCTAAATCAATTACGTCATCATGGAAGGAATAATTCCCGTGCAATACATATCGAATTTTTGTCTTGTTCCTCCGCAATTGGTCAAGCTGGTACAAGGACTCTATAGAAAAAGGAATCGTCTTTGTGAAAGGATGGAAATTAGTCTCCTGCAAAGAATTTCGTATCAATTGGAATTCACTTTCTTCTGGAAGCCTAACATCGAACACTTTCTTCAATTCGTATCTAAGGGCTTTTGCCAATAAGCGGCCCCCTGGATAATGTTCTGGAAAGGGAACCCTCGATTCTAAATCAAAAACAAAGATTTCTGGACTGACTGAGACTCGATTTAGAATTACACCTTTGGGTTCTAAGGAGATTAGGCCTTCCTTATACTCGAGGGAAGACTTTAATGATTGGATCGCAAATTCTAATTTGTTTTGAAGTTTGAAGTGATTGGGATCCTCATCACGTAATTTTATCAGCAGATTTATATAATCGATTAAATTGCCAGAAGTATCATACGATTCAAGAAGTTCTTGTCGAACATTGCCAGGGATTAAATCTTTTGCACGTAACAGATGAAAGACGGCACTTTTATAATAAAGGGAACGCTTCTCTGCATGAAAACGCTCTTTTCGATAATCTCCTAGTTCACGACGAAATTTTGATTCCTCTTTTAGTTGACGGATTGCATATTCTTCGGCTTCAAAGCGTGTAATCTCATCTAAATCGTCCAATTGCAGGGTTCTTCGGAAATGGAATTCTGCAAATCTGCTTCGATCCAAATCATCAGCAAGGCTAGCCTCCAGTGAATGGTAGTACTGGTTTTCGGGAAATTCACGAGCTAATTCATAAATATTACGAAATGCTTTTTCAAGTACCATGGTGTTTTTAGATCGATTTTGGTATGCTTCAATCATCTTTAAATGTACTAAAAGTAACCGCGCACTTTCTTCTTTGGGGTTAAGATTTAAGGCATTTTGTAGATACTCTTCAGCGTTTGGTAATATAGCCAAAAGGTCGGGAACCGAAAAATAAGTTCTATAGAGATTGAGCTTAGCAAGTAAGGTAAACCCGCTTGGATCACTAGGTGCTTTAGACACATAATGGTTTAAACTCTCTTCGGCCTCCTTCCACTTCTGTGTCTCTATGTACAATTCAGAAAGCATTTTTTCAACATCTGCTGGCCTGCTGAGTTTCTCGCTAAGTGCTTTGAGTTTATAGATTGCAAGTTCTCGTTTTCCGTTTTTCCCAAGTAGCCTTGCTTCTAAAATCCGCAAACCCGTATGATTCGGAAATTCTGTGAGTAAGGGCTCTAGTCGCTTTTCGACTTTGTCTGGTGCATTTTCTTCCAAATCAATTTCTGAAAGACCGATGACTGCATCAAAGAATTTAGGATCCCTCTTTAAAATATCTCCAAAAGCTTTCTTTGCATCCGAGAATGAGCCTAATTGTTTGGAACATTGCGCATAACCGAGCTTTGCTTCCAACGAATTCATATTGATTTGTAGAGCTTTTTGGAAATGAATGATGCCTGCGTTGCAATTTCCTTGGAGGCGGCTTTCCTTTCCAAGTCTCAGAAGTTCGTCCATATCCTTTGTTTCCGCAAATACTGCAAATACAAATATAAGGAGTGAAAGAACTAAGACTTTGGTTGGCTTACGGAGCTGGAACAAAATAACCTGCCTCATCTTTACCTTTAACGTTTCTGTGTTCTACATCCACAACGAGTTTTATATATCGATTGACCAAATCCGGACTGATATCGGTTTTGTAAGATAAAATATAGCGGTTGTCAAAGTGATTTCTCAAAGATTGGTAGAGATCCCTTTCTTCACCTTCTCCATCTAACAAGATCCACTTTCCACCTGTAGGTTCCGTTAGATCAGACCAGAACTGTTTCTTTTCTAAGTTCTTACCAACATATAGGACGTAGATTGGGATCATATGCGACTTGGCAAATTCTACAAGGCGAGTTTTTGAATACTGTAAAAATCCCTGCTCGCCAGCTTCATCGGAAACCAAATAAATCAGAGCTTTCGGTCCTACGTGTGTGGATAATTTGCTTAAAGCTTGAAACCCAGATTTACCAAAGTTAAAATTGTTTTCCTTTTTTGTATCGCGTATCTTGGCTAAAATATCTAGTTTACTTTGGGTATTGGGTAGAATTAGAACAGAATCTTTTCCTGAACGATACAAACTCATATCATCCCAATCCGTAATGGAGGAAAAGAATGGTTGGAGTGAATCACTAAGAAGTGAATATGATTTTTCAAGAGTCTTACTATTTTCAAAGACAAGGGCAATTTTCATCCTCTCGTTCAACTTTTGTCGTCTCGCAAGAGAGAAAAGGGGAGTCATATTATCATTTTCATAGACTCGAAAAGCCAAGCGATCCACTCCTATCAACTCTTCACCTGATCGATTGCGTAGTCTTGTATATAAATGTACATTTGGAAAGTCACTCGTATCAATGGATTCAATGCGTAGATCTAAATTAGAAAGCAGTGTATTCTTATCTGTAAATATATCAACTCTATGACGTGCATAGTCAACCGCATAAAATGTATTAGTTGAGTCGATATTCACTGAAAAGGGTCTTGTTAAGATTCGATATACGCCTTTCTGGTCTCTAAATTTTGAATTTTGTTTCCATTCACCTCCATCCAAACCATAAGACCAAATCCCTGAGATTTCATCAGAAACATAAAGTTGGTTTTGTATAATCCGTAAACTTCTAGGTTTTTCCCACTCAGATTTTTTGATTTGACCTTTGGTGTTTCCATCAGTATCAAAAATAAGAATGCGTTTATTGTCTTTATCTGCGACGTAGATCTGGTTTTTATAAAAACTTAGGCCCGCAGGATTTTTAAGAGCAAAGCGTACATCCTGTCCAAAAGAAATTTCGAATTCCCCTCTAGAATTGAATTTTTGTATACGATTATTGCCTGAATCGCTAACATAGAAACTTCCTTTTTCATCGAATGCGATTCCTGAAGGGCCATGAAATTTACCATTTTGATTGCCTGAACCACCAATACTTCTTACCAGGGAACCATTTTGATCAAATTCTAAGATTTCATCCCTTGCAAAATCGCAGACATAAAGGTGATCTTGGTAGTTTGCCAAGGCTACTGGCTTTTCAATTTTTTGGCGAAAAGAGCCTTTCCAATTTGCGATGGGAGCACCATCCGAATTGAATTTAATGATATTAGATGTCCCAAAACCTGCGATATAAAAGTTTCCTAAAGAATCAAAGGTAATATCAGAAGGATTGCGAAACCGATTATGCCGAAGGGCATCTCCTTCAATCGATTTGAAGTAAATCCGCTCTAAAGATGTACTTCCTCCGGCAATCGCCAGACGTAAGACTTCAATCTTGCTTTGTATTAGTAGATCGTTTTTTCTGAGGGAGCTTAAAATTTCTAACTCTTCCAGCGCTTGTTCCCATTCGCCTAATAGGTAGTAATTGTTTGCGAGTTCTAACCTGGCCAAATGGAAGTCTTTCTTGAGTTGAATGGCTTTTTGTAATCGTTCTTTTGCCGCAGAATATTGGCGTAAGTTTTTATAGGTGAGTCCTCTTTTGAATTCTTCCCTGGCGGCTTCCTCAAGTAAGGTGAAATTCGGAAAGTCTATCGAGAGGATCTGGGTGGTCAATAGAAGGAGAAATAAACTCAGAAATCTGATCAAAATAGGCTCCTCCCTCTCCCTATACAATGGGACATAATGATTAAGTCAATCCGGAACTAAACCAGGCTCTCGATTTCGAGCAAGCCTTTCTTTATTCTCGACAGAGAAGGGTTTTTTCACAAGATGGAATTCATTTTATGTCCCTTGCTGAAATAGAAACTGAGGTCAAACGCAGGCGCACCTTTGCCATTATCGCCCACCCGGATGCGGGGAAAACCACCCTTACCGAAAAACTTCTTCTATATGGGGGTGCCATTCAGCTGGCAGGGGCCGTAAAGGCACGGAAACAAGGCAAATCAGCCACCTCGGACTGGATGGCCATGGAGAAGGAAAGGGGCATTTCCATTACTTCCGCTGCTCTCCAATTTGAATACAACGGCTCTATCCTAAACCTTTTGGACACTCCTGGCCACGAAGACTTTTCGGAGGATACGTATCGTACTTTGATGGCTGCGGATACAGCTGTTATGGTTTTAGATGCGGGCAAGGGAGTGGAACCACAAACCGTGAAGCTCTTCCGAGTCTGCCGAGACCGCGGGATACCCATCATCACCTTCATCAACAAAATGGACCGGCCTACCAAGGACCTCTACTCACTCTTGGATGAGATTGAAAAGGTTTTGGGCATCAAGGCTGTGCCCGATGTTTGGCCCCTAGGAACTGGTTTTGATTTCAAAGGTGTTTATGATTTGCGTGACCAACAACTCTACCTATTTGATAGAACCCCTGGTGGCAAACAAAAGGCAGGCTTTCGTGTAGCCGGTCCGCATGACAAAACTCTAGACGAACAATTTGATGCAGAGATTGTCCAGGCCTTCCGTGACCAAATCGAACTGGTATCGGGTGGTATAGGTGCTGTGGATGTGGATGCCTTTCTGAAAGGCAACGAAACTCCCGTGTATTTTGGATCCGCTGTCAATAATTTTGGTATCGAGCTTTTTTTGAACAAATTCCTTAATTTAGCTCCTCCGCCTGACCATATTCCTCTACGCGATGGTTCATATCTTGACCCAGTTCAGGCGCCCTTTAGTGCCTTTGTATTTAAAGTACAAGCAAACATGAATAAAGCGCATAGAGATAGGATAGCCTTTTTACGAGTTTGTTCTGGTGTTTTTGAGCGTGGTTTAAATGTGAACCACAATCGACTTGAGAAACAGGTGAAACTTTCTTCTTCATTCGCATTTTTTGGCCAAGACCGTAATACAGTGGATTTAGCTTATCCAGGAGATATTATAGGGCTCGTCAATCCAGGTACGTTTAAGATAGGAGACGTTCTATCTTCAGGAACAGCTCCAGCCCTTCGCCCCTTGCCAAGTTTTGCTCCTGAATTATTTGCCACTATTTCTTGTAAGGATACATTACAGTTAAAGTCCTTTAAAAAAGGCTTAGACCAGTTAGCTGAAGAGGGCATCTTGCACTTGTTTAGTTCTAGGACTATAGGGGGTGGTGTTCCCATCATTGGTGCCATGGGCAAACTTCAATTCGAAGTGTTCCAGAGGCGACTCAAGGATGAATACAATGCCGATACAAATTTACAAATTTTGCCTTATACTGTTTCTCGTTGGATTGATAGAGCAGACCAGACTAAACTGCCAAGTAACGTAAATTTGGTGGAGGATATGTTCGGAAATTTATCTTTGCTATTTGATTCGGAGTGGGATATGAATTACTTCCAAAAGAATAACGAAACGATTCAACTTTTGAATGCACCACCGATTGACGCTTTGGAATTAAACTGATTCTTGGATTTCGATCCCAATCCAAGTGATGTCGTCAATTGCTGGCGTTCCTTTGGCAAAATCCTTGATTCTTTCTTGCAAAGCCTTCTTTATTTCTGCAATGGAAAGGTCCTTTGTTTGCCTTAAAAATTCGGGCAAAACCTTTGTTCCGAAAGCTTCCCCCTCGGGATTTCTTACATCGGACAATCCATCAGTGTATAGATAGAATCTATCCTTTCTCTGCAAAGGCATAGAGATAACCTTTGCTTGTATTTTGGGAAACATCCCAAGGAGAGGATTGAGTTTCTCGATGACCATAGCCTCGCCCGAAGCTTTCAGATAGAACACGCCTGGATGGCCTGCGTTTGCATAGTAAACCATCATCTGAGAAAAATCGAAATAGAGAAAATGAAGGGGTACAAATGCGGATGCTTCTGGGAAGTGACCCCTCACTCCTAAATTCATCCTTTCTAGGATGTCGCTTGGCTGATCGTAGGCATCAACTATTTGGTGGAACAAAACTTTGCATACAGTCATCATCATTGCAGCTTGCACACCATGGCCAACAATATCAGCCAAAACGAATAAGTATTTTTGGTCAGAAAGTTTTAAAAAATCATAATAGTCGCCACTAACGTGCAGCAATGGTAAGTAAAAAAGATCGTAGTCTAATTCAGGGATTGATAACTTTTTCTCTGGAAGGTATTTTTTTTGCAGAATCTTTGCATAGACCATCTCCTTCTCAAATTCTAATTTTTTTGCTGATATATCCTCGATGATGATAAGGCTCCCTCTTGGATCCTGACTTGCATTTTCTAAGAACCATAAATGAAATTCTACTGCCAGGGTAATTTTTTCTCCATCTTTATAAAGAGTTTCCCATTCTTCCATCTTTGATTTTGTATTGTCTGAGATAGTATCACGGGCAAGCGAAATGAATTTCCTTGCTTCCATTGCTACCTTGTGATAAACAGATTCTCCTTCATATTCAAGGGATCGAATATCAATTTTGGACTCTAAATTAGGATTTGATAATAGTTCATTGCCTTCCGCGTCATACAGTAAAGCGGCATGAGGAAATTCCCTGAATACTATGCTCAATTTGCGCTTGTCTTCTAGCTCTCTGCCAGAAATGAAGGCCGAGAAGAAAAGGCTAATGAGAAATAAATTTATGATTAAAACCAAATGGTTTCGATAGTTTTCTTTGAGTTGCCTTAAAACGTTTTCTTTTGGGCTAGCTACATAGAGAGTGAATGGCAACCCATACATAGGAAAACTAGAAAGAAAGAACGTTTTGTCTAGAATTTCAATCTCTTTAATGATAGGTAAATGTTCTCCAGACAATTGACCTAAAAGTCGTTTTGACCAATCTTCGGATAATTGGAACTGATCAGAAATTTCACTTGAAATACCAAAGTTTGAATCCTGGTTGATGAGAAAGATCTGATCCTCTGGATCACTAAATGAATTCGCCAATAGGGAATCTTCTAAAAAATTTGCCGAGTAAATCCAAAGCACATTTTCTTGCGTTAGGAGGATCCAGTTCTTCCCTGCTTTATCCTTTGGACAATAAAACAATTGAACACTCCTCTGTGTATCTATAGAAGAAAGATACAAATCCTTTAAGCACATACTGAAATTTTTTTCTTCCGATAATTCTATGCGGCTTCCTTTCCAGATGTGGGTTCGTTCCTTTGAAAATGTTAGCAATTGATCTCGTATTTGGTTCTCTAAATCAATTGACATTAATTGAACTCTTGTTAATTGAAAGCGATAGTTCCAATCCAAAATTTCTTTATAATTCTGATAGATAAAGATTGAGATCAGTATCGCATAGGGAAGCACAATGAATACGACTAGAGAAAAGAATAGTTTTAAGAAAGATGGTGTTTTAAGAATCTCGAGCTTAAAAGGAAATAGTAGGAATTTGAGTCTACCCATAGTCCTTTATTTTTGATTAAATTGAAATCGTATGGATTGGTCGAGTTCCTGATTACCTACAAAGTCTATGCTTCTAAACTGGATAAAAGAATCTGATGGGCAAGCAAGAGACTGGATCTCACTCACAGGAATTGGAATTGTGTAAACAAGCCAATCTTTCTTCTCATCTATCCGACAGACGATTCGGTAGGAAATTTGTTGCACGCCAGAACCAGAATCGTCAGCGGAAAGTTGAATATTTGTGTTCGGATGCATGAAAGCCTGATTTTGGCCATTTGAGAAATCCTTGCCTTCTAGAAGAAACTTTAAAGAGGTTCTCGGGGGCTTTAGGTCCACGTAAAAATGATATTTCTGTATTGTGTCTCGGTTTCCCAATTCATCCATTGCATAGTATTCTAGGTTGTATTCGCCTTCCTCGGTAAATTGCAAAGAGGTTTCTGTGAGCAATCGCCAATTCACATCAGCATACCGGTAATAGAACTTTACTTTTTGCGATTCTGCTTTTGGGGAAAAAAATGAAATCTCTGGTTTGGAAAGGTAGAGATCTGGTTCCAGTTGGTTAGGCCTTTGCGTTTTTACAAAAAGGTCTTTGGGTTCTGCGGGTTTTGCATATTCTCTCTGCGAAAGATTAGCGTTTGAAGCAGGGTAGCGTTTGATTTCTTGGATTTTTGACCAATGCCCTCTAACATTTAGTTTTGAAACGGCGCGCACGCGAAAGTACTTTGCAAGGGCATCTGCTTTCACTATCGACCTTCCAGGTTTAAGGGTTTGTATAGGAAAGAGGGGGCTTGATTTTGCATCTTCGGAACGCAAAAATTCGATTTCATAGAATGCAATGAGCGGATTTTGGTCCTCTAAAAATAAAGTCATAGGAAAGGGCTCTGTCTGTGAAAGGAGCAAGCCTTGGATAAATAGTAAGCAAAAGAAAAAAAATAGATAAATTCTCACGGTTGGACCACAGGCGCTTCTGGAATCAAAAAAGGTTTGGTAGGCGCTTTCCCTTTTTCCACGAAAGTGGCAAAGCCGGCTGGCACAGATACGGATACATTTTGCGCACTTACCGTCACCAATCCCTCATAACAACTTAAGATCGTACTATCTTTTTCATCCACGAGTGTGATAAATTCTGTGCCCTTAACATCTGCGGTAGCAGCAGGTGTATTTAAGATAAGCATTTTTTTGTTTGTGGAACCATTTGATTTACTTACGATTGCTTTCAGTCTACCTTTCCTAAGAAAGAATGCCTCTTCCGATTCATTTCCTTTTAGTTTATCAACCATTAGATGGCTGTTAGGAGATAGTTCCAATTCAGAACCATTATTCAACCTTAGTCCTAGGATAGATTCTGTCTCAGTCTTTGCCTCATCTCGAATGAAAAGTCCTATGCCAGAGCTTGCTCCCTTCCATTGGCTTTCTTTTTGGGAATGCAAAAAAACAGAGCTATTTCCTTGTGAATAACTCACCTCTGCTTTTGGTTTTTTTCCTAAACTCGCTGGTATCCACAGCTTTCTACCAGGTAGGATTAGGTTTGGGTTATCAATCTGATTGGATTTAAGAAGTTCTTTCCATTTCCTGGGGTCATCTAAATAGGTTTTGGAAATGACTGACAGGGTCTGACCTTTTTCTACAACGATGGTAATACCACCTTCGCCTTGTTTGTTGGATTCTTCTGCAAAAAGGAGAGGGAGAAAGGAAGTTGAAACAAAAAGAGCAAGTGACCCCAAAAGATTCAACCGATTCTTTAGGGCCCTTGCTCTGGGAGACATCTTACTTTAAGTTTTCTGCAACTAGTTCAGCAATGTCTTTTACCTTCACGGCGTCGATCTTTTCAGCAGCCTTGACGCCATCTGTGATCATGGTGATACAGAATGGACAGGCAGTCGCAATCGTACTCGCACCAGTATCCAGTAATTGCCCGGTTCGCTTCATGTTAACACGCATACTCTCTGGATTGGATTCATCGACATGCTCCTCCATCCAATACTGTGCTCCACCTGCTCCACAACAAAGTCCCTTGCCATGGTGGTCAACAGCCTCTTCAATCTTTCCTCCCGAGATTTTTTTAACTAAATCTCTTGGGTTTTCATAATTGTTGTTGTACCTTCCAATGTAACAAGAGTCATGGTAAGTGTATTTGCCCTGTGAGGCGTCGTTTGCCACTTGTACGTCAATCTTACCATCTTTAGAAAGTTGGTTGATGAACTCGGAGTGGTGGACAACTTCGAAATTTCCACCAAATTGTGGATATTCGTTTTTAATGGTATTGTAGCAGTGCGGACAAGCTGTTACTATTTTTTTAATGCCATAGCCATTGATCGTGTCCACATTTTGTTGAGCCAAAGTTTGGTATAGGTATTCATTGCCACCTCTTCTTGCTGAATCGCCAGAACAGCCTTCTTCTGTACCCAAAATACCAAAGTTGACATTCGCTTTCTTCATGATTTTTACGAAGTCTTGGCTAATCTTTTTGTTTCTTTCATCAAAAGCGCCTGCACATCCGACCCAATACAAAATATCGACATTCTTGTCTTCTGCTTCGCTAAGGATCTTAACATCTAGGCCTTGTGCCCAATCTGCTCTAGTATGCGCTCCAACACCCCAAGGGTTTGAGTTGTTTTCCATGTTTGTGAAAGCTTTTTGGAGTTCAGGGCTCATTTTTGATTCTGCTAAAACCAAATGCCTTCTCATCTCTATGATTGCGTTGACTTGGTTGTTCCCAACTGGACATGCTTCTACGCACGCATAACATGTGGTACATCCCCAAATCGACTCCTCGCTTAGTCCATCATGTGAATTGATGACTCCAGTATCCAAGGCAGCAACTGCTTCCTGTGCTTCTTCATTTGTCTTTCCTGCCCGAGCTGCATCCACCTGCGGCATCTTTTCCAATAGTTGGTGTTTCAATTCAACGATGATTGCTTTAGGATTTAACATTTTCCCTGTACGGTTTGCAGGGCATTCCACTTGACAACGTCCGCATTCGATGCAAGACATACCATCCAAAAGGTTTGGCCAAGGAAAGTCTTCGACACGGTTCGATCCCCAAACCGCATTCTCATCTTCCAGGTTGAGTTTTGATAGCTGGCCTTTAGGAGTGTCTGTCGCGAAGAAGTAATTGATTGGCGCAAAGATTAGGTGGGCATGTTTGGAAGTTGGCACGTACAACATGAACGAGAATACAGTCAAGATGTGGCCCCACCACATGATTTGGAAAACCAAATCGGCACTTGAATTGGCTACACCTAACTTTTCCCAAACAGAGCCGATGGCTCCGTCAATCAAACCTGCATGTGTATAATATACTGCTGAAACAGTTTTTGCTCCGTTTCCGAGTAGAGTTGTCACCATTAGAGTGGCAATCATGCCGATTACGATAGCAGAGGCAGGAGAGTGTACATCTAATCCTTTCGCTTTTCTGATCCATCGTCTCCAAGCAAAGAAGCCAAGCCCAGTAAGGACAAGGATAGACACAAAATTTACGGTTTGCTCATAGATGTGGTTTGCCGATTCACCAAAAAGAAATTCTGGCAACATGAAGCGATATGGATCATCCATTCCATAGCCAAACACACCAGCAATCATCTGGCTTGTGGTATGTACCGTATAGACGATGAATCCATAGAAGATAAAGGCATGCATGATTCCGCGGACAGGCTCACGAAAGTTCTTCTTTTGTAGGATTACATTCTCGAAGAATGATTTTAGACGAAAGGGAAGATTGAGATTTTTCTTAGCATCTTCATTGAAGAAGGCTGGTCTTCCGTGAAAGATCAAACGAAGTCTGTAGAGGATGGCTCTTACAAAGACGACATTTGCGACGATAAAAAACGCTGTAAAGAGTAAGTGAAAGAGAATTCTTCCGATATCCATTTATGTTTTTACCTTTGAGGGTGTTGGTATTTCCTATGATTTACATAGAAAAATGAATGTCTAGGAAAATTCAAATTTTAACGTGATTCGTGGGGCGATTCCCCAGTCCTATACATATATGAGCCAATCTTCTTCCCTCTCCTTTGTTCCGTCTGAGCCAACAGATCATATACTGGAAAAAGCCCTCGCGGGCATACGCATTACAGCGGAAGAAGCCTTAGAATTGTATTCGTCCGCTGACTTTTTGAAAGTCCAAATGGTGGCAAGGGCACTTCGGTCTAAGGTTCGCCCTTTAACGGAAGCATCATATACCATGTTTCGGGTCGTGAATTATACAAATTATTGCAATGTCGAGTGTAGTTTCTGTTCTTTCATGGATGAAATTGGAAATGGAAAGGGTTATATCTTAACGGTAGAGCAGATCTTAGAGAAAATGGAATATGCGGTCGAGATGGGAGCCGACCAGATGTTCTTGCAAGGCGGTGTTTATCCTGATATTGAGTTTCAATATTATTTAGATGTTCTCCAAGCTGTGAAGAAACGGTTTCCCAAAATGCACATTAGGGCTTTCAGTCCCGTTGAAATCATAAACCTTGAATCTATCCGAAGACGACCTCTGCGAGATGTCCTCATAGAACTCAAAGAAAATGGATTGGATTCTGTGCCTGGTGCTGGTGCGGAAATCTTAACAGAACGTATGCGGCAAATCATTTCTCCCAAAAAGGCTAGTGTAACCGAATGGGTGAGGGCCATGGAGACTTGCCATGAGGTGGGATTGCCAGGCTCTGCCAATGTCGTATTTGGTTCTGAAGAAACAAAAGAAGAAGTGATCGAACACTTACAAGTGATTCGAGATTTGCAAGATCGAACCGGAGGTTTCCTTTCTTTCATTCCTTGGACTTTTCAACCACAAACAAAACGATTTACCGTACGATCTGTACCAACTCATGAATACTTAAAAGTTTTAGGCATTTGTCGAATCTTTTTGGATAACATCAAACACATTGAAACTTCTGTGATGGTACTTGGGAAGGGTGTGGGCCAGCTTGCTTTGCTGAGTGGAGCGGACGATATCTCTTCTGTTGTCATTGAAGAGAATGTGCTCCGATCCTTTGGCTTAAAAACGGAAAAGGAAGCCCAAAAATTTTTAAAAGAGGGTGGTTTTTCTCCTGTGAGAAGGGATTTGCTCTACAATGAGCAAACAATCACTCAGCTAGTCTAGCTTACGTTTGGCGCTCAAATGGAGGAAGGATGGTGATTCGGTTCCGTCCGGCATTTTTCGATTCGTAGAGTGCGGTATCAATTCTATGGTAGAGTTCATCAAAACTCGGATCTTCTTCCGATGAGAACAAAGTTGCTCCAATGGATACGGTGATTTGTATGGAGTCCCCTGCCTGGTTAAAGATCGGAATCCGAAGCACTTCGATTTTTTCGCGGATACTTTCTGTGAGAGTTTCCAATCCGGCTTTGTCGGCAGGAGATACTAAAATACAAAACTCATCTCCTCCGATGCGAGCGGCAATATCGGTGGAACGGACTCTCGTTTTTAATGTTTTCCCAAATGCTTGGATGGCAAGATCGCCTTGTTTATGGCCATATTGGTCATTGATTACTTTCAGCCGATCCAAATCTAGGATGACTAATCCGATGGAAAAACTTTCCCGTTTTGCACGTTTTTTGTAGAGGTCAAACTGCTCTAAAAGATGTCTACGATTGTACAATTCGGTCATGGAATCAATCCTGGAAAGGTCATGGATCTTTTGGTTGATTTTTAGCAATTTGCCAACTGTAATTCTCAATCTTATTTTTGAGCGATACTCCTCAAATCTCCAATAGTTTATCAGAAGATTAGCTGTGAAACCAACACCTAATAAAAAACATACGATGAGAACATCTTGGTAAAAAACATAACGATCAAATCCTAAGATTTGAGAAAAATTTAAATGCAAAGGGATGAAAATACAAAGATAAAGAATAGAAAGGAAAAAGATACGGATTGGTTCTAACCATAAAATGATGGCTGAGCTAGCGATGACAATGGCAGATCCAAAGAGGTAATAGGAATGGTTTGGTTTATCATATACCATCATCGGTATATAAATAAGTATCAGAGAGGTAATGAAGAAGCCGGTAAAAGAAAAAATATGTCTCTCAAAAAACCGAAATCTCTTTTTTGCAAGAAAGTAAGCGGAGAAGCAGATGAGTAGAGAAGAGATACGAAAGAATGAAATCCAAAAACTTGCTTCCTTTGTGCGTACCAAAGAGTCCACAAAAAACAAAGATACCATAGAAGTAAAAGCACTCAATACTCCGTAAATCACAACTGCGGATCGAATGTCAGAAAAATTTGTGGAGATAAAAGTAGGGTGGTATGTACGAAGGAATAGCTTCTTGATTATAAAAAGAAATCTCCTTGGGCTATACTTTCTCATTTCTACTCTCGATTGCTAGACTAAGCTCATTCCTTAGAATTGCAAGTATTAAGATACAATTAAAGAAGGATGACTTTACGATTATTTTTTACCAAAACATCGGGTAAGGACATGCCGTCGCCTCCCAGAGACCGTAATCTTAGGTTATCTATATATAGTACAACACCTTTGATCCCATAATTTCCCACCAAACTAAATGTGATTTGGTCTAGCCTATCCTTTAAAATTTCAGGGCTACCACCGATGCCTAATTCTTTGGAAAAGGAAAGATGTAAGATTCCATCTTCGAGACGGTATTGGCTTTCATACCTCATACGTTTGGGAATGGCGCTCAAAATTCCCTTTTGTTTTTCCTCTGCTATCGGACCTATTTGCAACTGTTCTAGGACAAACGGGATGGGATCTCCTCCCGAAAACTCTCTCATTACCTTGACTAGGTTAGATTGTGAATGTTTTCCTTGCCCATAAAACTTGAGAAAGTATATAGGAACGAAACCTGCGTTTACCTGAATCTTTTTTTTGCCCTTTGCAAATCCTTCCTCTGGAAAATTAATTTCTGGGATTTGAAAATCGTCTACACTCTGTTTGTTGCTTGTTGGATTTGTTTGGAGAGGAATCGCACCTTCTAATGCTTCCTCTTCCCAAGATAGATCATCCTCCCAATCTAAATCTCCATTCCCCCCCAGATTTTGCATTTGGTTTTGTTGGAGAGAGGGGGCTTTTGTATTTCCGAGATTTCGAAATCCTTGTTGCGTGAGCGTTGGATTGGGTAATCGAGTCCCTTGGAAGCCCATAGATTTTTCAATTAATACCAAAACAAAGAAAAGACCCGCTAACAAATACGAAAGCGATTTCATTCTGTCTTGTGCTTGGTTTGGGAGAGGGGCCACAGTCTAAAGATCGGGAGAAAACGAAATTTAGGCTTAAAAAAACTCTTTTAGAGCAAATAGGTCAGCAAATTCCCAATCAAAATCAGGAATCTCACCTGGGTTTGCATGCCCATACGAGCAAAAGGCAAACCGACATCCATTGTTCCGCGCCGCTTCCCAATCGCTATAGCGGTCTCCTATGAGAACAAGTGATTCTGGACTGAGTTGGTATTTCTTTAGATATTCTGAGACAATGTCGCCTTTCGTTAGGATATGCTCCTGGTTGACAACCAAGATGGGTTCGAAATAGGCAAGAACTCCTGCTGTCTCAAGTACAGTCTCTACATAAGCACGTCGGCCATTGGAAGCACAGGTGATGGTATACCCTTTTTCTTTTAGGTGGTGGATCGTTGAACCCACACCCGCATAGAAATCACCACCACCGTTGCGAATAGAATCACATAAAAGCTCGAGAACTCGATGCGAAATGCCTTCCCTCTCCTCTGGAGAAAGATCAGGTAGAAGGTTTTCAAAGATCGTTTTTACAGGTTTTCCAATCTCTGCCATGATGGCTTCGTGGGACGGCAATTTTGTAATTTTTCCTGTTTTAGCCGCAAACTCTTCGATTGCCTGTACATATGTTTGGAAGATGATGGATTCTGAGGAAAAAAGGGTCCCATCCACATCGAAAGCCAACATTTTGATTCCTGACGGTAGATTTACAGGCATTACCGTCATGAAAGATTTCGGTTGTGAGAAGGCAAGTAAGGAATTCCCAGTTATGTTAGGCAATCATGTAAGAGAATCCATCATACAGGCGCGTGCCGAACTGTATGCCAAAACTGAGTGGGCAGAGTATCATTCACACTTAAAACATAGAGTGCATGCAAAGGACCTACATAAATACTTCCTCCTGACTGAGTCGGAAGAGATCGGTATCAAGGAGACGATTCGCCTCAATGTTTCCGCAAGTCCTTATTACCTCAAACTTTCCGATCCTTTTGACCCGCACTGTCCGATACGACGTATGATCGTTCCGGACTCGCATGAGACTGTCCTTTCCCCAGAAGAATCACCTGACCCTTTACACGAAGAAAGGCTTTCGCCTGTGAAGGGACTCACCCATATGTACCCAAACCGTGTTCTACTTTTTTCGAACCATTCTTGTACGGTTTACTGCCGCCACTGTATGCGTGGCCGTAAGGTCTCGGCAAATGACGAAAGGATGGAAGAGGCAGATTTAATCCAAGCATTTGCCTATATCAAAGACCATCCCGAAATTGAGGATGTTGTGATAAGCGGTGGGGATCCATTGAATCTCCCAGACTCCCGCATTGAATGGATATTGGCAGAGTTAAATGCGATTCCGCATGTTAGGTTGTGCAGATTGGGAACAAGGAACCCAGTTACATTGCCTTTTCGCATCACAAAATCCCTTCTTACCATTCTAGAAAAATACAATGATGATTCACTTTCCATTTTTTGCAATACACAGTTCAATCATCCAAAGGAGTGCACTCAGGAAGCGAAAGAAGGAATTTTGCGTTTGTTAAAGGTTGGCATCTCTGTCGGCAACCAGGCAGTTCTATTGAAGGGTATCAATGACGACAAGGAAACCATGCTCCAATTACATAAGAAACTTCTGGAAATGAGGGTTCGCGCTTACTACTTGTATGACCCTGAATTGATACCGGGCTCACGGGGTTTCCGTACCCCGCTCGGGAAGGGGATCCAAATCATAGAGTATATGCGCGGGAAAATTGGCGGAATGGGCATCCCACATTTCGTAAATGACCTACCGGCTGGCGGAGGCAAAATAACCCTCTCTCCAAATTGGTATTTAGGCTACAATCCCAAGACCCGTCAGCATGCCTTTCGATCTGCTTTGACAGGCAAAGTACATTACTCTTTTGAGCCAGAAAGTAGTGAGTCCTTCACCTATCCCATACTAGGTGAAAACGTTTGGGATCAATTAGAATGAAGAACATATTGATAGCAGCTGATCTTTATGAAGAAGGTCCAAGGCCTTGGAACCAAGAATGGGAGTCCAAACTTTCGGTCCAAGAGATACAAAAGGAACTAGAAGAACTTGGATACCATAGTCTGATCTATTCTGATAGGATCTCACTAGTTGAACGTTTGGTGGCCATTCGACCTGAAGATCGAGAAAATTGGCTCGTCTGGAATTTAATAGAAGGTTACCAGTCTAGAAATAGGGAAGCTTACATACCCAATTTATGCGAATTTTTAGGGATCGCCTACACTGGTTCAGATGCCTATGCCCAAATCGTATCTTTGGATAAATCCCTTTGCAAAGAGTTTGCAAAAAAGCTAGCTATCCCTACATCTAATTCCCAATTGTTAAAGAAAGGCCATAGAGAGCTGCGAGATTTAGAATTTCCTATTTTTTTAAAACCAAATTTCGAAGGATCAAGTTTAGGAATCTACGATTCCAATATCATTCAAAATCAAAAAGAATATGAATCTAAAATCCGTGAATTATTTGAGCTCTTCGATGAAGTAATCGCCGAGGAATATTTATTAGGTGATGAAATTACAGTTGGACTCTTGGGTCATTTCCCAGAGTATCTTACTACAAAGCCTGCAAGAATTGTCACACCTGGAAAAGTTTATGATGAACATACCAAGTCAAAATCTGAAATGCCAGAAACTCTTATCTTTGATTTAAATAGTTCCGAAGAAAAAAGTTTGAAGAAATACGTTTTAGATTTAGGAACGGAACTAGAGATTGTAGGCCCTGCCAGATTTGATTTTATGAGAAAGGATGGAAACTTTTATTTTCTAGAGGCAAATCTTACACCTGGACTCTCTCTTAGGTATTCTTGTTTGCCGATTCTTTGCGAATCCTCCGGAATTTCAAAGCGTGAAATGTTCCAAAAGATAATCGATTCTTCCGCATTTAATTATCAGAACTCAAAACGATTTTTATATGGAAAAGGTAAATTTTAAAATGAGTCTTTTTGTAGAATCCCTCAAAGTAGAAGTTAGAGACCATTTTGTTTTAAAGCATCCCTGGCTTTTGGCAAAATCGGAATCTATGGGAATCGATGACCTTAGGTTGTGGTTGTCACAAGAATATTTTGTTTCCATAGGATTCATTGATTGGTTTTTAAGAGTTGCTAGTCTCACAAAAAATCAATCGGCTAAAATTGTTTTAGTAGAGAATATTTGGGAAGAGTTAGGAGAGGGAAAGCTTGAGGAAACACATGTTTCTATCCTGACCGATTTTCTCAAAAAATTAGATATTGATGTGAATGGACTGCATGCCTTGCCTGAAACCAAAGAGTATCTAGGTGAAATGGAAGAAATTATTGGAAAGAGTTTTTTCTATGGTTTAGGAGCTTTAGGACCAGCGAATGAATATTTGCTAAAATTAGAATATGCAAAAATTTCAAATGCCTACTTTCTTCTGAAAAAGGATTTGGATTTACCCGAAGGGAAGTTTTTTCAAGTTAATTTAGATGCCGATGAGGGACACAGCAAGAGACTATTTAATCTTATAGATTCTATTTGTATATCCGAAAGTGAAAAAGCGGAAGTAATCAAAGGCAATCGGTTAGCTCTGCAAGCTAGAGTTAAATTTTACGATGGATTGGAAAGGATTAGAATCTCTACTTCCTGATCCTTTTTAAAAAATACATGACTGCCATTCCAATAAAAGGAACCAAAGGCAAATACAAAAGAAAAGACAGCCAACGATAGATAGCCAAAGAATGGGAAAGTGCTCTTACAGCGAAAAAACCGGGGTATCTCTTACCGTTTCGAATGTACTGTACCTCTCCTGCACAAATAGCATGCTGCAAATCGGGATGGATTTTTTTTAATTCTGATTCAGAAAAATTTAGGTAGGATTGGAAAGAGATCGTTTTGTCCACTAGCCGTTTCTCTAAAAAAGACCTAAGATTGGTGCAGAAGGAACAGGAGCCATCGTAAAAAAAAACTGGATTCATGGGGCAATAAAATCTTCTGGCATAGTCTTTAAATGTTCGATCACGTTTGGAATCAATTTGCGATCTAAACCTAACCAATAGTAATACCATTGCTCATCTTTTTCAATGCCTTGCGCAACTTTCATGTACCATTTGTTGATCGTATTCGTTGTTTTAGATCGCCAAAACAAGGGGATAGCTTCGACTGAAATCAAATCCCAAATATCTCGTCCGACACCTGCACCCCGCGCAGTTTCGTTCACTGCAAATTTGGATAACAAGTAACCGTACTGGGTTTTATTTAACCAAGCGCAGCCCTGGTAGTTTTCTTCTAAATAGAGAAGGTCAAAGTGAGATGCTAAAAAGTGTGGGCTAATCCTTTTTCTAAAACTAGTTTCAATCAATTGAAATAGTTTTTTTGTATCTACCTCGCTGAGTTGTGTGAATTTATAAATTTTGTTTTCTTTTTTGACTAGGGTCCCACTTCCCTTAACAGTAAATAACTCCCGTAATAATGTATAAGGTGAAGTCAAAACAACAGAAAATCGAGGGTCATTTTTTAGTTCGATGAGTTTTTCGGCAAATTGTATGAAATGCAAATCACGGTTTGATTCTTCAATGGCAAAATTAGATTTGTATCTTTCTAATGCCTCGCCAGTTGGGATGAGAGATATTACTTTACCACTATCTTCTTCATAGATGGGCCCTTCATGGTGTAGTTGGATAACCTTATTGATCTGAAGTGCATTGATAATCTGATAGACAGAATCTACGAGCCCAATCTCTTTCTTTTGCCATAATATGACGGGAATTTTCTTGGAGCGAATGGAAGATTTTACATTACCAAGATAATCACCTTCATCAGGAATCACTTCAAAAGCAAAGCCAATCCCTCTATTGTCCTGGAATTTGGATGACTGGAAGAATAATTTGATATATTCAAATGATTCCTCTTCTAAAAAAACAACAGGGTATAAGTCCAAACGCGACAATAGTTTGATATCAGAAAAAAGTGCCTCCGAACATTCGAATATTGTATTTGTATCTGCATAGAGTAAGGCAAAAGATTCTGGCGAGAGTGACTTAAATTCCTGTAAGAAATGGAGTCCATCTCTCGGATCTCTTGTGATTTCGAAAACCTTTGCTAGGATATCTTTTGATTCCATGCCCTTAGCTCGTTAAGTTTCGGATTTGGTATTGGACAATTTTTGCTTTAAGATTGGCATGTTTTAGGGGTAGATGTGACTCCTCTTTCATGTTTAGCTTTCCCAAAAGTGAAAATTCACCACACAATAAACTCAATCTCCAAGCAGGAAAATAATTTTTTAAATGCTTTCCTAACTGAAAATAAAATTCTCGAAGATTATCTATTGGTTTTCCAATCCTCTCTCCATACGGAGGGTTCGTTACGAGAAAACCAGGTTTTTTGAAGGAGTTTTTTAATTGTAGTACATCTTGTACTTCAAATAAAATCCAATCTTCAACACCTGCTTCATAAGCATTCTCCTTGGCGATCCGAATCGATTCTGGATCGATATCGTATCCAAAGAACAAGGCTTCCTTAGGTTTTGTTTGAAGAATCTGTGAGAATTCATATTCTGGAAATAAGAGCTGAAAGGTTGGAGATTCTTCTAGAATAAACCGGTTGATTTCTCCATTTAATTTTTGGTAGAGAGCAGCTTCGATTAAAATCGTTCCTGAGCCACACATGGGGTCTACTAAAAGTTCACCAGGTTTCCAACCTCCAAGGTGCAACATAGCTTGGGCAATCGGTTCGCGGACTGGAGCTTTACCAGCATCCACACGATATCCTCTTCGGCCAATTGACTCGCCCGTAAGAGAGATTTCGATACTGAATTTATCTAAAAAAGAGCGAATAACTATCGTTATATCTGCAATCCTTTTGTCAATATTCGGCAAAGGGACTTTTTTTTCACGGAAACGATCTAAAATTGCATCCTTTAATTTGTGTACGGCGAATTGAGAGTTGCCAAGAGAATCTTTTGTTTGTGCATCGATCCGAAAGCTATGCTCAGTGGCAATCCATTGTTCCCATGCAATTTTTTTGCATTTTTCATAGAGCTCATCGTAAGATTGAGCCTTTTCTTGGATCAATTGGAAATTGATTCTAGAACTGAACCGAGTGGAAAGTGCAAATTGTATGATATTCTGTTTTTTTCCGGTGAAAAAAATGCCACCTCGATTTTTGGAAACAATCGTGAGTTGGGATTTGAGGATCTCCTCTTCGACGAGAGGGCTAAGGCCCTCTCCGCAAACTGCATGGTATATGTGAGACTGTGTTTTTATGTACTATCTCCTAGTTTTTGAGACAAGTAATTTGGTAAACCGATCTCTTTGATGACATTTTGTTGGGTTTCGATCCAATCAATATGCTCTTCTTCTGAAACCAATATTTTTTCCAAAAGCTCTCTTGAGCCATTGTCTTTACATTGAACGGCTACATCGATTCCTCGGTTCAGTCGCTCTACTGCACTATACTCTAATTGTAAGTCATTTTCCAACATGGAAGGTACATCCTGTCCCACATTGATTTTCATATACTTTTGAAGGTCAGGGATACCATCTAAGTAAAGGATGCGTTCAATGACTTCATCAGCGTGTTTCATTTCCTCTATGGATTCTTTTTTTAGATAATCACCTAATTCTAAGTAACCCCAATTTTTGCAAAGTTTTGCATGAATGAAATATTGATTGATCGCTGTTAACTCCGCAGCCAACACTTCCGCCAAGATGTCTAAGATTTCTTTTTTACCTTTCATTGTTTTTCCCGCCCGGCTTCGCTATAATTAGGAAACATAAAATGCTTTCACTTTTCAAGCAAGCCTAAACTATCAACCCATGACTAAAGTTTACATTCATTCACCTTCCTTGAGTCAATTCGGTAAATGGAATGGAAACTCATTATCACTTTCAACAGAAACTGCGAAACTATCTCTTCAATCCTTTGATGCACAGAAAATCGAATTTCTCATATTTGCAAGTTTTGCTCCGGAACAATACACGAAGGAATTCCACCTTCCTACTAAAATATTGCAAAATCTTGGATTACAAAATGCGTTTTGTATCCGATCCGAAACTGCTTCCTCTGCGGGAGCTTCTGCCTTTCAATTAGGAGTGAATCTGATTCTCAGTGGCAGATATAAGCATGGAATGGTTTTGGCCACTGAGGTGATGTCACAGTTCAACCGAGAAGAAAACAATCTTTTGTTAGGTTCCGTTCTCTCAAGGAGACAACAACAATTGCGTATGTCCATGGCACAAGGGGGAGCCATGATTACGAGACGCTATTTAAGTATGTATGGTTACCAGAGTAGTGACCTTTATTTTCTCTCTAAAAAACTCCATGACAATGGTTTGAAAAATCCAATCGCACAAATCAAAAAGAATTTGTCGGAGAAAGAGTATGAAAACCAAACGATGATATCCTCTCCTTTGGGACTCTATGACATTTCCCCTTTATCCGATGGTTCAGCTGCGCTTGTACTTTCTACCGATCCAAGTCAAATCTCTGTAAAAGGGATGGGCCATGGGACAGGAAAATTTTTGAGTTCGGCAGAGCCTAGTTTTTCTGCGAGTGTGATTGCCTTCCAAAGAGCATTTGCGGAAGCAAAGATCCAAGCCCGCGAGATCAATTTTGCAGAATTGCATGATGCATTCACCACTTTTGAATTGATTGGAGCGGAGGATGCAGGTCTTATCCCGAGGGGAAAGGCCTTACAATGGGTGAAAGAGGGCCTTAGCCACCCAGAAGGGCAACTTCCTATCAATGCCTCTGGGGGCTTAAAGTCAAGAGGTCATCCTATCGGGGCCTCGGGCCTTGCACAAATCGTAGAAATTTGTCGTTTTTTTCCCAGTCGAAAGGAGCAAAGGTTTGCACTTGCGCACAGCATTGGTGGACTAGCTACTAACAATTTTGCTACGATTTTAGAAAGAAATTCATGAAGGAAAAAATCCTTATACTGCAAACGGCTTTCCTAGGAGATTTGGTTCTCTCCACTCCTTTCTTCCGTGCCTTGCGTCTCTTGCACCCGGAAGCAGAGATCCACCTTGTTTGCAATTTAGGTACCGAGTCGATCTTAGAAGGAAACCCAGATTTAAATGCGGTTTTTCCCATTGATAAAAAGGGAAAACACAAAGGTCCTTGGGGCTTTTTTCAATTTGCTTTGGCTTTGAGAGAGGAAGGGTATAGCAAGGTGTATGCCGCTCACTTTTCCTTTCGTTCTAGTTTGTTAAGTTGGCTAACAGGCGCTAAAGAGCGAATTGGCTACCAAGAATCAGGTTTTGCCTTTCTCCATACAAAAAAAGTACCTAGACCGAAGATGGGTATGCATGAAGTTGATAAACTGTTTTCACTTTGCTACGATTCCACTGTAGACTTCCCTTCAGGGAGAAATCGACGGCCGTTTCTTTATCCGAGAAAGGCTGATTCGGATGCCTTTTGGAAAATAGCCAATGAATGGAAGTTAATCCCAAAATCATACATCATTATTGCTCCTTCTTCCCTTTGGGAAACAAAGAGAATGCCGGAAGAAAAATTTGTCTCTCTTATTTCATACATCCTACGGAAACGGAAAGAAAGCATAGTTCTTGTTGGATCAAAAGCGGACATCTCCATCCAACAAAGAATTGATCAACTATTAAAAATACAGCCCTTAAAACCTAAAGAGAGGCAAAGACTTTTTTCATTGATAGGGAAAACCAGCTTAGGTGAGTTAGCTGTTTGGATTGAAAGAGCCAAAGCCTTGGTATCCAATGATTCCAGCCCCATACACTTTGCCTCTGCATTTGACATACCCACAATTATGATCTATGGAGCTACTGTGCCAGCATTTGGTTATTCATCACTTTCAACTAAACAAAGGATCATGGAAGTAGGAGGGCTATCTTGTCGTCCTTGTGGGATACATGGCGGGAGAGAATGCCCAGAGGCTCACTTTAAATGTATGTTAAACCAGGATCCAGAAAAAATCTTTAGGTCCTTAAATGAGATCATAGGGAGCAAATCATGAACGATTGGAAAACGGAACTTTATAAAAAAAGAATCAAAGAAGTCCAAAAATTTTTACCCGATGGCGCATTACTACTGCTATTTGCTGCAAATCATAAAATTAGAAATCGAGATGTAGAATATAAATTTAGGCAGGATTCTGACTTTTTTTATTTAACTGGAATAGAAGAGGCAGATGGCATTTTATTTATTTCTAAAGATAAAACTGGGATGTTTTGTTTAGAAAAAGATAAAAACAAAGAGATATGGACAGGGATTCGCCTTGGAAAAGAAAAAATCAAAGATGCGCTTTCCTTGGACCAGACCTTTGACCTTTCTTCTTGGGAAACAGAAAAGTACAAGCTAATAGAAGGTTACCATTCATTGTATTATTTCTTTGGATATGATCGCGACCGGGATGCGTCTTTATTGCAACTAGTTCGAGAAGTTTCCTCTCGAGTGAGAGAAGGAAAAGTCGCTCCTTCTCAAATTGTGGAACCAAGTTTTTTGCATGAAATGCGATTGTACAAAACAAAAGAAGAGATAGCCCTTTTACAAAAAGCCGCAGAAATTACGGCCCTTGGCCATACCCGCATCATGAAGGCAGTGAAGCCAGGAATGTTTGAATATGAATTGGAAGCAATTCTGGAAGAGTCATACCTGAGCCAAGGAGCTTGGGGTGGGGGCTATGGTCACATTGTGGCTGCAGGTAAGAATGCCTGTGTCTTACACTATGTATCCAACAACGCAGAGATTGCCAAAGATGCCTTAATACTGGTCGATTCAGGAGCAGAGTTCCGTTATTACACAGCGGACGTAACTCGAGTATTTCCAGCTGGAAAAAAGTTTTCTCCCGTCCAAGCAATGGTTTATGAAATAGTTTTAGCTGCGCAAAAAAATGCAATACGACTCTCAGTAGAAGGCCAAGAATTTAATGAGATCCATGTAAAGACCTGCCGTTTTTTAGCAGATTGTCTAATCGATATGAAACTTCTGAAAGGGTCGCTTGATTCCGTCATGGAATCTGGAGCCTACCGCAAATTCTATATGCATAGAACAGGTCATTATTTGGGAATGGATGTACATGATGTCGGTACTTATTATACGAATGGAAAAAGTAGAAAGTTAAAGAATGGTCAGGTGATAACAGTCGAACCGGGACTCTATTTTGATCCCAATGATGAAACCATTCCAGGTGAATTTAGAGGTATAGGAATCCGCATTGAGGATGATATCTGCATACAAGGAAAAACCCCTCTCAATCTAACAGCGATGATTCCCAAAGAAATTTCTGACATTGAAGCATTGAGAACTTAGCATTTACTTGTGGCGAATTCACAAAGATTTAATTCTATAAAATTTATTGGAAGGCTATCTGAATTCCTTGTAGAGGTGATCGAAACTGAGCTCGATAAGGCGGGATACCAAAACCTTTCCGCTACGCATTTTGAGATTATGACCTACCTTATCCGAAAGAAATCACCTGTCAATATGACCACTATTTCCGAATCGATCCACCGAAAGAAACCCACCGTAACGATACTGGTTCATAAATTAGAAGCTATGGGACTTGTCCAAAAAGAAAGTAGCAAAGAGGATAAACGTGAATATATGGTGAGTCTTACAAAATCGGGGAAGGAATTTCGAAAAGTCGCTCTGCGTATCTCTGCTAAAGTATTCTCTCTGAAACTTTGGGGAGTAGAGCCAAAAGAATCAGAGATATTGTTCCAAATTTTAGAAAAAATTTATCTACATACCAAAAAATCTTAAAATTTAAATTCTGGTCTTCTACCTTGAACACTTGCTGATACGCCCTCTTTCGCATCGGGAGATTGTAAGCTGGCCAAAGTAGTAGGTATATCGTCATTGATGAGATCTTCGTAATTCTTACGAAGTTTTCTTAATGCAGATTTCGTTTGGGACATGGCTGAGATAGAATTTTTAACCAATCGATTCACAAATTTATCCGTAGCTGATTTTAAGCTAGTTGCATCAGGGTGGACTTCGGTAAACATACCTAAGGTGAATGCCTCTGATGTTTTTAGAGCATTCCCTGTTAAGATGTGGTCCGATGCATTTTTGTATCCTATGACATCGGATGCAAGCATTGCCACAAAACTAGGAACAGGGATTCCTATCTTGACTTCTGGAAGTCCGATTCTCATTCCATCTAAACCCATTCGAAAATCACTCGCAAGTGCAATCATCGCTCCGTAACCCATTGCATGTCCCGAAACCTCTGAAATCACTGGAAGAGGGTAGCTATAAATCTCTTTCAAGATAGAGTAAAAGTAACCTAAAAATTTCCTTAGTACCGCATCATCCGCTGAACCGCTAATGGTTGCCAGATCCAAGCCAGTCGAGAAAACTTTTTCTCTGCTGCTACGAATCACAAGAGCCTTTCCTTTTTCGGACTTAGCTTTCAATATAGTTTCTTCAAATCGTTGGAAGGATTCGAGATTAAAACTATTCGATTCATTTGTGTCCAGAGTGATGGTCTGGATTCCAGCTTCATTTTTATAGTGTATCATGATGAGAACTCTCCAATCAGTTAGATATCTAACTAATTTTTTAAAAGGGGTGGAAAGTCAAGAATTTCGAGATTTAATCTTTGGAAAGATAGAGGCGGATGACTTCTTTCATGACGGCCAGGCCTACTGGCATGGCATCCTCATCAAAGTCGAAAAAAGAACTGTGGTGTGGATGGATCAGACCTTTTTTTTCATTACGGGAACCGATAAAAAAATAGCACCCAGGCCGCGCCATTAGAAAGGCAGAAAAATCTTCACCGCCCATCGTTCGGGTATTTTCTTCAGTAAGACAATCAGATCCGAGCACATTCCTCGCAGCCTGTCTTACAATGTTTGCCATTTCAGGATCATTGATCGTGGGTTTATCGATTCTAGTGTACTTAAAATCAATGTCCGCTCCGAATCCTTTGGCAACAGAACGAACTAAAGATTCTAATCTCTCAGGAAACAGATTGTAAACTTCTTTTGAATAGGTACGAACTGTACCCTTCAGCTCGGCAGATTCTGGGATCACATTGAAAGCATTGCCAGCATGGAAACTGCCCACGGTTACAACACAAGGTTCTAATGGATCTACATTCCGAGATACTATACTTTGCAAGGCAGTTACCAAATGAGACCCGACTAAAATCGGATCGACAGTGTGTTGCGGAAGGGCACCGTGCCCACTTCTGCCCTGTACTCGTATCACAAATTCATCAACCGATGCCATCATGGTTCCGTCCACAACACCCACTTTTCCTATGTCAATGTGGTTCCAAAGGTGAAGAGCAAAACATGCGTCTACGTGGTATTTCTCAAGGATACCTGCTTCTATCATACGGTTGGCACCAGAACCACCTTCCTCGGCTGGTTGAAAGCAGAGAAGAACTCTTCCTTTTGGTACGATCGCCTGGAGATGTGTTTTTAAATCAGAAGCAAGTTTCATCAAGATGCTAGTATGGCCGTCGTGGCCGCAGGCATGCATCTTTCCATCAATTTGGCTTTTATACTCATGTTTGGTTTCTTCGAAAATGGGTAGGGCATCCATATCCGCGCGAACCATCACTGTGGGACCAGGATTACCTGAGTCTACCAGGCACACCACTCCCGTTTCTGCAATTTTGTCTTCAAAACCAAAGTTTAAACTAGAAAGGTGTTTGGTAACGAATGCAGCTGTTTTCTCTTCTTCATACTTTAACTCTGGCGTTTTGTGAATGGTTCTTCTGTATTGGACCATATCAGATAAACCTGAGTTTGGAAGAGATGGCTTCATAGTTTTTCCATTTCTTTGGCGGCTCTTTTTTCTACTTCTTCGAGGATCTCATAAATATTCAGTCCGTATTTTTCAAAGAGTGAATTTTTAGCCAATTCATAGCGAATTAAATTGATATTAAAATTGATCCTAGCTTGAGTAACAGCTAGTTCGGTTTGAGCAAGCGCATCCAAAGCGTTTTTTATGTTTACTGCAGTGAATCTTCCTTGTCTAAAACGAGAAAGTAGACCTGAATAAAATGCTTCATTTTCTTTTTTCGTTTTTTGGATATCTCGTAGAACTTGATGGCTTGCGAGTAATGATTCGTATTTATTATCAATATCTTGTTGAATCTCTTGTTCTAGATTACTGATTTGTAAATCTAACATCTGTAAGTTTGTTTTGGCGTCACGTATCCCTGCTTTTACACCCTGATCCCATAGAGGGTAACTCATCTTGAGTTCAGCATTTATTTGTGGGAAATTATTCATATAATTTAATCCCATCTGTTGTCTGGCGATAAAGTTCTCTTGGGGAGACATGAAATTCTGGTTAATAGAACTGTAGGTCAGACTAGCCTTTAAAGAAGGTTGGTCTTCATCTTCCGCGTTGCGAAATGCCAAACCTGCAATTTCTTTTTGTCGCTTCAAAATCAAGTAATCAATTCTATGTTCAAGTGCATAAACTTTATCTTTTTTTAGATCGATGCCTTTCGGTAAGTCTTCAGACAAATCTGTAACTCCAGAAATTGAAGAACCGGTATCGGCATTCAAAATACGGATCAAATTTCGTTCCGCTTCTACTCTATCAACTTTTGCCTTTTCCAATTGAGATTCTACTTTAAATACAGCTTGGTTCCACTGGTTGATTTCAAAGCTCTCCGATAGGCCTAAACTTTGTTTACGTCTTGTCAATGAACGGATCTCCTCTGTATTTTTGAGAAGCCTTTCATACGTTGCAATTTGTGAATCAATGATACTCAAAGACCAGTAGTCTACAAGAACCTTCACCACAACTTGCGTTAACAAATTGATATAATTCTCTCTTACGAGTAAAGTTTGGTTTTTCAAAAGCTTTTCTTTGTCTGCTTCTGTTCTACCGAATCCATATTTTAATAATTCTTGGGAAAGCGTAAAGGAGACAGCCCCTGTATACATTGGTGGAGCAGCCAAAGCCGTAAAATTTGAAGTAAGAGGGTTGAGCGGGTCTTCAAAGGCATTTGTGTCAAAACGAACGGTCGACACTTCAGCTTTGAAGTATGTGCCAGTTTGGAATTGTTTTTCAATGCCTGCTGAAATTCTATCTTGAGAACGCTTCGTTCCCCCAAAGATATTGTTTCGATTCTCGGGAAATTCCTGTTTGGCTGATTGGATTCCCGCAAGCGCTTTCCAGGTAAAACGCGATTGGTTTTTCAATTCAGGAGAATCCGCCTTCGCAATTTCGAGTTTTGCATTTTGAACAATCGTATTGCTTTCGATGACCTTCTGGACTGCTTCTTGTATGCTCAGTTTTAATAGAGGTTTAACCTTGGAGTCCTCATTTGTTGGGAACGGATTTGTATTCACGACCCATTCCGATTCTCGGAAACGAGTCATTTGGTCCTCAAAAGTCTCCTCACCAACCAGGGAAAATAGAGGGAGGGCAAAAAAAATCATTAACCATTTGGTCAACATTCGAATGTATCTGCCGTTTCCTGCATTTAATTGCGTCGATCGTTTCACAAGTAGGCCTTAAAAACTCCCTCTTTCTACAAGATCAAAAATAGAATGGCGGAAGCAAGAAAATTTAAGTGATGAGGAGAGAAACTGAAGGGGACAAAGCATCCTATTTTAGACTAGGTCTCATCCAGAATGCAAAGAAGAAAGTTGTACGTGAAAAGTAAGGAACCTTTTTTCAAACGTAAGGTGGTGTTTTTAATTACAAAGACTCACTATAATTGGATTGGACTTGCATCTCCCCAAAGTCGTTCAAGTGCATAGTAATTTCTCATTTCCTCGGTCATAATATGGATACAAATCTCACCATAATCCAAGAGAATCCAACCTGTAGCATCTTTGGGTAGGTCTGTGATGTGATTTCTCCGCTCTGCAAGTTTTAGCGGTTTCATAAATTTCTCGATATCCTTTGCCACACTTCTTCCTTGGGTTTCCGTTTTTACGGTGGCAATCACGAATAAGGAAAGATAAGAATTAACCGATCTCAAATCTAGGATCTCAACCTTTTCACATTTTTTCTCTGTTAGACTTTTTTGGATACGTTTGAGATGCGAGAGCGTTTCTTCACTAAGTTTGGTCATTTTATTCCTTTGAGTTCTGAAAGTCTTCCCCTAGAATGACTGTTGCGTCTAAGCCTAGATCTTTTCGCAAAGCGTAGAACACCTTTCTACCTTGAAATGTTTCAGATATGATATCTGTATAATGTGTATTCCCCGAGCGATTCAAAATGACGCTCTGGGTAAACGAAGAATCCCAAGCATTGTCCACAGACAATACTTTGAGTCCTTTGTCATTTAACAAAGATTTACCGTAGCGGGCAAGCCCACTTTTTTGAGTTCCATTCAATACTTCGATTCTCGCTCTTTCGCCATCTACAAAATAAGCAGATCGAATATCAGAAGAAAATTTTGCAAAGGCAACTTTTACAGTTTCTTCATTCGCTTTTAAAATTTCATCTTTTTTCTTGGCTCTTAGGATAGGCTCTGCTGGTAATTCGGAGACTCCAAAGGTAAACTTTTCTTTTTTAAATAAATCGAAGAGAGATTCCCATTCTTTCAAGGAAAGATTGTTTTCGATTTGTTCATGTAAAAAGCCTACCTTTGTCTTGTTGAATGATTCCCCTTGGTGGTGGATTGCCTCGAGGAAGCTGAGAAACATACTCTCCTGGATTTCCAGTCTATGTATATAGTGAATGAGTTTTTTTTCTTTTAGGTAAGAAATCACATCGAATGCATCTTCGCCATCTAGTCGGTAGATCTTCTGTTTACGTTCATAGCGTTCTGTAACTCGATTGCTTTTTGGTTCGAAGAAAAATTCTATCCCTCCCAATAGGTCTACAGTCTTTCTGAAAGAAGAAGCTTTAAACGTAATTTGATTTGGAATCGATGCATCAAATATATCTTCCAGAGATGACTCAAGCTCATCGGGAGCTTTTTTCCCATAATCCTCCAAGGTCTTTTCATCTTCTAAACTTGTGAGTGGGTTGATAAAAAATAAGGCAGCCTTTTTTTCTTGGCTGTAAAATTCCGCATACACCGAAAAAAGGAATTCATCTTTGTCCGAAAGAAAGTGAAAGAGGACAACAGTCTTTTTCCCCCCTCCAAACCTAAGCCCCGTGCCTCCGCCAGATTTATTGCGTAGGAAAAGGCTTAAGAGAGCAATGCAAAAGATCCCAATCGCCGCCGCGAGAAGGATTTGATTCAAACTAAATTTTGATCTAGGATCTCGAGTCATTCTGTATTCTTTGGTAAGCTGTTGTGATAGGTTTCCAATGTAGTCTCAGAGATTGGACGTTTGCTTTCAATCAGATTATTTATTGTTTGAGATGCTTTGAGGTTGACTCCAAAGTTAAGGTCTTTTTCAACCTTCTCTACCCAAAAGGGAAATAGCTCTTGTCTACCTGCATACTCTGAACCTAAAAAATCAGATGCGTAGAGGATTTTTTCCAATAGGCCCATGTTTTTTCCACCCATAGTATGAGATCGAATTGCTTGGAAAACAGACGCATCTTGATACCCAAATTCGATTTCAATATAAATGGGAGCAGACCAGGCATGGTATGCTTCTTTCGGCATTGTTTTGACTTGATCGAGTAGATTTTTTATGCCAAAAAGATCCAAATGAAATTCTGTTTTCTTTTGTTTTGTAATGTCATGAAGTATGCCCGCAAGATAAGCTTTTTTTTGATTCTGGTTGTGATTTAGATCGGAAAGTCTTTTGGCAAAATTGGCTACACGCAAACAATGTTGCCATCGACTCTCTGTTATATGCTTCGGAACTTCTTTGCTAAAGAACTCGATCCAATCATCTTCACTCATTATCTTCTGAAAACCATCCTATTTCCACGAGTCTTCCCAATACTTTCTCCTCCAAGTGAATCTTTGCCAGGGAGAGCTTCCGTTTGTTTCGGATCATTGTGGAAGAAATATCCCAAAGTGGATTGTCGTATACTTTTGATTTGTTTCGAATGGAATTGTTGGGAAATTTAATTTCAACAGGTGAGGGAGTATGCCTTCTGAAAATAAGGTAGCTACTCACAAGTTGATTGATACGATCATATTGGAACCAAGTAGGTAGTGTGAGGATACTATCTTCACCCATACAGAGTGAAATCTTCGTTTGGCTGTAATTAGATTTTAATTCTTCCAGAGTCTCCACTGTATAGCTTTTTTCTTTCTTTGAGATTTCAAGACTACTCAATTCCGTATTCTCATCCAAAATGGAGGCAAAGTTCCATTTGCATAGTAACAAAATGTCTTCACGTAATAAACTTTTTTGGTCTTTAAATGGAGATTGGTAATTAGGTACGATAAGTATCTTAGTTTTTGAAAGGTAATCCTTTTTTAATATCCTTACCATTTCTAAATGTGCTAAATGGGGAGGATCAAAGCTACCTCCAAAGAATATTAGATGATCATACTCTTGTTTGGCCATTCCCAGTAACAAATGTAGTTGTTGTAGTTAAATGGATGAGTCCCATGGGACCTCTTACATGCAATTTGCCAGTAGAAATTCCTACTTCAGCTCCCAATCCATACTCACCACCATCATGAAAACGGGTGGAGCAGTTCACAAAAATGGAAGCACTATCTAAACGACTTTGGAATTCTAAAATATTGCTTTGGCTCTCGGACAGAATGCATTCCGTGTGACCAGAGCTATAGCGCTCTATGTTTTGAATCGCTTCCTCCAGATTCTCGACAATTTTTACGCTCAATCGATTATCTAGAAATTCAAGGTAGAAGTCTTCCTCGCTTGCTTTATTTGCTTTTGGATAGAAGGGAAGAGATTTTTCATCTAACAAAAGTTTAACATCATTTGCAGCTAATGCTTCCAAAAGTGAGGAAATGTCTGGATAGTCTCTATGAATAAATAAATTCTCAAGCGCATTGCAGACACCGGGTCTCTGCATTTTAGAGTTCAAAAGGATGGGTAAAACAATCCCTTCTTTTGCGCTCGCATCGATGAATAGGTTTGTGACACCCTTGTCATGCTTCACTACTGGAACTTTGCTATTTTTGCTAACAAATTGGATAAGAGCTTCCCCACCTCTTGGCACTATGATATCGATCAATTGGTCCAATTGAAAGTAAGGCAACATCGCCTCCCTGTCGGTACTTTTTACAAAGACGACACAATCGGAGCTAAGTCCTTCGGCTATCAAGGCTTCATGGAATAAGCCACTGAGGATTAGATTTGAGTGAAATGCCTCTGAACCTCCTCTTAGAATGCATGCATTTCCCGATTTAAAGGAAAGGGAAGCGATATCCACAATTACATTCGGTCTTGATTCAAAGATGGTCATTATGACACCAATGGGTACCCGCTTGGTTATGAGTTCTAAACCGTTTGGCAATTGTACTCCACGGACGACCTCTCCGATTGGGTCGGGTAAAGAAACAATATCTTCGACACTCTTTTTCATAGAGAGGATTCTCTTTTCATCGAGGAGCAAACGATCGAGGAGTGCTTGGCTAAGTCCCTTCGATTTACCGTTTTCCATATCTTTTTTATTTTCAACTATGATGCTTTGCGCATGGCTTTCCAGTAGTTGAGAAAACCTTTTGAGAACCGCATTTTTCTTTTGGGTAGAAAGACTCCGAATGAACTTTACACTTTCTTTTGCTTGTTTGGCATGTGTTAGTGCTTCTTTTTCATAATCTGTATTCATTTGAAATCCTTCCTAAGTCGACTCACTGAAAAAATCTTTTTTGAACTTCTTTTTCTGTTGGTGCAAAGAAATTTATCTTTGGATTGGCAATCAAGGTGCCAATGTTTGGATCTTGAAAAAACTGGGAGATGATGTTTTTTCTTTCCCCATTTAAAATCACAGTTTTCATTCCGAAAGGAAGGATGTACTTTGCTGCCTTTAATTTGGTCATCATGCCACCAGTTCCTGGACCGGATGGACCTAATGCATACTTCTCCTCAGCCTCGCCAATCTCTTGCAAAAAAGGAACAGGCTTCCCATCCTTTAGATATCCATCTACACTCGTTAGGATGATGAGCATTTCGGCTCCCACAGTGGCGGTTACAATCGATGAAAGTACATCATTGTCACCCAGATTAATTTCTTCGGTTGAAATAGAATCATTTTCATTTACGATAGGGAGCACACCCCAATCCAATAGTTGTTGGAAGGTGTTTTTTAAATTTACAAAGTTTTGCGCTTCTCCCAGATCCCTTCGGCCAAATAGTATCTGTGCAATCGGGATATTGACTCGACTAAAAAAACTTTCATATAAATTCATGAGCCGATTTTGGCCCATTGCCGCGAATGCTTGTTTTTCGGCCAAAGCGATTTGCGAATTTGGCTCAGAGAGTTTGATCTTTGAGTAGAGACGTTTTCCTTGCGCAATGGCACCAGAAGAAACCAAAATCACTTTTTTGCCCTGGTCCCGCAAGGCACGGATTTCTCCCACCAAACCATATAGAAAATCATTTGTTTTTTCAGGGCTTGTCGAAACACGTGCCGATCCTATTTTGATCACAATTGTTTTTGTATCTTTCAAGGATTTGAGTAGGTCTATTCTTTCTGTGCTCATGTAATTTGGTCCGGGAAAAACACTTCGTCCATTTTGTCCAATAATGCATCGAGGTTTATATCTTTATCTGCTGATATCAAAAAAACTTCACCTAAGTGTGAATAGGATTTCTGTACTTCCAGAGAAAAATTCGGATCATCCCAGATATCAATCTTATTGATCACAAGTAGGTAGGGTTTTTGCAATAGAGCTTCGTTATAGGAACCTAATTCGTTGCGGAGCATACTCAGCTCTTCTTCTAGGTAAAGATTACTTCCATCAAACAAAAATAATATCCCTCGAACCCGTTCGATGTGTTTCAAAAAAGAGAGGCCTAATCCCACTCCTTTGGAAGCACCTTCAATGATACCAGGGATGTCCGCAACAGTATATCTATATAAATCTTCATGGCGCCTAACAACTCCCAAATTGGGAGAGAGTGTTGTGAAGGCATAGCCAGCAATCTTTGGGTGTGCTTGTGTGATTTTAGCAAGGAGAGTAGATTTTCCCGCATTGGGCAGTCCAACAATCCCAATATCAGCAATCAGTTTTAATTGCAGTAGTATAGAAAATCGTTGTCCATCCTCGCCTGGTTGCGCAAAACGGGGAGTTTGGTGGGTAGAGGATTTAAAGAAAGTGTTTCCCTTTCCACCTCGACCTCCTTGGGCAAGACGAACCGTCTCTCCATCTTTTGTAAAATCGTAGAGCAACTCTCGTGTTTCGAAATCGAAGATTTGGGTACCGATAGGAACTTTTAGGATAAGGTCAGCTCCGTTCTTTCCATGCCTTTGGTTGCCAGTTCCTGCTTGTCCATCTTCTGCAGAATACAGGCGGTCGGGTAGATACTGTTCAAGTGTTATGACCCGGGTATCGGCAAGGAAAACCACATCTCCTCCATCTCCGCCGTCACCACCATCTGGACCGCCAAACTCTACAAATTTTTCTTTATGGAAGTGTACAGATCCCGCGCCGCCGTGACCGGCCTGGATTCGGATCTGGATTTCATCTATGAAATTTGACATTGTTTTGAATAAAAAAAACCCGTCCGAGTCTCACTCCAAACGGGTTCTTCCTCCACAACTCCCAGCCTAGGCTAGGGTTTGGATTAAAGTTTTGGGTAAACCGAAACTTGTTGGCGCTCTTTGGTTACGTATTCAAAAGCTACGACACCATCAGTAAGAGCGAAGAGGGTATGGTCACGACCAATTCCAACATTTTTACCAGGTTTGAATTGTGTGCCACGTTGCCTTACAATGATATTGCCAGCAACCGCGACTTGACCACCAAACACCTTGACTCCCAATCTCTTGGATACCGAATCTCTTCCGTTCTTTGTGGATCCACCACCTTTTTTTGTAGCCATTGTTTACCTCTTATTTATTGCCTTTCTTTTATTTTTAGGATGTTAGGGTATTGGGTTTCTAAGGAGCGAAGGCCAAATCGAACAAGCTCCATTGCTTGTTTGTAGGCAGTGCGCTTTTCAGCTTGCAAGCTCAGCTCCAAAAAACCATTTTCCTTTCTTTCGTGGGAGAGCACCCCTTCCTTTGCCAGATAAGAGTGAAGTGTTTGGCCTAGCATCGAAACTGCGGCACAAAGCAAATTCTCTCCTGGAGAACCAAACTCGATCGGTGCATGACCCTCTATCCGAAACCCTTCTATCAATCCTTCCTTAATTTGAATCTCTATGATGACCAACTAAGCGCTGATGGAAACAACCTGAAACTTTTGGAGTTGTTGTCTATGTCCCCATGCCTTCTTATAATTTTTTCTCTTCTTGTATTTAAAACCGTGGATCTTGTCACCTTTGCAGTCTTCTATGACCTTAAGAGTGACCTTTGCCCCAGAAAGTACGGGGGAGCCAACGTTCACCTTATTTTCACTGGATAATAAAAGAACTTTGGCATCGAAGCTATTGCCCACTGCATTGGCAGTTTTATCTGCTACGAAAATCTGGTCAGCAGAGACCTTAAATTGTTTGGCTCCAAGCTCAATAATGGCGAACATATACCTTTCCTAATGTAAAACTAGCTGTTCTTACCAGGATTTATAGGAACATGGGCTTGTCAATGGCAAATGCCCTAGACAGCCTAGAGCATTCCTAATTTTTGGTAAAAACAATGGAAATACGAAATATCGCCATCATTGCCCACGTCGACCATGGGAAAACTACCCTGACAGATTGCATCCTCCGCCATACAGGAGCCGTTACCGCTAAAGAAGACCGTGAAAGGATCATGGATTCCAATGCTTTGGAACAGGAAAAAGGGATTACAATTCTTGCCAAAAATACCTCTGTAAAGTATAAGAACACCCGTATCAACATAGTCGATACTCCTGGCCACGCCGATTTTGGCGGAGAGGTGGAACGAGTTCTGTCTATGACAGATTGCACTTTGCTTCTGGTGGACGCGTTTGATGGTCCCATGCCTCAAACCCGTTTCGTGCTGGGCAAGTCTTTACAATTGGGCCACAAACCCATTGTCGTTGTCAACAAAGTGGATCGAGACGGAGCAAGGCCTGCCTTTGCTGTTGATAAAGTATTTGATTTGTTTAGCGATTTGGGAGCCACAGAAGAACAGTTGGACTTTCCCATCATCTATGCTTCGGCAAAACAAGGTTGGGCGGTGAATGAGTTAAAGGATTCTCCAGGAGAGAATATTGAACCGCTTCTCGACAAAGTCCTCGCACATGTTCCTGCTGTAAAATCGGATGACCAAAGACCTTTGCAATTCCAAGTAGTGGCTCTTGACTATAATGACTATGTAGGAAGGATCGCCATCGGTAAAATCTACGCAGGCACATTGAAAAAAGGACAGGATGTCACTCTCGCAAAGACAAATGGCCAAACTGCCAATTATAAAATCACAAAAGTGTATGGCTATGAAGGATTGCAACGCTACGAAATGGACGAAGCAGTTTCTGGTGATATCGTAGCGATTGCAGGTATCCCAGACATGTTCATTGGAGATACGGTTTGTGATTTAGGTAATCCCATTCCATTGCCGGCCATACAAGTCGAAGAACCTACGGTCTCCATGTTTTTTATGATTAACAATTCCCCCTTTGCTGGCAAAGAAGGGAAATTTGTTACCACTCGAAACTTACGGGAAAGACTAGACCGTGAATTAGAGACAAACGTGGCACTTAAGTTAGAAGAGACAGAAGATAAAGATCGATTCAAAATTTTGGGAAGGGGAGAATTGCACCTTTCTGTCTTGATAGAGACAATGCGTCGAGAAGGCTATGAGTTGCAAGTTTCCAGACCTGAAGTTATTTTAAAATCAAATGAAAATGGTGAAAAAACGGAACCTTACGAAAATTTGGTGATGGATATGCCAGAGCAGTTCAGTGGAGCTGTGATCCAAGAACTGAATCGACGTAAAGGGGAACTCCAAGGAATGGAGACGCATGCCTCTGGTATAACTCGGGTTGAATATGAGATACCCACAAGGGGCCTTATCGGATTTCGCGGTCATTTCATTTCCGAAACTCGAGGTGAAGGTGTAATGTCTAGCCGCTTCCTTCGTTATGATAAATACAAAGGGGAAATTCCAGGAAGGAAAAATGGAGCTCTCATATCCATGGATTCTGGAGATGCTACTGCCTACGCTCTTTGGAAGGTGCAAGAAAGAGGGGAGCTATTCATTGAGCCTCAAACTGCAGTTTATCCTGGGATGATCCTTGGGATGAACGCTCGTGATTCAGATTTAGAAGTAAACCCAGTACGGGAAAAAAAGCTTACTAACGTAAGAGCTTCTGGTTCAGATGAAGCGATCCGTTTGACTCCTCCCAAAAGACTGACTCTAGAGCAATCCATTGAGTTTTTAGATGATGATGAATTGTTGGAAGTCACGCCTAATAGTTTGAGGCTTAGGAAAAAGATCCTAGATGCCAATATGAGAAAACGGGCAGGAAACGGTCGTTAAATTAAAAAGGATCCACAAAGATATTGTGGATCCTTTTTGCATCGTTACAAACCTTTAAAACCCAAATTTTTTCAATGCATCTCCACCGGGAATTTTTTTAAGTTCGTCTCCAATCTTACCTTTGATAGCTCCTTTGATTGCGCCACCGAGCAGATCAGCCAAAGAACCAATTTCCACACCCAGAGTAACCGAAGGATTTCTGATGTCACCTGATGTTTTGAATGGGATATTGATCCTGTCGTCTTTGATGAGTGAACCTAATACTTTGTTTCTTAGTTCTTTTGGATCACCCGATCCTTTCGTTGCGTCCTTAATTTTTGCGTCCACTCCAGCGATAGATTTTTTGGATTCCTCTTCGTCATAGAGCATACCCATTTTCATCTCATGCTGGTTATTTGTGATGATCAGAAATGAACCTTTATTGATTTGAAGATCATAATTTTTTGTTGGAAAGGTTGGTTCATCTAAGAAAGTAACTTTCCCATCTGCATAAGATACTTTAAAACTTACATCTTTTTTCAAGATTGCCTTTTCCTTCAGCTTATCCAGTTTAAGGCCTGCTTGGTTTAAGATTGGAAGTTCTCCGGCGATCGCATCAAAGGCAGCAAAACCTGAGAGAAAAGAGTCTTCTTGCATAGTTACGTTATAGATAACACTGGGGTTGACAAGCCCTGTTTTTTCCACAAAGGGTGAGATCTCACCATTTGTATCCAATAGAAATTGTGCGGCCTCATTTTTTGCCTTTCCAATGATAGTTACGTCTGCATCGAAATCAACACTCACATGGTTATGATTAGCAAGATCTGCTCCATCGATGTCGATATCCGTCAACTTTAGATTCAAATCTTTTACTTGGATTACTTGGCCAGTTTTTTTCATCAAGACTGATACGTCGGCATGTTCCAAACCTACCAAACCCATCTGGATAGCGATTGGTATGCTCTTGATTGAAAATGGCTCAGATGGTTCATCCTTGGCCCTTTGCCTTTCTTCAGCTTCTTCTTTTTTTCTTTCCGCAATGGCTTCAGGGCTTAGGGCAGGATTGGGTTCTCCATTCACAGTAGAGGGAGTTTTGAAAAGAGTTGTAAGATTGTTCCCTCCATTCTCAAACATGACGAGTGTTATTTTAGGTTCCGAGATAAGTAGTTTCTTTAGCTCAAACTTTTTTTGTAAGAGTGCCAAGAATGAAACTTTTACAGAGGCTTTTCCTATTGAAATTACTGGATTGGAGATTGGCTTTCTTTCCCCTAATGCAGTTCCCTTATCTGCGATAGAATCACGGTATGCTAGTTGAATCCCTTCAATTTCAATACTAGACAAGGCACTAAATAGACTGATGTTTACCTTTTCAACGTTAGCTCTGACGTTGATCGATGATTCAATTTGTTTTACTAAAAATTCATTGGTGATAAAGCTGCCCGCAAATACCAATCCAATGATGAGTAGGGTGAGGATGGTTCCCAAAAATGCCCCAATCCCAATGAGGATTTTTTTCATGTAAGTCTCCTGTCTATAGATGGTTCTAAAATCTTAGAAAGGTGTCAGACTAAAACTGAAAGTAAAGAAAAAAATCAAAGGAATCGGACTGAACTGATGATGTCTGTCAGGTTTTGGAACATTTCCTCGTCAACAGGTTCATCTGCATTGTATGTTGCCAATAGCATCTGTTTTTGATTTGCAATCATATACACAAGCCAGATGCGCCCTTCCTTCTCAAATTCGCAAGCTCTGATAGAGGAGCCTTCGTTATTTTCAAATTCTGCAACTTTATCTTCTTCGTAATCTATCTGGTGGATTTTTAGGTAATTGGCCAGTTCTGCATTTACATCAAAAGAATCTTGCTTGGATTCGAAGGCGTAAAATTGTAAGGCACCTGCACCGTCTGGATGGAAGAAAGCTGGTATCTCCTCCACCACCATATGTTCCCAATGGGCAGGGTACAAAAGCGAGTACCATCCTTGGGGAGACCGAAACTGTTTAAACATTGGCTTGGCCATAGCTTAACAATATTCCCTTGCACATTAAGAAACTCAAGAGAAATTGTAACTAATGAAGAATTCTTTTGCCTTGTTTATATTCACAAGTGCATTCTTTGTTTCGCCTATCAAGGCTCAGTTTTCAGGCTATGAGGAAAATGTATCCTCGGGCCTTGGAGCTGGTTTGTATTCGGAAGGAGTTGGTCTGCGAAACGCACTTGCAAATTCTTCAGGCAATCCTGCACTTTTAGCCTACAACAAATCCTCTTTGGTTTCGTTTGGTCTATTGGCTAACCAACAAAAACAAAGCAATCTTGCATATCAATTCAATGGTTCAGCGTATTACCAGTGGAATGCATCAATGGGCTTCGGAGTGCGCGCGCGGCCAATGTATTCACGTTCCTTCCCAACAGAAGAAAAATTACAAGCATACCAAGGCCAAGTCTTTCTTAGCTATGCACTCAACGACTCCATCTTTTTAAGTTTTGGAATCGGACCTTCACTGGCAAGCCGAGTGGGTGGGATCAGTAGCTATTCACTGAGTGCCTATGCAAGTGTGGGCATAGTGTACGATAAATTTACGTTCGGTATTAGTCTTGAAAGCCCTGGTTCTTTTCGGATGGACTCATTTCTTGGGAGTGAAAGGTTAAGAGAGCGTCTTCCAGAAAGAGTGTCTTTGGGAGTTCAATATGATTTGAATGAATATGTTTTTTTGTATTCAGAACTAAGGCGTGTTATTTGGGAGAGGGCATATTTTAGGTTAAACGGTATAGAAGAAAAACCAGATTATCCCTCCCTTACCATGTTCACCGGATCTTTCGGTCTGGGCTGGAAATATTCTTCCAGCTCTCAAATCCTATTTGGCTTAGCAAACAATACCAGGGCTACTCAATCCTCAGGTCTCCAAAAGATGTATGGTGCCTCGATTGGGTATGCGACAGAATTATTTCCAGATGCCTTTGGAAAGGGTATCTTTTTCAATTGTTTCTTCCAACAAAACCAAATCAGGGGCAGTGAACCTCCGATCGAAGTGGAGCGGACCTTGGGTCTCCAATTAGTGTATGTCCTACCTAGTGTACAAAGTTTAGACAATGACATGTCTAAATAATAAGCATATCGCCTAGCGCAGTGTTTGCAGAGATGTCTTTTTTGTGTTATTTCTATACAATTTGTAGAAATAATCAGTTTATATAATGATCCTTGGACTAATTGCTTAGTCGGTACGATTTTTGCAGTGCATTAGAAAGGGTAAGGTATATGGTCGACTTCAAAGTTTCAAAACGTATGCTCGTCAACTTCCGAGGACAAAACAAAGTCGTTGGGGGATTGACCGATAAAGATAAAATTGCCATCCTTTTGTATATATCCAAAGAATTTGCCAACTTAGATAAAGAGGATCAATTGTTTTCCAAAGTCATGTTGATCTGCCAAGAGATTTTCGAATCAGATAACACGACTCTTCGTCTATGGGATGGAGAATTCTTAGTGCCAGTCAAGTTCGTAAAGGAAACGGAACCGCCTAGGCGGAATTTAAAGTTAGGTGAGGGATACTCAGGAGCTGTCTTTTCTTCTAAAAAACCAATTTTAGTGAACGATTTGAGTAAATCTCCAGATTTTATTGATGAAGGGGAAAAAACTAGATCAGTAATGTGTGTGCCCATCCTCCAAAAGGAAGATTGCCTTGGTACTCTTGCTGTAGAATCGAATAGAGAAAATTTTTATCTCATAGATGATTTGGAAATTCTGGAAGCCTTAACCTCTCAATTGGCTCTCGCACTTTCTGGAGTAAGATTGATTGAGGGCCTTGTCACTGCAAGAGCAAGAGAGGCAGCCATTTTAAATCAGCTGGAGTGGGATTTAAAAATGGGACGAAATGTCCAAAGTCAAATCCTACCGCAAGACCTAAGTGCTTGGAACGGTGTTTATTTTGCTTCGCATTACGAGCCTATGGCGGAGGTGAGTGGAGATTTGGTAGATATTGTTCGACAGGGACATTCTCTCACGGCGATCAATATCGATGTATCTGGCCATGGAATCCCAGCAGCCCTTGTCACTATGGCAATCCACCACCAATTTAGACGATCTGTTATGGCAGGTCTCGGACTCACTGAGATTATGGAAGAATTGGGTGAAAACCTAAGGGAACAACTTCCCGAGTCTACTTATTTCACAGCCTTCATGGTGAGGATCTTCAGTGATTATTCTTTTGGCTATGTGAATGCAGGCCACCAAAGAATGATGCATTATAAATCTGCAGACAATAAGTTTATCACGTATGATACGAAAGGTGTTCCACTAGGAATTTTACCCGTTCGAAAAAGTGACTACGAGGAAAAACAAGGCAAGTTGGATGCTGGCGATTTTCTTTTGCTCATGTCCGATGGTTTTACCGAGCAGAGAAATCCAGAAAAAGAAGAGATCGGTCCGGAAAGGATTCAGACTTGGCTTTCCGAAGAGAGAGAGCTTCTCGTTGAGAAAAACAGAGGAAAGGTAAATGTAAAGGAACTAGCAGAAAAGTTCATCTTGCGGTTTCGAGAGTATTGCAGAAATGCAGCGATTGGAGATGACCTATCCTTCCTGTTTCTTTACTGTGGCGATTCGATTCCAGAAGCATCCCATTATCTCAGTTTGGCGAAGCAAGCCAACGCGAAGATGAAGGCAGATGATGCCTATGCCTTGGCATTGAAGTCATACTCAATTGACTCGTCTTTAAAAGAGACTCTATTGTTTCTAGGAAAACTATATTACCGAGACGGTAATTATGAGGAGTCGATTCGATATCTTGAAGCCTATTTAAAAACATCTGGAGATAATACCGCAAGCTCCTATTTCATGATGGGTAGAGCCTATTACAAGGCGGGAAAGATTTCCGAAGCAAAACGTGCCTTAAAGATGGCGCTATCTGCTGACCATTCCTTTGGCAAAGCGAGCATTCTACTTGCTCAATGTTATCTCAAAGAAAATGCGAAACCAAAAGCGATCAAAGTCTTACAGCAAGGCGTAAAAAACACTCCACAAAATACAGAATTGAAAGCTTCTTTAATTAAATTAGAAGGGCTTTCGCAAAGGGCAAGCTAATGATGTATCGTATCTTCCAAAGACCTAATGCCTTGGCATTGGGTCTTCTCTTTACTTTTTTTCTAACAACAAGTAGCCAGATCTTTGGAGAAGAATCTCCAAATCCAGAAGCTAGCGCACCTAGCAGCTTTGAGGCATTGGAAAAAAAACTTTCGGAACTAGAAGCCAAGCAAGAAAAGGCAGGCTCTGAGGCAGATTGGATTTGGACCTGTATTGCCGCTTTCCTCGTTTTCTTTATGCAAGCAGGTTTCGCCTTTGTAGAGGCTGGGTTTACTCGTGCAAAGAATGCCGTTAATATTTTAATGAAAAACTTTTCCGACCTGACGGTGGGAGCCATTGCCTTCTGGTTAGTTGGTTTCAGTTTGATGTTTGGACCACAAATCATCTCAGGGTTTGGCATAGGCCTACCTGGGGTCGCGGATTCACTTTTGCTCTCAGAAGGACAAACTCCTGACCCTGGGAAGTATTCCTTTTTTATCTTCCAAATTGTCTTTGCGGCAACCGCTGCAACCATCGTATCGGGTGCTATGGCGGAGCGAACGAAATTCCCTGCCTATTTGCTCTTTTCTGTATTCATCACTGCATTTATCTATCCGTTGTTTGGTTCCCTTGCTTGGGGAGGCCTATTCGGAGACGCAGGTTTTCTTGAAAGTTTAAACCTAGGTGCTGTCGGTGAATCATCTGGTGTGGGTTTTCTGGACTTTGCTGGCTCTACAGTCGTCCACAGCATCGGTGCTTGGGGAGGTCTTGCGGGAGCCATTGTCGTGGGGCCAAGGTTGGGTAAGTTCCAGCCAGATGGACGTGTGTTTCCGATCCTTGGACACAATATGTCAATGGCAGCTTTAGGTGTTTTCATCCTTTGGTTTGGTTGGTTTGGTTTTAACCCTGGTTCAACGACATCCATCAAAGATGGAAACTTTGCCATCATCGCAGTGGTGACCCATATGGCGGCCTGCGCAGGGGCTATCGGAGCCATGGCGACGACTTGGATCTTATTTCGCAAACCGGAAATCGGTCTTACTTTGAATGGAGGTCTTGCTGGATTGGTGGCCATTACCGCACCTTGTGACCAGGTCAGCATCCTTGGTTCCGTTGTGATTGGTTTGATTGCTGGCATTCTTGTGGTCTTTAGTGTTTTGTTCTTTGATAAGATCAAAATCGATGATCCGGTAGGTGCCGTCTCTGTACATGGCGTATGCGGAGCTTGGGGGACATTGGCAGTTGGACTCTTCAATGTGAACACAGGCCTTTTCTATGGTGGTGGCGTTCACCAACTCTTTGCACAGTTGATCGGTGTGGCTCTCGCCTTTGTATGGAGCTTTGGGATTAGCTTTCTTCTCTTCTATTTGATCAAGGTGACCGTAGGTTTACGTGTGTCCGAGGAAGAGGAATTGATGGGTCTAGATATCCTAGAACATGGCAATGAGGCCTACCCAGTCTCGAAATAAACATTGACCTAGGCTTCTCTTCTAGAGGAGCTTAGAAATATGAACCGTATTTTTGGCTTTTGTAGCCTATGCCTCTGTTTGTGTTTTGTAAATTGTTTTGAGTATGAAGAAACCATTCTCTTTCGCAAACTAAACTCTGGTACGGTAGAAGTTAGCTATACGGTTCCTCTTAAAAAAGAAACCCAAGAATCCCTCTTAAAATTTTTGCCAACAGATAGAGAAAGTATCCAAAAGAAAATTTTGCGAAAGCCTAGCACAAGTCTTGTGATTCGTGATTTTACCTTCCGAGAGCTTGATAAAACTGAATTTATTGACACGATTTTCAAACGGAAAGGCAGAGTTTCCTACAAAATCGATTTTGAGGATAGTGCAGAATTGGAAGGTATATTGATTGGTAATTTTTCTTCTAAATTGAAAGCAAGATCTTTAAACGTAAAACGTGAATTCCCAAACCTTTCAGAACTTTCCAAGGAAGGGGAAAGTGTTGGTGAGAAGAAAATTATAGGCGAGACCATACGGCTGTTACGTGAAGGTAAATTACAGTTTAGAGTTCTCTTCCCCAAGGACTCCGAATGCATCTCTTCTAGAGGATTGGTTGGGCTCGGCAATGTTACCTACCAAATGCCTCTCCAGGAAACCATGGAAAACCCGGAGGCAAAATCCTGGGAATATAAGATACGATTCTTCTGATATGAGATCAAGATAAGATGCCAATCTCACGGCAGGTTTTTAGATACAGAGAAAACCCTTCCAAGTTTTTTGCTTCGGGGATAAAGTGTAATTCTTGTTTGAGATAGCGATCCACGATAGCTGTGGGAAGTCGCTTTTCATTTTGTATGATTTCTTCTATGTGCTCCATACCAAAAGAAAGTGCCTCGAGGTAGAGTGATTCTTCAACTTGTATCTCTTTTCTTTTCGCCCAGAACGCAAAACAAAAGTAAAGTTGCGTTTTTTTGTTCCACCAGTCGGCAAGATCTAGAATTTGGTAGGCCTCTTGGGTTTTGTGGAGGAGAGCATGGTCACCAAAGAGCAGATGAGAACCAAAACCCTCTTCCATCATCCTTTCAATCTGATCGGCGGGACTTGGAACAACACTAGGTACAAAACCATACTCAAGGTAAAAGAGGCATTGCAAGAGTGCCACGCTGGCACGAGAGCCACTGTCTGTGTAAATAAATTTCTCAGCTTCTGGCCTGGTTGCCTTATTTTGGAAATACAGAACGGATCTGACCACATCTTTGGCACAGACTCCAACCACCTTAGAATAGTCCAAAATGTGAGCATTGCGTTCGCATTCGATGGAAGAAACCAGTGCCATATCCAAAATCCCTTCCTGGAGAAGCCCGATAAGCTTTGCGGGGTGGTCTGAAGTCACTTCATACTGAGTATTTTTTTCGAAATAATAGGTGAGGGGGCGAGCGTTTAGGTGCTTCACAATACCGACTCTCATTCTGCCAGCTTCTAAAAAACCGCTTGTCATAGCATTCCTTTTAATGGTAGTTTCAATGTGTTAATCGAATGGACTTCCGAACTACTTTAAATGCAATTGGTGACTCAGAATTTGAATATATCAAAGATTTGGTATACAAACAAGCGGGCATTTTCCTTGCCCCACATAAGAAGGTTATGGTCCAATCGAGGCTCAACACACGCCTTAGAACATTGGGCATTTCAGATTATGTTGAATATGTGAACCGACTGAAACGTGATCCTAAGTTTGCATCTGATGAAATGCAAGAATTGATCAATCGCATTACAACCAATAAGACGGATTTCTTCCGAGAAAACCATCATTTTGAATTCTTAAAGAATACCTATCTTCCTGAATTTGAAAGGGAAAACCAACAAACAAAACACCTACGCATTTGGTGTTCGGCATCTTCCACTGGCGAAGAGCCATATTCCATTGCCATCACTCTCTATGATTACTTCCAAAACAAAACTGGTTGGAATGTAAAGATCTATGCTTCAGACATCGATACCGCTGTCTTAAAAACAGCAAGCGAAGGAATCTACAAAGAGGACCGTCTAGAGCCTATCAGCGAAGCTTTGAAGACAAAACACTTTAACAAACTCACTGACCGTGACCATATCTCTTACCAAGTTAAACCGCATCTTAAATCTTTGATTGAATTTAAACAGATCAACCTTTTGCATTTCCCATTTCCATTTAAAGAAAAGATCGATCTTATCTTTTGTAGAAATGTGATTATCTATTTTGATAAACAAACTCAGAAGACCTTATTTTCTAATTTTGCAGAACAGTTGAAGAGCATGGGCTATTTGATTTTAGGGCATTCCGAAACTATGTTTGGTATTTCAGACCAGTTCAAGTTTTTAGGCCATACCATTTACCAGAAAAAGATTTAAAATTCTTTCCAAAACTGTTTGAGCTGCTCTTGCATACCGAATGGCTCATAAATGACGACACGGGTGTTGGCAAATACGTCTAAAAAACCTGCTTCATTCGGAAATCTCGGTACAATGTGTTGGTGGATATGAGGGATAGAGCCTCCGCTATTTTTGCCTAAATTATAACCTAAATTAAAACCTTGTACAGCCCATTTTTGTTTTAGAATGGAAAGGGTTTTTTGGGTCAGAAGATGGATGTCTTCAGCTTCTTCCTTTGTCAGTTCCTCATAAGCAATGATATGGCGTTTCGGAAAGATGATGATATGTCCAGGATTGTAGGGAAATAGATTCACAGATACGATCGAAAGCTCCGATTCATGAATCGTTAGATTGGGCACCAAAGGGTCTTTATCTCGAACCCCACAGAGTATACAGTCCACGTTCGGACGGTCTCCTTTTGCATAGCCCAACTTGTTCACACTAAATAGATTCTTTCGATGGGAGTGTTCTTCGAAGGAGCTCATCTGACATTCAACATCCCGTGTACATTAAAGGATTGCAAGGATTTTGGAATGAGAAGAGAAAGAAAGTAGAACTGTGATTGTAAGCCCACACATACCCGTTTTACCTTCTGAAGTGATCCAACTGGCAAAGATTGGGAACCCAACCTGGATTTTAGATGCCACTGCTGGCGAAGGTGGGCATTCCTCCTTGCTTTTGGACACTTTTCCTGAGGCCAATTTGGTGATGGTGGACAGAGATGCAGTGATGCTGGAACGAGCCAAAAAAACGATGGAGGGCAGGGGCAAAGTTTTCCCGATTCGAAGTAATTTTTCGGAGATAGACAGAGAGTGTTTGGAAGAGATCGGTTGTCCAGGCCTGGATTTTGTTTTGATTGATCTTGGGGTTTCCCTTTACCATTTCCTCCATTCAGGAAGAGGGTTTACTCTGAAGCAGGAGGAACCCCTAGACATGAGATTGGAACCACAGATAGGGAATCGTACGGCGGCGGATATCGTCAATTTTAGTTCCGTTTTAGAACTTAAGCGCATCTTCCAAGAATATGGGGAAGAGAGGTGGGCACTCCGCATAGCAAACCAAATCATTGAGACTAGAAAGAAAAAGAAATTCACCCAAAACCAAGAAATTGTGAAATTAGTGGAGTCTTCCATACCGCGTAAATTTTGGCCAAAGGATACACACCCTGCGACCAGAATTTTCCAAGCCCTGAGGATTGAGGTAAACCAAGAGTTAGAACATGCTGAAAAAGGGATTCGCAATTTATCGGGTCTTCTACAGGAAAATGGAATCATGGCTTGTATTTCCTTTCACTCCCTCGAGGATCGCATTGTAAAATGGACCTTTCGAGATCTCCAGGCTAGCGGTAGTTTTACGGTCTTAACTAAAAAACCATTGATACCAACTGATGCCGAAATCAGGCAAAACCGAGCTTCCCGCTCCGCGAAGCTACGTGGAATTCAAAAAAATGTTCCGATAATGTGTGAAGATGAAGAATCATAAAATAGTTTCGATTGGAAAGAGTCTTCCTGAGAAGTTAAGGCAATTCTTTGCTCCGCTGGAACCGATACCCTATTTATTTCCTATACTACTGATTTTTTATTTTGTCGTATCACAGGGCATAGAAACTGCAAAATTGAAGCGAATGATCCGAGAGAAGGTGGTGGAAAAAGATGATCTCATTCGAAGAAACGATGATTTAAAAATAGGGATAGTCTCTTATACGTCTGCAGAAAGGATCGAGGCTTTGTATAGAAGGACATATCAATATCTACCAGTCAGTGTTGGAAATAGAATTGTCACCATCGAATTACCGAAAGAACCAGAGATAAAAAAGTGAGTTTGTGTGAAAGTTATAGATATCATAAAAAAACTGCCAGAAATCCGAATCACAAAAAATGAAACCGATTCAGAAATAGGATACGTTCATTCCGATACAAGGAGAGTTTCAGCAGGAGATATCTTTGTCTTTCCAGAAGGACAAAATGCACGCTATCCTGAATTTTTAGGTCAATTGAAAGAGAAAAATGTAAAGGCCATTTTGTTAGGCCCCGGGCAGTTGAAGTTAATCGATAAAACACAGTTTGACCTAATATTAGAAACAGATGCGTATCTAGGTGATGTATATGGAAAACTTGCACATCTGTTAGCTGGCCAACCTAGTAAGCGTCTGAAAGTAGTGGGTATCACTGGAACAAATGGAAAAACCTCTCTTACCTATATTCTCTATCATATCGCAAGTGAACTTGGAAAAAAATGTGGTCTGATTGGAACTGTGCAAATCAGATTTGGAAGCGAAATCCGAGAATCCTCATACACAACTCCAGACGCCTCAAGTTTGAATCTTTTATTGAAAGAGATGGCAGACCAAAAAATAGAATATGTTTTCATGGAGATGAGTTCACATGGACTGAAGCTTGGACGAACGAGTGGCATTGAAGTGCAGGCAGTGGGTTTTACGAACTTGACCCAAGACCATTTGGATTTTCATGGGACCATGGAAGATTATTTGATGAGTAAATTCAAAATCTTTCAGCTTTTAGAATCTTCCAGCCAAATTAATAAATTCGGGATATTGGCCTGTGATGTTCCTGGCGGTGCCGAGATGATGGAGACAATCAAACAAAACCAAATCAAATCGCCTATCTTCTTGTTAGGTAGCTCTGGAGAGTATAATTTTTCGCATGTAAAACTCAGCCTATTTCGAAGCGAATTCAGGCTCCACAAAAAGGAAAAAAATCTTCCTTTTATCGAAGTGAGAAAGGCGCATACAAATTTACTCGGAAATTTTAATGTCTTCAATGTGAGTATGGCTTCGTTTATAGCACTTGAACTCGGATTTCCCTGGGAAGAAATTTTGAAGATTATACAAACTCTACCTACCGTGCCTGGTAGATTCCAAGTGGTTCCAGATCCAAAAGAAGAAAGGATCGCCGTCGTCGACTATGCACACACTCCAGATGCCTTAGAAAATGTTTTAAAAAGTTGTAAGGATCTGAACCCACGGCAATTGATTTGCTTGTTTGGTTGCGGAGGCGATAGAGACAGAACAAAACGACCTCAGATGGGAAAAATCGCGGAACAGTATGCTGACTATGTGGTATTGACCTCGGATAATCCTAGAACTGAGGACCCACTTTCCATCTTAATGGAAATCGAATCAGGATTTTCAAGAGGATTCAAACGCTTTGAAACCATTGCAGACCGACGCCAAGCCATCCAAAGGTCCATACAAATGTTGGAGAAGGATGGCATTTTATTAGTTTGTGGAAAGGGTCATGAAACTTACCAAATAATCGGAAAGGAGAAATTGCATTTTGTCGATCATGAAGAAGTAGACTTGGCTTTTAATGAGAGATCAGGATAGATTATATGTTTCACTGGATTTATGAATTGTATGGAAATGAACTTGGACCACTTAGGATTTTTAATTATGTAACCTTTCGCGCAATGATGGCTGGCATCACGGCAATGTTTATAACTTTTGTATACGGGAAGTCGATGATCGATTTTTTACGATCTTTGAAGTTTCGTGAAAGTGTTCGCTCAGATGGCCCAGAGTCCCATGCGCAGAAATCGGGTACCCCTACCATGGGGGGGCTTATCATGATTCTCTCGCTCTCCATTTCCGTTCTTCTCTGGGGGAATTTACGAAATCTAAATGTACTCCTCCTTCTTTCATCGGCCATTGCATTTTGTGGATTAGGATTTGCGGATGACTATATGAAGTCTGTGAAGAAAATCAAAGGAGGGATGCGAGCCAGGAGCAAATTCCTAATTACGATTTTCATTGCGATCACCGTCACATCTATTTTTTTCTATTTTACAGGAAAACCAAATACCCTTGCTAGTAAGGGTATTCCTTTTGAGATCACAGACTTATTTCTTCCTTTTTGGAAAGGTCCCGTCTGGAACCTTGGGGTATTGGCAATTCCCTTTGCCATTCTCGTTCTCATTGGAAGTAGTCATGCTGTTAACCTTACTGATGGTTTAGATGGTTTGGCAAGTGGAACTGTTGTCATCGCTACTGCCACCCTTGGTTTGATTGCATACGTTTCGGGAACTCCGGTTGCGGCAAATTACTTAAATATCCCTTATTTACCGGGTGCACATGAGTATTCTGTCTTTTTAGCAGCACTCTCTGGTGCCTTGCTCGGTTTTTTATGGTTCAATTGCCACCCCGCTCAAGTGTTTATGGGAGACACAGGTTCTTTATTTTTAGGATCAACTTTGGGTTTAACAGCCATTATGTTAAAGAAAGAATTTCTTTTGGTGATTCTCGGAGGGATCTTTGTTGCCGAGGCCGTGAGTGTTATTTTGCAGGTGGGTTCCTTTAAGTTGAGAGGCAAAAGAATCTTTAAAATGGCGCCACTTCACCATCATTTTGAATTGATTGGATGGTCAGAAGAAAAGGTAGTGATTCGATTTTGGATCATCGGCATTTTACTTGCGATAGTGACTTTATCCACACTTAAAATTCAATAAATTATGTTTAAGGAAATTCAATCTTTCTTTTCTATTGGAAAAAGAAACATTGATTTGCCTTTTTTATATACTATTTTTCTTCTTTTTTTCTTAGGCATTATCATAATGTTCAGTGCCTCTGTCATACCCGCAGAACGTGAGTTTTCCGATCCTTACTATTATTTGAAAAAACAATTGGTGTGGGGAATCGTTGCGATATTTCTCTTTTTGTGTTTTGTGCAGATCCCCTATCAGTTTTTGCTGAAAATTGCGTTTCCTCTCTGTCTCGTTAGCATTATCCTTTTGATCTCGGTTTTCATTCCTGGACTCGGAAAATCCGTTGGAACAAGTTATGGAAGAAATTTTAATAGATGGATACAAATTGGAGGATTTCAAATACAACCATCTGAATTTAGTAAAATCAGTGTTTTATTGTTTTTAACCACTTTCTTTCAAAACTTTGATCCAAAAAAGATGATCTGGAATCGAAAACAGGTAATTTCAGTCATTGTGATTTTTTTAATATTGGTATTGATCGTTATCGAACCTGCTTTTGGAACAACAGTAGAGATACTCACTGTGATTTTCTTTTTCATCATCATCACAGGTTTTCCTATTAGGCGCATCATACTCCTTTTTTTAGCAGTTCTTCCTCTTATGTTTATACTGGTCACGCAAGTCGGCTACCGAAAGAAACGATTAGAAATCTGGCTCGATCCTTATAAATATCGGTTTGACGAAGGGCACCAATTGGTAACTTCCTTCCGCGCTTTTTTTGATGGTGGGAGTTTCGGGACACCCATTGGTTCTGGGTATGCACATAGGTATTTGGCTTATAGTCACACAGATTTTGTTTTGGCTGCATTCGTAGAAGACTTTGGTTTCATCGGATTTACGGTTTTTTTTCTCGTTACTTTGTATTTGATCTATCGAATTTACAACTTACTTCTGCGTGTGAAAGACAAGTCAGGTTTTTATCTTGGCATTGGGATTTTACTTCTCCTAAGCTTTCAGTTTTTAATCAATTTGTATGTAATTACAGGTCTTTTTCCGGTTACAGGGATTTCACTTCCGTTCTTTAGTTACGGAGGCTCCTCACTTTTAACAATATTTATCCTTATGGGAATCCTTGCCAATATCACACAAAAAGGGAATCTGGTTGTATGAAAGAGATAGTTTTGATCGCAGCTGGTGGTACCGGTGGGCATATTTCGCCTGGTGTTGCTTTGGCAGAAGTTCTTTTGGAAAAAAAAGATTTTTTTCAAATAGAAACTGTCTTCCTACATTCTCTCATTCGAAACAAAGACAACCCAGATCTTCTCTCTCCACCTTGTCCTGTTTTGTGGCATTCTATGCCTAAGTACTCGGGGGTTTCTTTTCTTATCTTTCCTTTCCAGTTTTTGGTGAGTTTTATCTCTACTTGTCTTGAACTGAAAAAAAGAAAGGTTTCCGTCGTCATTGGTATGGGTGGTTATTCCAGTTTGCCAGCAATTTTATATACTATCTTATTCCGTAAAACTTTGTATTTATGCGAGCAAAACTGCATCCCTGGAAAGATCACGCGTATCTTCCAGAACTTTGCCAAAAAAATTGCTCTTAGTTTTCCCGTAGAGTCCTATACCTTTCAAAACCAAAATTGGAAGATCATTGGCAATCCTCTACGAAAGAAGGTGATACCGAACCAAATGAATCTACGCCAGAATGAAAACTTACATGACAATAAACGAAATTTATTGAATGTTTTGGTACTAGGTGGTTCCCAAGGTGCAAGGCAGTTGAATCACATGATTTTGAAAGCCATGGAAAATGTGGAAGTATCCCAAAAATTTAGATTTAGATTGCTTACAGGTAACTCTTTGTATGACGAAACCAAAAGTAAATCAAAGGGAGAAGCGGAAATTATTTCTTATGCGGACGATATGAAACCGAACTACGAGTGGGCAAATATTGTAGTCGCAAGATCTGGTGCAGGGGTTGTTGCGGAATGCCTTGTGTTTGGACTTCCTATGGTTCTTATTCCTTATCCTTATGCAGCAGACAACCATCAAAAAGAGAATGCTGAATATATGGAAAAAGAAGGTGCCGCCAAGGTAATCCATTCCACCTCAGAAGACCCATCACCTCTTGTCAGATATTTGTTGGAATGGAAAGAAAATCCAAGTTCACTCCGTGATATGGGGCATGAAGCATTGAGGCTTTCGAATATCAATGCCGCGTTTCAGACCCTTTCCTATTTTTTTCACAGCCATGGCTAAATTTAATCTACCAGGACATTCCGCACTCTTGTTGGGGATTGGCGGAAGTGGCATGTCAAGTCTTGCCCATATACTTTTGGATATGGGTGTATCAGTTTATGGTTACGACAAAAAATCAACTGCTGTCACCTCTTATCTGACAGAAAGGGGAGCAAAAATCGCAGGCAATTTAGATCAAATCGAAATTAAAGATATTGAGTTTATGGTTTTTAGCTCAGCAATCAATGATAAAAACCATAGCATCTTTGAGGATGCAAAAAATCTAAATATTCCGATGTTCCATCGCTCCGATGTATTACATAAAATCTTCTCTCAAAAAAAATCCATCTCCGTAGCCGGTTCTCATGGTAAAACTTCTACCACAGCAATGATAGCCCAAGTTTTAAAGGATCAAAATCTATCGCCTAGCGTTATGGTTGGTGGGGAAGTACCTTTTTTAGGGAAACGGGGCGGGCAATTTGGAGCAGGGGAATGGGGAGTCTACGAATCAGATGAATCAGATGGAACTTTTCTGAAACATAAAGCTAATCTTCGCATCATAACAAATATAGATAATGATCATTTAGATTTTTATCACTCAAGAGAAAAACTAGAAGAAGCTTTCTTTCGCTACATAGCCACGGATACACCTGGTCATGTGATAGTACAAGGAATGGATGAAGGCATTCGCAATATGATTTGTCATTTATTCCAACCAAAACCAGAAAATCAAAATTTTAACCTCTGGATTTTATTAAATTTAAATTCTTTAGACCTAGAGTACAAAGATAAATTGGATCAAATCAGAAAGCACCTAACGAAAAATTTACATATAATTCCATATGAATTCAAAAAGAATGGAATTTCTTTCCAAGTCCAGGAACAAACCTATCAATTAGAACTTCCGTTTTCTGGCCAACACTATTCTTTAAATGGATTAACTGCATTCATAGCTCTCCATATCGTAGGCATTCCAGCAATTTCAATCCAAGCAGGTTTGAATGCGTATCAAGGTGTAAAGAGAAGGCAAGAAGTGTTGGGAACTGCCAATTCGATCACTGTCATTGATGATTATGGCCACCATCCCACAGAAATTGCAACGGTCATACATTCTCTAAAAAACCAAAAAAAAGACAATGGAAAATTGATCGTTCTATTTCAACCACATAGGTATACGAGGACTGCAAATCTTAAAAATGAATTGGCTGACTCACTTGTAAATGCGGATTATATTTTCCTTCTGCCCATCTATTCTGCAGGAGAGGCGATCATACCAGGCATCAGTTCGGAAAGCATCGCCGAAAACCTCAACTCAAATCCATGGAAAATTCTTAAAGGGGAAGTGGTAGAAGATGTTACGGTAATAGACGCACACCTTCATCCTGGAGATACTCTCCTTTGTATTGGCGCAGGGAACGTCAGAGACTGGGGTGAGTACTACTTACAAGAAAAATCAAAGCTCAAAAAATAGCTCTGAAACCTCATCTAATTTGCCTTTAAAATTCATATGACCCATTTTTCTTCCTTGTTTAGCAATTTTTTTTCCGTATAGATGGAGTTCATACCTTTCGTCAGCCAAGAGTTTATTTGCAATGGAAATGGAGTGCTCATAATCGTTTCCTAAGATATTCTTCATCAATGTAGGATTGGGATGCAAAGGGAGCTTCGGCTTTTCGCCAAGGATTGCTAAAATATGTAATTTGAATTGCGAGATACTACCACAATCTTGGCTAAAATGACCAGAGTTATGCGGTCTGGGGGCAAATTCATTTAGATATACCTCATTTTCCGTTAGAAAAAATTCAACCCCCATAGTGCCTATATACTCAAGAGAATTTGCCAAGGTATGCGCAATCGATTGCATTTTTTTGGCTAATGTCTTGTCTATGTCCGCTGGAAAAATAGAGAGATCTAAGATATGATTCTTGTGTTGGTTTTCAACCACACCATAGTCATAGATACTTCCATCTACAAACCGAGTGAGGATGACACTTGCTTCTTTTTGAAATTGAATCTTTTCTTCAACGATATACTCTGATTCTGGGTTTGAGAACGCAAAACCGAGGAATGATTGCCACTCATTTTCATTTTTGATTTGGCTTTGCCCTTTCCCATCATAGCCAAAACGAATGGTCTTTACAATCAAAGGAAATTCAATTTGTGGAGATCGATTTGCACTTGTTAAGTGGTAGTACTGTGGAGTTTTAAACCCCAAAGATTGAAAGTGATTTTTCTCCAAGAGTCGATCCTGGGCAATCAGAAGCGCATTTGGCGGTGGGTAGATAAGAACTGAATTTGTGTTTTGAGATTCATTTAAAAATTGTAAAGTACGACTAGGGATATTTTCAAATTCAAAAGTTAAAATATCGATTTGAGATAAAAACTGAAGAATCCGATCAGTATCATCAAACTCGCCTTCGATGACTTTTACCCCTAGGTGGGACATGGGTGATTCTATATCGGGACTATAGGAAACCATAGGTATCTCATGACGGAGAGTTACTTCTGCCATCATTTGCCCCAATTGACCAGATCCTAATACACCAATGCGTGGTTTTTTCATTCTTTATTGTAAAAGAGAATTTTTGGCTAAGGCTTCTTCTCTTTGCTGTATTGCATATTGTTTCAATTTATGCGTCAAATCTGGATTTTGTAGAGAAAGGATTCTTACGGCTAGGAGGCCTGCATTCGCTGCTCCACTGGTGCCTATGGCCAAAGTCCCAACAGGAACTCCTTTTGGCATTTGGACAATGGAGAGAAGACTATCCAAACCAGAAAGAGCCTTGGATTGAATCGGAACACCTAGTACAGGTAAAGTAGTCAAGGAGGCAGTCATACCTGGCAAATGAGCAGCTCCACCAGCACCTGCAATGATGAGGGAATAACCTTCCTTTTCAGCATCTTTGGCAAACTGAAACATCAGCTCTGGGGAACGATGTGCGGAGATAATTTCCTTATGGTATGCTACTGCGAAATGATCCAATATAAGGCAAGCTTCCTTCATCGTTTCCCAATCGGAATGGGAGCCCATAATAATGGCCACTTTTCCATTTCTTTCTGTCATAACTTTAGTTTCTTTCTCGATCTAAGGATTCAAGCTTAAAAAGCGCCTCTACAAATCGCTCCATTTTCATAGATCTTGAACCTTTCACCAAAATGACAGTGCCCTTCGGAAATGTGGTCCGCAATTGTAGCGCAAATTGAGTAAAGTCGACATTGTCTTCTTCTAGATGTCCTTTGTGTACCTTTCCAGCTGCCTTCCCAATCCAGGTTGCATCTTTTCCAAATGTAAACAAATGATGTTTGCTGTGGTTTTGCAAACTTTTGCCTATTTGCAAATGATATGACTTGGAAAATTTGCCCAATTCCTTCATAGACCCAAGCAACCAAATGATTGTTTGGTTTTCGGCATACTGAAGGCTTGCATCAATGGATGATAACATGGATTCAGGATTGGCGTTGTATGAGTCGTCAATGATATGAAAGTAGGATTTTTTGATTAGCAAACGTTTGTCTGGTGATTTGTAGGATTGGATACCCTTGATTATGGTATCGTCTGCTAGACCTAAAGCTTCCGCAACGGCGACTACGCCCCTCACATTGGATAGCAAAGATTTTCCGGGCAAATTCCATTGAATTTCCTTACCCTTATATTCCAAGGTAAAGCCAAAGCGATTTGTTTTGACAACTTTTAAGATTGGGTTCTTGTCCATAGGCCAAAACCTGACACTCACACGCCTGGATTTTGCGACTTGTTTTACAATTTCAGGGAATTGTATGCCTTGGGGAACAAATAGAACGGAGCCTTCATCCATACCCTGAACAATATCCGATTTCTCCAGTGCAATCGCTTTCGGGCTTCCTAAGTTTTCTATGTGTGCGGAACCGATGGTAGTAATAAGAGCAATGTTTGGTTTGGCAATTTTGCTAAGGTAGGAAATTTCTCCTCGATGGTTCATACCCATTTCACATACGACTACTTTCGTTTTTTCATTTATATGAAATAAAGTAAAGGGAACACCGATATGATTATTGTAATTTTTTTCGGTGATTACTTTCTCATTTGGTTTTAAAAAATGAAATAAATTGCCTAACAATTCTTTGGTGGACGTTTTACCACTTGATCCTGTAATTCCAATCACCAAGCAGCTGAAACGATTTCTATGGAACTTTGCCAATTGGCCGAGAGCCAATAAAGCATCCTGTACAGCGATTCCCTTCGACTTTTCCTCTTTTGAAAGCTTTTGGAATTCACTATTTCCCGTTTCATATAAAAAATAAGCGGCACCACGCCTAAGTGCATCGGAGATAAATTCATGACCATCTCGTTTATCTTTTAAAGGAACAAAGAGTGCGCCAGGGCGAGCTTCTAAAGAAGAATTTGTAATCCAGGAAACACTTCCCTTTGCATGGATCCGGTCTTTTGGTTCCTTACCTAAAAAAGTAAGAATAGTTGACAATGAATAGGAAAAAGGTGAGATCATAGCTCAATAATACCAAGGACCATGAGAAGTCGCATATTGGAAGAAAAACATTGAGTGAAACTAGCAAAATCAAGACTCTGCTCATTGGTCTAGGTCGGATCGGAACAAAATTAGAGGCAGATGCTTACCGAATGAAACCATGCACGCATGCAGGAGTGCTGTTCTCAAAGTGGGGCAAAAAGCGTTTTGATTTACAGGCAGTCTGTGATTCGGAAACTCTTGCGCTCGCTGCATTTTCAAGCCAATGGAAACAAGAACGAAAAACTTGGAAGGAATTCACTGCCTGGGAAGACATACAACGAGAGGGACTGGCCATTGACTTTGCCATCATTGCCACTCGCAGCAATAGCCATTTTGCATTGGCAAAGGCTCTCTTACGTCAAAAAGTCCCAAACATCCTGATTGAAAAACCAGTTTGTTTGAAAAGTCTGGAGGCAAAGGAGCTATTCGCCTTAGCAAAACGTTCCAGAAGTCGCATCTGGATCAACCATGAGCGCCGTTACCACCCGCGCTACCAAAGGGTAAGAGATCTTCTAAAGCAAAAAACCTTTGGTCAGGTCAAGTCTGTAAAAGCAAATGTCTTCACTTCGGCAAAGAATCCAGGCATCGCCTTCCAAAAATATGGCGGCGGTCCGCTCCTTCATGATGGAACCCATGCCATTGACCTTTTATTTTGGCTTTTTGGTTCCCTTAGACTCCATTTTGCAGAGGTAAAACGACCCCGTAAAACATCGATTGAGGACAGGGCAACTGCTTGGTTTACGAACCAGGAAGGATACCCAATTTTTTTGGATGTGTCCGGTGGACGGGATTATTTTCAGTTTGAAATTGAAATCTTTACTGATCGAGCTCGTCTCATCCTTTCCAATGATGGATTTCGCTTGTTTGCCTCCAAAGAATCTAAATTGTACCAAGGATTTCGGAGTTTGGAGGAAGTTCCTTGGAAGGGTCTACCTAAATTAAAATCTTCCAATGCATTTTTAGGGATCTATTCAGAAATCTTTCAAAATATTTCTGGAAAAATAGATTTCCAGGAAGGCACTCTAGAAGAAAATATAAAAATCCTCGAATGCATAGAATCCATGTATCAATTTAGGCGAAAGAAATGAATCCAAGTATAACGAAGATTCGGCGAGGTAGATCCTTGTATGTGTATCTCTTTGTACTCAAGACTTGGTTTCAGTATTACTTAAAGACAAAATTCCAAAAGCCCTTTCTCTCAGAATCTAATTGGAAGAAGAAGAAATCAAATTTTTTCCAGATAAAAGGAAAAGAGGCCAAATTTATCTTCTTTCGGTTAGGTGGTATTTATCTTAAAATAGGTCAATTTTTAAGCAATCTCTTCCATATTCTTCCGGAGGAGTTCATTTGGGAATTGCAAGATTTGCAAGATAAGGTTCCTCCCAAGGACTTCGATGAAATACAAAAACGTTGGTTAGAACAATTTCCAGAACCGATTTCTAGTTATTTTGATACATTCACTGAAGAATCATATGCGAGTGCATCAACGGCACAGGTGCACATTGCACATTACCAAGGGAAAAAGGTAGCCGTTAAAGTATTGTATCCTGGTATAGAAAAAGAAGCTCGGGATGATTTAGATACCATAGATACAATCTTACGCTGGTTTGATTTTTGGGTATTGCCAATATCGGCTACGGAAATATCAACTCAGCTAAGGGATATAGTAGAACAAGAGCTCGATTTAAGAAACGAACTGCAATGCTTAACTAGAACAAAAGAGCTTTTCCAAAACGAAAAGGATTTTGTTTTTCCTGATCCTATTTTAGATCTTTGTAAACGATCTATACTTGTGACAGAATTTATCGAAGGAAAAAAGATATATGATTTTCCTCCGGAATCAAACGGAAACAAAAAAAATTCTTATCTTGATAAGCTGATGAGAGCATATCTTTTGATGATCTTCGAACATAGATTTTTCCATGCTGATCCACACCCTGGAAATTTAATTTTTTTAGAAACAGGCGAGATTTGTTTTATCGATTTTGGGGCAGTCCAAACTTTGTCTGCAAATGATATCGGATTTTTAGAAAAATTTTTGATAAGTGCAATTAAGAAAGACTACCATCTAATGGCTGATACGCTCTATCAGATGGATGCTGTGAAAGATTCCTTAGCTAAGGAAGATTTACTACAAATACTCAAATATTCCTTAGATAAATTGCAGCAAATCATGCAAACGACGAAAAACTATCGTAACCTGGGATGGGAGACTCTCAAACCCATGGAAGACCTTAGGTTTTTACAGGAGATCCAACTTAGCCTTCGGTCCCTGTTCCGAAGCTTAAAACTTCCGCCCAATTTTTTAAGTCTACACCGAGTACTAGCCCTTTTATTGGGAAACTTCTCTTATCTGGATCCACATCGCTCAATCTTCGAATATGCCGAAAAACCATTCTCGCAAATCGTATTGAAGGGTTCCCATTTAAAACGGAAATGGAAAGAAGAGGGAGAGGAGACTTTTTCTAGTCTCTTTTCACTTCCCAAAGAATTGTATGATTTTTTCTATAAGTTCAATCGCGGCGAAGTTGTATTTAGAACCTCGATGGATGAACAACAATTCAAAAAACAAATTCTGCTCCGAGAACAAATGACCTTCGGTGTTTTAGCCGCCTTATTTTTCTATTTCGGAATTTTATACTCTGAAAAAGGATGGAAAGAACCTAGTATGCTATTTTTCCTTTTTTCAGGTGTCTCTTTTTGGTCTCTTGCCAAAGCAGCCTGGGTGTATCAAAGCAAAAAATAAATGGTGCCATTCCAATGAAATTACCTCCTCAACCTTTTTTCAAAGTATATAAACCGCAATACTTAGCCTTCGTTTTGTTTGGTTGTTTTTTAGATCTTCTGACAAAGTGGCTTGCGATTAAAAATTTGAATCCCTTAGAAAGTGTGCCTGTGATTGGCGACTTCTTTCGACTTTCCCTTACGTTTAACACAGGCTTTGTTTTTGGATTGTTCCAAGGCAATTCCATACCATCCTTATTTGCAACTGGTTTTGCCATTGTCTTTTTGACCTTCTACCGTTGGCAAAATTCTGAACTGGGCAACCCCTGGGGTTGGAATCTCGTCATGGCAGGTGCCTTCGGGAATTTTTTAGACAAATTCTTTGTGAAAGTCCCGGGGATTGGGTTTCATTTCGGCTTCCGAGTGAAGGCAACGGGAGAGCACATTGGGGTTGTAGATTTTTTTGACTTTGATTGGCCAAACTTCCTGCTAGTTGAGCGTTGGCCAGCTTTCAATGTTGCTGACTCTTGTGTTTCCATTGGCATTGTAATTTTGCTCTTCACGATGGACTGGGCGGAAGAACAAAAGACTTAGAGAAAGAAAGTAGAGCGTAAGTTTACGGAGAGAGTTTTTAAAACATCCGAACTCTCTTCCGTTTTCCCTACCTTCCAATTGATGCCCGAAGGTGTCGCATACAAACTCCGTCCTTTCAAAGAATCGGAGACTCCACATACTCGGATGATCTGCAAGCCATGTTTTCGGGAAAGGTCTGCATAAAAGGCTAAGTCATCTTCATAACTTACATTTGAGTCTTGATTCCCTAGGTGAAAGATGAGTTCCAATCCCTCTCTTTTAAACTCTTCCCAAAGACTTTCTTCCATGATTTCTTCTGCGAGGAGAATCCCAAATCGTAATCCACCCATAATGAAGATAGATTCTGAATCACCTTTAGTTAAACCCTTACCTCGAGGAGAGGAAAACCATTTTTGGTCATAAAAATCCACGAGAACCATCGATTGGATAATCGGACAGCTATTCAAAAGACTTCCATCTTCCGATTTACGGATGTGGGAGCCTCCCAAAATGACCCCAGGATAGGACTCAGAAATTTCGATTACATGGTCTTGGTATTCTTTGGCATGCGCTGCTGATTCTTTCGCATCGGTGGCTTGGAAGAAATAGGGAAAGCCACTGGGGAGCAGAAAAAAATGAGCCTTAGTATCTGCTATCTTTTGGATTTCCTGTGCACTTAATTTTTTATGGATGTTCTTTTGGTAAAGAGCAATCTTAACAACAGCCATTAGATTGGGTTTTCCTCAGTAGAAGAGTCCTGGCCTAAATCATCCATGTTCGTAGACCCAGGATCTGAATCTAGTGATCCTGTACTAGCAGAATTCGTTTCGTCCGTTGTCGCACCTTCTTCGGAAGTATTTGTAATATCAACTCCGAAAGATTCCTTCATTTGTTCTGGAGTCAACTCAACAAGACCTCCGTACAAATCCCCCGACTCAATTCTGTCCGTTAATGCCATCGCATAACAATAGGATTCCATGATACATTGTTTGATTTGTTTTTTATTGAGACGTTTCTTTGCTTCCATCGCATCCAATGTGATGACATCATTCATATTTGCGATAATCTCTTTTTTGGTTTTCATATCCTTTATAAATTCTAAGAGGATATCCCTTGCTTTTTGGGTAAAATCTTTTGTAATCATTCGCACTGTCCTTGATTGCCCAGTGCGTTTTTGTTCAATCCCGGATAGCTTTTTAGAAGCCTCAATGTAGTTTGCGCCAGGATTTGCCTTGTGTTTTTCTAACTCCCGCATAACATCTAAATAAATCTTAAATTGGTCAGTGATACTTCGAGTTGATTCATATAAATCCAACATCTTTTGCCGATAATCAACTTTGACACCGTTCACATGCGTGAGTTTAATGTCGATTTTTTTGGTGGTAAGGACAAATGAATACTCCTCATCAAACTCGCGGAAATATAAATAAGCAAGCATTGCCTTATCTGTATCGGGAACAAAATGTAGATCATTCTTCGGATCAAATTTCTTCCTAAGTTTAGGAATAGAGTACATTTGCATCAAACGAAGGCCGTAGGCTTGTTCTTTGGAGAGAGGCACTTCTTCTTTTTCAGCCTCTTTTTCTGCCTGTTCTTCCTTCTTTCTCTCTTTTTCTTCTTCCGCTTTTTGTTTGGGGTCGATGCCGCCTGGAACATTCTCCCCAGTTTTTCTCATGCCAGGTTTATCTTCTGGTTGGATGTCGAGAAGATTTTCCATATAACGAGAGATTAATGGAATGTTTTTGTTTTCTGCTCTTATAACAACCAAATATAACTTTTCAAAAAATGTATTGAACAAGACATCAATTTCCGAGGTTACTTTTTTCTTTTTGCTTGCATATATCAGAGAGGGTTTCCCTTCAACTTTTTGCAATTCATCATACGCCTGGAGAAAGGATTTTTTTAAGGTCTCTTGGTAAGGATACAATATGTACATCTTACGGAAAAGTGTATATATTGGTGATTTTACCCTTTCGATGCTTACTGGAGATTCCGGTGCTGACATGATTGGTTCAGAAATATCTGTAAGATCAGGCCCGTTGTATAATTTTTGAGCCATTGCAATCAATTCCACTAACATTGGATTGATTTTATCGAGGGCTTGTGAGACAGCAGGTGAGTGAGTTGAATTGCCTAGGATTTCGTTAGCTGCATAATTGCATTCGATGAGTGCTTCCTTTGCTCTCGATGCCAGGTCATGCATAAATCCAGGAAGCAAATCAGGAGAACCAAAGGAGGTAACGCGAGCTAACCAACATTTCAACTTAATAGAAAACCGAGCCATAAAACTTGATATTTCTTTCTCGTAGTCAGCCTTTGAATCAGAGCTTCCCTTAAAATCTCCTGAGCCTTGGTTTTTTCCATCACCTCGACCAGAGTTGGAACGAGAACGGGAGCGAGAATCGTCCTGCGAGCCCCCACGCGAAACCGTACCTTGTCTGGTCTTTACCTCCGGACGGTTGCGTTTTGCTTCTTCGGTAGGGTCGGGTTTTTCTTTGATAATTTCGCCACCAGCGCTGACGAACTTATTGAACATTTCCTTCCTAGCAGAATCGTCCAATTTCCCAACACCTATGGCTCTTTTTGTACTATCAAACTCAGGCATAAGATACTCTATCTGTAGACTATGAGTTCAAACTAGACGGGAATCAAAAAGCAATTTTTAGTGCATTTTCTAGGGATTTTCAGGAGTCTGAATGTAGAGGTTGTCGATGCCAGAATATATCCTTTCAGAAGAGTTAAAAGAAGCCGTACAAGTGGCTGAAATTACAATGAGGCCCCTTTTATTAAAGGGTGAGCCTGGAACTGGGAAAACTCTTCTAGCAAGCCATGTTGCAGAATCCAAAAATCTTCCTTTCTTTCGATGGCATGTCAAATCCACAAGTCTTGCAAAAGAAGGTCTCTACTTTTATGACGCTGTCTCTCGCCTGAATGACTCCCGTTTTCCTGACCAAGCTTCGATGGAAAGAGTACGAAATGTAAAAAACTACATCCAATTGGGTGCCTTGGGAGAAGCGTATTCTCTCCCAAATAAGTCTGTTGTATTAATTGATGAGATCGACAAGGCAGATATCGAATTTCCGAATGATCTTTTATTAGAATTAGATAAAATGGAGTTTTTCATTTCAGAGACCAAGGAATTGGTCTCTGCGAAGGTGAGACCCATGATTATCATCACTTCCAACAATGAGAAAGAATTACCGGACGCTTTTTTACGCCGTTGTATTTTTCATTACATTGAATTCCCCCGAAAAGAAACAATGCGTGAGATTGTTTTGGCTCATTTTCCAAGAATCCAAACCGAACTCATGGAAAAAGCTTTGGCTATGTTTTACACAATTCGAAAAATAGATTCACTTAGAAAAAAACCTTCAACGAGCGAACTTCTGGATTGGATCCAGATTTTACTACATACTGGGGAAACTCTTGACTCAAGTAAAATTCCTTTCGCAGGTACGCTGTTCAAATCAGAAGAGGATTACAGGGTACATCTAAATTAAATGTTTCTAAACCTTTTCTATAATCTCAGGAGTGAGTCGGTTCCTTGTTCGACTGGTGAGCTAATTGCATTTTTGCATTCAATCCGATCATTAACTGATCCCAAAGGATATATTTCACTGAACACTTTGTACAGAGTTGGTCGAATGAACTTTGCAAAGGATTTAAAGTATTTTGATGGATATGACCTTGGTTTTACCAAGACCTTTGCTCATTTCCAAGAGACCAAAATTCAATTGCGTGATGAGCTGTATGAATGGCTGAACCAACGTTTTGACCAAATGCTCTCTGAGGAGCAAAAGAAAAAAGCGCCTCAGTACTCTATGGAAGAGCTATGGGAAGAGTTGAAAAAAAGGTTAGAAGAACAAACTGAAAAACATGACGGAGGAAAAAAATGGATAGGTACGGGGGGGACCTCTCCATTTGGGAACTCTGGTTATAATCCAAATGGCATTCGGATGGGGGGAGAAGAAGGAGCAGGGAATCGTACAGGTATCAGTGAATGGACAGAACGCAATTATAAAGCCTACCGTGAAGACCAAATTTTGGATACTAGGTCCATTCAGATGGCACTCAAGGAACTGCGAAATCTAAAAAAAGAAGGGAAAAAGGACCTTCATATAGAAAAAACGATACGTAAAACCTGTGAAAATGCGGGAGAAATTGAATTTGTAGAGGAACGTGAAAGAAAAAACTCTCTTCGATTGGTCTTGGTAATGGACATAGGAGGGAGTATGACAATACACTCCGACCGGGTTTCGACTTTATTTAGCGCTAGTAAGTCGATCTATCATTTTAAGGAAGTCCATAACTTTTTCTTTCATAATATTTTTCATGATTATTTATATACCGACCATGATTTTTCAAATCGAATTACTTTGGATCATTTTAAAGAAAAATTCAGAAAGAACACAAAGATAATTTTTGTTGGCGATGCATATATGGCACCATATGAACTTTTCAGTGCCCCATATAATCCTTATGCGTATCACCGAGAATCAGAGGAAGAAAGGAAGAAAAAGCGAAAAAGTGGACTTGATTCACTCAAGGAACTTACTGATGTTTTCCAAGATTCAGTCTGGTTAAACCCAGAACCAAAACATTTCTGGTCAGCACCAACCATTGATGCTATACACACTGTTGTACCAATGTTTCCTTTGAGCGTCGAAGGGATACGACAAGCCGTTCGTTCCTTGCTCGGAAAATAATTTCATTTCTGCTATCGCCGATGTCGTTAATTAAAATACGATATGGGAGAATTTATATCCTTTTCTAGCTTTTTGATTTTTGGCATCAATTTAGCGACTGTACTTTTTTATTATGTCTTTTATCGCTTTCATTTCTATCATTATACAGAAACAGTCCTTCATTCCATAGCCATTTCATTTTCCGTTTTTAGTGCAGGCATCGCACTTGCCATGCAAGCTTCAATTTTATCTATCTATCCATATCCGAATCATTTTTTCAAAGCATTCATTCTCTCTGCCAGCGTAGAAGAGATTGCTAAATTGCTGGGAATTTTAATCTTTTTTCGAAAGAATCAGGATGATTTCTCTGTTACTGACGGTATCTTTTACGGATTGGTTTTGGGAGGAGTTTTTGGCCTATTTGAAAACATACTATACTTTATAGACTCAGGTCTTTGGTCACAGGTGCTTCGGTCAATTACCTCCTTACCAATCCATATGATCAATGGAGGTTTGATCGGCGGCTATCTGATGGTATTTCTGTTTTCAGGAAATGGACTTGTTCGTTGGATACGTTTGTGTTTGGGCCTTTTGATTTGTATTGGCTTTCACACCTTTTATAATTATGCCCTCTTTTTGGATATCTATCCAATGTTCACTCTACCCACTTGTTTATTAGGATTGTTCCTAATACTTGAATTCAAAATCGCAAAGTCCCGCGTTATTTTGCCTGGAAATGTTTTGAAACTCATGGAAATGACAGTTGAAGAGTATCAAATTTTAAGTAGACACAACAGACATGAAGGTTGGATACAGAATGTACAAAAAAATATTAATCTCAAAACGATCCATCTATTTCAATTTCCTGGCTCTCGGCATTTGCTTTTGGCAATTTTTTTCTTTTTACCCGCAATTATCTCTGTTACGGTTTGGATCATAGAACCTCACTGGATCAATCGAATCTTTCCTGAGTTGGAGCCAAAAGATTACTTTGCCCTATTCATAATTTATCCATTTTTGCTTGGATTTATGGTCTTTTTTGGAGGTGTGATCAATCCATATTTTTTCCGAGATAGGATGCTCGCCGTTCCACTTTTTGGTTCCGTTGATGTTAGAACGGGTGAGTCGGAGGAAAATACAGCTCTATACTATATAGACTGGAACAAATTCTTTATCCCCATTTCAAAGATATATGAGCCCAACACAAAAGCTGAATTTGATTTATACGTTGGTGTAAAAATGTACTCGCATATTACAGGAAAAATTCTTTGGTCTAAGGAAACAGAAGAGGGGAACTGTGGAGCTATGTGTAAACTAGACCAAATCCCGATTCGCTTTCTTCTACACTGGAATCTTGTGAGGTTTCGACAAAATCTAAAGAATTTATTTATCCGAAGGAGTTTTTATTAAAATCTAGTTTCAAACTCGAATCCGTATTGCATAACTTTGAATGCTTGCGAACTATCCCACGGTCTTTCTTTAGGTATCGATTGATCGCGTATCCAAGGCTTTAACCATACTGCATTTGAATTTCCCTTTTCGCTTACATTTTGTCCTAAGTAAAATGAATCATAAAGTGAATAAGACAAAAATCCCAGAAATACCAAACTATACATCCGAAATCTTTGGTTGTGAAATTCGTATCTATCATTGCCAAGAACATTACTGACTAAAAAAAGTTGTCCATTTGGTCCAGGAATTACTTCTAAGTCTTTATTAATCGCATCAACAGATTGATTGTATTCATATAACATTCCCAAGGCGGATACTGCAGTCCCGCCAAATAACACGACAGCCTTGCCATATTTTTTTTCGATCACCGGTTGGTATCCGGGGATAACCTTCGGAGTTTCCTTAACTATAATTTCTGTAATTTCTGGCTTTTTCAAAAATTCAAATGAGATCAAATCAGTCTGTTTAAACGACTGTTTGGCTTGCGTTTTGCCATCTGTTTGGATTTCCCAAATATCATCTTTCACCGAAATAAGAGTTCCAAACCCTTTAAAGTTTTGTGTTTCCCAAAGACCAAAGGTGGTTCTTTGAAAGTGATAAGAATAATCATACTCCGATGAAAATATTGCCTTGATACGCTGGAATTTTTTAATCGGAAGGATTTCTAATTTAAGCGGGTTTTCTTTGTCTACAAAGGAGATCTGTTTGCCATTGATCTTATGTAGAAGTTTTTCACAATTCTCATCCTTTTCGTCAACATATTGTACGCAAACTGGAATTCCCTCATATCCTACTTCTACACCTTCCAATTCGCTCAATAGGATCTTAACAGTTTTGCCTTTCTCTTGCCATAAAACAAAGGTAGAAGTGATACTAATCGCCTTGCCTAGAGAGGTTGTTCCGTTTTTCCATTTCAGTTTGTCTGCATTGATTGCCCAAGGTAGAGCAAAATAGAGAATCAGGGGAAAATACCTGATTAAATGGAATTTAAAAAATTTGCCCATCTCGCGCTTCTGCTCGTTCGAAAACCTATTTTTTATGATAGATTTCTCTTTGTTATCTATCGACAATATCAAAAGCAACCGTGACTAAAAGTAAACTCAAAACGACAAATTCACTGCGATTCAAAATAGGGCTTTTTTACTCCCTACTTGCACTTTTGAATATTATCTTTTTCACCGTAATGATTTTTGAAAATCAATCGGATTTACTTCTGAAAAATTTTCAATTCCAATCAGAGAATCTAGCGAACACAATCCTTGCGGATTTGCAAAACATTGGTTTAACAAAGGAAAGGGACCAAGCATTTGAGGTCTTCCGAAAAACTTTAAAATTGTATGAGATCGAGTCTTTTTATGTATTCGATCGAGAAGGTAAGGTTTGGCTAAGAGAACCTAGCACAAGTATTGAGATGTCCATACCAGAATCCGTATTAAAAAAGACCAAAGATGTATCCTCAGACAAAGAAGGAAATCTATTCAAAGCAAGATACAACCTAGACCTGAATGAAGCCGACTTTACAGTTGATTTTCTTTTGCCGATCCAATCAGCAACTGGCGAGGAAATCTTTCTCTTCACTCATTTCAATATTTCTTCCATCCAAGAACGTTTGAAACAACTCTACATCCAAGTAGCCTATGCGGTCGCATGGGGCATAGTGTTCCATTTGATTTTTGCCATTTTGGTCTATCGAGCCATCTTTCGTAGGGTTGGTATACTTGAAACTGCTTCCAAAGATATGGCCGAAGGCAATTTGAAAACAAGGGTAGACTGGGGATTTAAAAGTGAAGATGAACTCGATAGCCTAGGAAGATCCTTTAATAGTATGGCTGAGGAGATCGAGACAAAGGTAAATACAATCACACGATTGAACCATGAGATCAACCAAGAATTGCAAATTGGAAAAGAGGTTCAGGAATTATTTTTGCCTCCAAACAAACGATACAAAAAATTTAATATTGGTAAAATCTACCGTCCAATGCGGGAAGTATCAGGTGACATCTACCAATACTTTTACTTCCCAGAGGAGAACGGACAAGAATTCTACGGATTTTTCCTTGCCGATGCATCTGGTCATGGTGTTTCAGCAGCCTTAGTAACAGTCGTTATGGCAATGTCTTTGCAGGGGATTATGAAGGAAAACCATGACCCCATTTCCGCAATAAACCTATTAGGTGGCACAATTGCAAATCGCTTACAAGCTAGCTTCTTTGCAACAGGTGTTTTTGTCACTTTTGATGAGCCGGGAAAAGTCAAATTTGTGAATGCAGGCCACAATGCCCCCTTTATCATTCGACCAAATACAAAAGAATTGATTTACATTGATAGTTCAGGTCCTCCTCTAGGGATGGGCGATGACATTCAATATTCTTTGGACACCTTTCCCGTGTCTGCGGGCGACAAGATCGTACTGTATACAGATGGCGTGGTAGAAACGCCCATGAAAGATGGAAATCTTTATGGTTTGGACCGATTTGCAAATTTAGTTTTAGAAAATATAGAAAAACCAAACCAGGAAATCGTTGAATTGGCAATGGCTGATTTGGATCGGCTTCACGAAGAATACAAAGATGATGTCACCATGATCATCATTGAAGTTCCAGCATGAGAAAGGCGTTTCTTTTTTCTTTGTTTTTTCTACTCTTTGCCTTTTTTGCCCTAGCATCCCAGGCTATAGTCAGTGTTAAACTACAAGAACTAAGGTTCGGTATTCTACGTGACCAGCTCATGAACTATGAGCTTTCTTCACAAACGTTAAGAGAAAGACTGAAACAAATGTTTCTCTCCAAAGATGATTATATCACTGAGGTAAAAGTGAATATTCTTGAATCTGGAATCATGAATTCTGAAACAAAAGGTCTGGATTTAGAAATGGGGATCAAGGACCGATTCGGACTTATCGTAATCAATTTTGTGCGGGCCTTAAATTTTAAACCTTTTCTTGAACTAGAGGAACAGCAAAAAACAATCCTTCGCCTTCAATTTGCTTTCTACATGGAGAGAACAAGAAAGTATGCAATTGCTGCTAAAAAATATGAAGAATTAGAAGAATCTTTGAATGGATCTTTATCGGATGAACATGCGTTTACTCTTTTGCACCATGGATACTGTCTGGTAATGATGGGAGATAGAAACCATGCGTTTGTTAAATTGCAGAAGGCTATCGATTTGTTTCCAGGCACACACTATGCGGAAAATGCAGAATTATTGATCAGTTTTCTACAAGATAGCGAAAAGAATAAATCAGAGCTTGAAAAACTAAATAAAAGACCTGAAGACCGAGCGATACTGAGCTTTCAAACTGGAGACTATGAAGGTACCCTCAAAGCACTTGAATCTTTGCCAAAATTAACAAATGATCAATCCTACATTAAAGCTAGGTCAATGGAAGAATTGGGCATTACATCAAATGCCGTAAAAGAATATATTCAACTAGTCAAACAAAAAGAAAACAAAGAAATAGCCATCAAAGCAAATCGTCGACTTTTACTGATAGGCAATTTCTATCAGGAAAATAAATCCTTAGTAGAGTTTTCAAAAAACGAAGCGACGAAATTAGGTGATGAGAAGGCGGCAACGCAAATTGAAGAGGGAAAGACTTTAGCCTTAAAACCTATGATTGTAGAAAAAATTCTGAAGGCAGAGACAGAATCGTCTAGTAAAGAAGACGTAAAAGAGCTTGCAGAAATTAAGGATTCTTTGAAGGAATCGCTCATCGAGTCTAAAGAAGAGAATACAAAATTATTAACAGTCGTTAAAGAAGAAAAAATTCCTGTGCTTGCGGAGGATTTAAACCCCGCAGAAAAACAAATAGCCATAGAAGAAAAGGTTATCGAAAAAAAGGACATTCCACCTCCAAAGAAAGTTGAAACAAAGATGTATGTTCGGATGCGAGATGGCAGGGAAGTGACCTGCGAGGTGATTGTCTCGGACGGTGCCCTAGCTCATCTAAATCTCGGAAGTTTTAAGCTCAGTGTCCCACTAGAGATGGTGGCAAAGGTCTACACCAACGAGGGCACGGATGGGAAAACAGTCACAATTTCCGGGGCAGGTAAAGTTCCGAGTGTCGGCAACGAATGGAGGCGGAACCAAGAAGGGGTCTGGATGTCGAAAGAAAACTCCGACCAAAGGTGGCAAGATGAGGAAATCAGAGAAATCCGTTTACGTTAAGGGAGTTCGTTCTCGCCGCCTAAAATGGTGAAAAACTTATCCAAACTCGAGAGTTTGAGGATTACCATCACATCTTGGCTTACATTCAGAAGGAAGAAGGTACCTTCTTCTGATTTTAGCTTTTTCTGAAGGTTTGCCAAAAGGGCGATGCCAGAACTATCTAGAAGTTTGATGTTCACCATGTCGATTGCGACCGATTCAGCGCCATCATCGATGATCTTATGCAATTCCTTTTTGAGGGCTGGTGCAGAATAGATATCCAAAGAACCCTCTAAAGTAACTACAATGTGATTTTTGACCTGTTTCGTTGTGAAATTCATTCAACTTCCTACTAGCTTGATATTCTCTCGATTTCGAGGAATTTTGTAAAGACTTTTTAGAGACAAAGCCCTGGGACAGGCTTCAAGTATGAGAGATTTTTCTCAAAATTTCGGTGACTGCTTGGTTGTAGCCATCAAAACCTCCCTTGTCGTAATCCGCTAGGTTTTTGTATTCCAAACCGCTCATTTCCACTAACATCTTCCTTAGCTCATTTTCCAAGTAGTCTTTACGTATATAAGTGGTTTCAAAGATTTTAGGATGCACACTCCTATTTCAATTATCTGAAAGAAAAATCAAAGTCTTTTTCTTTTTGGTTTGGTACGAAATGGATTTCCCATAATATTGCTCCTAGTCTTTTCCTATGGGCAAACCGCTTAGCATCATTATCGTTTCCAGTGACCAAGAAGAAGCCTTTCATGTGGTGAGGGAAGTTAAAGCACAGGGCTTCTCTCCGCTCTACCAAATCATTTCAAAAAAATCGGACTGGGACAGCCGTATCCATGAAGAAGATTGGGATGCCATTCTAGTATCATACAGATGGAATAGCGAAGTGACTCCTATGTCCTTGTTAGATGACCTTCATTTCCATGGTTTGGATATACCTTTCATCATTTTAGCATCCGAGGAGGATTTTCCCATAGCTTTACAATTGATGCAGGCTGGAGCTTCCGATATCATCGATTCAAAAACCTTATTTCGATTAACACAGGTTCTAGAAAGGGAAAGAAGAGAGCTGGTCTTCCGCAGAGAAAAGGAGATTACTCAAAATTATTTAGAGGGCTCTCTCAATGAACTCCAATTTCAGAAATATGCACTCGACCAAGCAAACATAGTTTCCATTACGGACGCGAATGGCATCATTACGTATGTAAACGAAAAGCTAGTAAAAATTTCAGGTTTTAGTAAAGAGGAATTGATCGGCAATTCCCATCGCATTCTCAAATCACAGGATAAAACCAAAGAAGAGTGGAGAATGATGTGGGATACCATCAGCCAAGGAATGACTTGGGTTGGTGAAATTAAAAATACGAAAAAAGATGGTTCATTCTATTTTATAGAAACTACAATCGTTCCATTCCGAGGAGAGGACGGAAGTATCTTCCAATACATAGCGATTTCAAAAGACATCACCGATCGTAAATTAGCAGAAGACCAATTATTGTATGATGCATTTTATGATGTCTTAACAGATTTACCAAATAGAGCATTGTTCTTAGCAAGAGTTGAGCAGAGGATTTTTGAGTTCAATACCAAATCTATAGGTTATCCGATTTTGATCTCATTGAACATAGATAATTTCAAAAGGATCAATCATTCTTTGGGTACAGAGGCTGGAGATTTTGTGCTGAAGGCATTTGCGGATCGAATTTCAAAGTTTTGTGGTTTAAATGCTACGATTTCTCGATTGGGTGCAGATACATTTGCTATATTGGCAATAGACTTTCTAAGCGTAGAGGATGCGGGACTCTTCATTGGCAAACTCAAAGAACACCTAAAAGAACTGATCGAATACAATGGCTATGAGATTTTTTTGACCTCATCATTTGGACTAGCAGGATTCGGTCTCGCAGGAAGAGAAGCTGAGGAGCTTCTCCGAAATGCGGAGATTGCTATGTTCCATTCAAAAGAGTTAGGTGTAGGTAGCACATCCAGCTTCAACCATTCTATGAAGGAAAAAATCCAAAACCAATTAGAAATCCAAAATGATTTGGCTAAAGGACTGGAGAGAAGGGAGTTTTTAGTTTTTTACCAACCTATCTATGATATAGCAACCAAACAAATCGTACACTGGGAAGCACTGGTGCGTTGGAAACATCCGAAAAAGGGGATGGTCTCTCCTGCTGACTTTATACCGATGGCTGAAAACTCTGGTTTTATTTTACCATTAACAAAATTTGTCTTAGAAGAATCTGGGGATTTCATCAAAGCAATGGAGTTACTTTCTTTTAAGAGAATTGGTGTTGCAATCAATCTTTCACCTCAAGTATTCGTACATCAGAATATATTCAATTGGGTTGTAGAACTAAAAGAAAGTAAGGATATCCCTTTCCAATCGATTCAAATGGAAATAACAGAAAGTTTGGCTATGAAGAATATGGCAGAGACTACCCCAATTTTAGCCAATCTGCAGGATCTGGGTGTAAAGATTTCTTTGGATGATTTTGGTACGGGCTATTCCTCATTATCTTATCTGGAAAAATTACCACTTAACACGGTTAAGATTGATAAGTCTTTTTTGAATGACGTGAAAAAAGGATCTACACAGGCACGCTTGCTCGTATCTATCATCCATATGGCACACGATCTTGGATATAAGGTAGTTGCGGAAGGTGTAGAAGAGAAAGATCAGTTTGAACTTTTGAGGGAATTCAATTGTGACATGATACAGGGTTATCTAATCTCAAAACCCTTGCCTAGCCAAAGCGCTCTAGATTTTTTACAAAAGTTTACTGGACAAATAGATTAGATTTTCCAAATCTCTTTTCATTGGTAAATTTGCCTATGAAACGTACATCTATATTTTTACTTCTATTCCTATTGATTGCAGCTTGTAAAACTTCACCCACAGGCAGAAAACAATTGATTCTCCTCAAAGATGCGGAGATGAACCAATTGGGAGAAGAAGCCTTCCAAGACTTGAAGTCAAAAGTTCCCATCGAAACATCAGACTCCATCAATCGATATGTGAAGTGCATTGTCCTTGCAGAACTTGCTTTTACGGACGATGATACTGGAGTATCTTCTTGGGAGGTAGTTGTGTTTCGAGACTCAAGTCCGAATGCATTCGCCCTTCCTGGAGGAAAGATTGGAGTGCACACTGGCATTTTACCGATCGCAAAAACACCCGGACAATTGGCAGCCGTTCTTGGCCATGAGATTGGTCATGTAATTGCTCGGCATGGAAATGAACGTGTTTCCCAAAACCAGGTCACACAGGGGGGCATGGAGGCGCTCGGAAAGATTGGAAAAAAAGAAATGGCGGGTATACTCGGTGGAGGAGCGAAGTATGGAGTTCTCCTTCCCTTTTCGAGAGCGCACGAATCAGAGGCTGATCTAATCGGGCTCAAAATTATGGCTAAGGCTGGCTTCGATCCTACGGAAAGTGTCAAACTTTGGGAGAATATGAGTGCTTTGGGGGGGAATAAACCTAACGAGCTAATGTCAACCCATCCATCGGATGCAACTAGGATGAAAAATCTAAATGACAATATGCAAGATGCCCTCCAGTTGAAGAGGGAGGCAGAGCTCCGAGGCATCGTTCCAAATTGTAAATTGTAATCGGTTTTGCTTGCGATTGGATCAATCGCAAAGTAGCTTCCTTTGGCTCACCTGACACTCTTTTGGTGAGCCTGACTCAATTAAAGTTCCTTTTCCTTCCATACCATCATTTTTAAATTCACCATTCAAGGACTTACCATCTTGGAAGGTATAAATGCCCTTTCCATTGATTTGCCCTGATTTAAATTCTCCGACGTATTTGTCTCCATTCTTGAAAAAGTACTCTCCAGCCCCGTCCTTCTGGTCAGCCAAGTAATTGCCAACAAACTTCTCACCATCCACGTATTCGAACTGTCCTTTTCCTTCCCTTAGGTCATTCTTGAAACTTCCAGTGTAAATATCTCCATTATCATAGATATACTTGCCTAAACCGTTTACGCAGTCACCTTCCACACAGCCTTTTTTTGCGTTGGTTTTGGATGGGTCAGCACCCTCGACGATCTCTACCTTTCTTTCTTTTGCAGATTCTGTTTTTGTATCTTGGGATGGCTCATTTGAATTTGTTTTTTCTTCACTGGAAGAACAATTGTTGAATGATAGAACAAAAGCAAGGATTGAAATGAAAAGCAGCTCGCGTCTTACGAGAATTGACATGGAAACCTCCGAACCAGGTAAAACTGTAGGCTAAGAAAAAATAAAATCAATTCAAAAAGTAGTTTTGGATGGCGTCAAAATGAGATGTTTTCTCAGATTGGGTAGAAGGGCTAGAATTAGATACTATTTGTGATGTAGAAGCTGGACTCTCAATTTGGTCATATGTTTCTTTTGGCAATTCAGAAACAAATCGGCTGATCCCTTTTAACGTATTTCCGATCTTCTCATCTACAAGCGAGGCACTGAGAAATAGTTGGTCCTTGGCCCTTGTGACAGCAACATAAAATAACCTTCTTTCCTCTTCCAGGTCTTCAATCGTTCTCATTTTGTTAGTTGGAAATTCACCTTCAATGAGATGGATAACAAAAACAGAATTCCATTCTAGCCCCTTAGCCGAATGGATCGTACTCAGAGTAACAAATCCTTCCGTTTCCTGGTCATTTCTCTCTGTATTTAGGATACTTGACTCTGTTCCTTCGAGGCTCATATCTGTCAAGAATTGGCGCAAACTGGTTTGGTTCTTTACTATTAACTCTAAACTTTCAAAATCCTTAGATCTCTTCTCAAAATCATCATATCGCTTCTCGAATTTATCTTTGTAGTATGCCAAATAAAATTCATAAAAATGTATCGGCTTTGCTTCGGAGAGAGACCGAGCCTTAAGCAATGTCTGGAAGAATGATTGGCAACTATCCTTTGCTTGCTTCGGAAGCTCTGAAATAAGAGGAGTCAATGATTCCCAAGATAGCTCACCGATATTAGAATGATTTTGAAGATAATGTTTGTAAACTAGAGCAGATACTTTTGGTCCAATGCCCTCTTCAAGTTGCAAAACTCTATGAAATGAGATTTGATCAAAAGGATTTTCGATTAATCTTAAATAGGCAAGTACATCTTTGATGTGTGCATTTTCTAGGAATTTTTTCCCACCAAATTTGCGATAGGGGATCCCTTTTTCTGTCAGAGCTATCTCTAAAAGATTGCTGTGCCAACCAGAACGAAACAAAACGGCAATGTCTTTAAATTTTTGACCGTTTTCGTTTAAATGAAGGATTTTTTCTGCAATCCAGTCGGCCTCTGATTTCTCAGAAGAAAACGATATCAATTGAGGTTTCGCATGACTTTCTCTCTTGGAATACAATCGTTTCTCATAGGTTTCTTTAAACTTCTTAAGAGTTTCATTCGCCAAATCCAAAATACCTTGATTACTTCTAAAGTTTTCCTCTAAGGTCAAGACCTTTGTATGAGGAAAAATCTTTGGAAAATCTAATATGTTTTTTACTTCCGCACCACGAAAGCCATAGATACTTTGTGCTTCATCGCCAACGACTGTTATATTTTTGTGTTCTGCGGCAAGCAAGCAGGCAATATGAGCTTGGATACGATTTGTATCTTGGTATTCATCCACAAGGATCGCTTTGAAATCATCGGCAACCCTTTCTCGAATCGACTGGTGTTCCATAAGGACTTGCCGTGCAAATAGCAACAAATCATCAAAGTCTAAAGAGACTGATTCTTTTTTAAGGCTTTCATACCTTTCCTTCACTTTTTGAATTTCTTTACTATCCTTTGCAAATTGTGGGTAATGTTTGGCGAGCGCTTGGCTAAGAGAAAGATTAGAATTGAAGGCACTGGAAAATAAATCTTGTAGACTTTCCTTCTTTGGAAATCTTTTTCTTTGCGCATCGGACAAGATATCCTCTCTTGCAATTCCAATGAGACTTGTCGCATCTTCAATATCCAAAATGGTAAATTGAGGAGGAATGCCAATGGCAGAGCCATACTTGCGGAGTAAGTAATTGCAGAATGAATGGAAGGTTCCTCCGAAAACCCTTCCGACATTAATATCGAGTTTCGCTTTTGCTCGATAGAGCATTTCAGAGGCGGCACGTTTGGTAAAGGTTAAGAGCAAAATTGACTCTGGCGAAAATCCTTGGGATACGAGTCCAATGATTCGATGAACAAGTGTTTTGGTTTTGCCGGTGCCTGCACCTGCAATGATGAGTAAAGGCCCAGCTGGGTATTCAGCTGCTAGTTTCTGAGCCTCGTTCAACAAATCTTCTTTTTTCACATCTTACAGTTTTTTCTCCTTCAATTCATTGACAAATCAGAAATCTTCCTTGAAATGAAGCTTTGTAAAAAATATGGTTTTCTCCTCAGATAGTTCTGAACCAAAGAAGGTATTAGTTGTTGAAGATGAGCGAATCATTGCAATCAATATTTGCTCTACTCTCAAACAATTCGGATACCAGACAGAATATGTCTCAGACGGCGAATCAGCAATCCAAAAGGTTGATAGCGACACATTTGATTTAGTCCTCATGGATATCATGCTAGGTGGCGGTATCGATGGGATAGAAGTCGCAAAGATTGTAAAGAAAAAGCAAGAAATCCCCGTTGTATATTTAACTGCATATTCTGATGAGGCAACCCTAGACCGGGCAAAAAAAACAGAACCATTCGGTTATCTGATAAAACCATTTAACAGCCGTGATTTGTATGTTACTGCCGAAATGGCAATTTACAAATCACAAATCCAGCGCCAATTGAGAGAAATACAACAAAAATTAGCGGAAGCTCAAAAATGGGAAACGATAGGCTTGGTAGCGGCAGGTATCTCTCATGAGATAAACAATCCCCTAACATCAATATTGAATTATTCAGATTTGATTGTTAAAGAGACAGCAGCAGAAAACAATGCATCGCTTTTGTCTTATGCACAAAAAATTGCAAATGAGTCTGAACGGATTGCAAAAATTATTAAAAATTTAGTGCAATATTCGCAGGCTACAAGTGAGCAAAATAGTGAGATCAATGTACTAGAAGTATTCCATGATACCTGTAGTTTTTTACACCAATATTTTTTAAAAGAAAACATACAGTGCGAAGTGTTTTCTGAAACCGAGATTTTTTTAGTGGGACAGGCTCAAAAAATAAAACAAATCTTTTTGAATCTTCTATTGGATGCAAGGGCAAGGGTGCTAAATGCAAAACCAAGTTCAGAAAGCCAAATCAAACTAGAGTTGGTGCAGGCAAACGATAAAGAGATTCATCTCCGATTGAAAGACAATGGAAAAACCAATCCCAATCTCGAATTTGACCACAAGGAATCCATACAGGTCACCAAAATCATGGTAGAAGAATTGGGTGGAAAGATCAATAGAATAGAGGAGGGTTCCGGTGGTTATTGGGATCTAGTTCTACCTTCGCGTTCCCAGAAGAATTCTATCACCGTTGAGACCAGGCAGAATTAAGAGAACCTAGACTCAAAAATTAGATACACTCCCGCTCTCTTCAACAAGTGACTGCAAAATACTTGCTATACGATCCGAATGTAAGATCCAGAAATCCTCTGAAAAAAGTGATTCAACTTGCCGCGTGAAACCAATCCAAGTTCTTTCGTCTATCGTTTGTTTGTCTAAATAATCAGTTAGAACAGCATGGCTCATTGTGTATAGCAATCTATCTCGAATCAGAAAGGAAGTGCCTGTGATAGATTCCGGAGGTTGTAAAGATGGTGAGAGAACGAGACTCCGTAACTTTGTCCCTTCTGCTACTTGGATCCGGTAGTGGATCGTTCCAGGTATCCGCTCCCCATGGTAGGTATTGGGCATGTGATTTGCTCCTCTCCGAAGAAGTCCCAGGTAATTATGTCTGAATCTAAGAATCAGCAAGTCTTTTTCTCTAACAAAAAAGGAAAAAATGCTATAAAAGTACGCAGCTTTTCGCGTTCGCTCCATGAATGAAATTGCTTTTCCCATTGCTTTTTTGGCACTCATTGAGATTCTCGTTATAGCCAATCCTTACGATTTTGCCCGTGCAAACGATTTATCTCATTCTTTTCTACTACCTATTTCTATTCGTTTCTTTTGGGCTGCTAGGTCAGGATATGGACTCGCTTAGGCAAATTTTTCCGGACTCAACTAACCAATCCAGACCAACGGGTGATGAAGAAAGAAAATCAACCGCCAATTCCATCCAAAGAAATTTAATCCAAAAGTCCGTTGATAAAATGACAGACCGAGAAGTAGACGAGAACCTGCGCAACCTAGGTTTGAGTACGCAAGGTACTATCTATGTGAAACGAGAAAGATTACGAGAAGCGATTGTCCCCGAGCCACTCATTGATCCCATGCAAGAGCTCTTAAACCAACAAAACCAAAAGAAAAAAGAGCCACCTATCCAAATCCAAAATGCGGCAGAAGGACAATTGCTCAATATTGATAAGACACAGGGAGGAGTGTTGATCCTCCGAGGAAAGGTAAAATTAAAGATCAAAGGTGGTGAGTTAACTGCAGATTCCGTTTCCATTGATGCCCAAAGACAGGAAGTGTATGCAGAAGGTGGGGTCATCTACAAAGATGGCCAGTCTAAGGTCACTGGTGAGAGATTTTTATACGATATCAAATTAAACCAAGGAGTTGTTTATAATTCTAAACTAAGTGTATACCCAAGTTTTTTCATAGGCCAAAAACTAAAACGTTTAGATGAAAAACGCTACCTTTTAGAAATGGGATACTTTACTGCCTGCAATGCGGAACTCCCTCATGATACCTTTATGGCAAAGAAAATCTTAATATATGATGATCGATCTGTTGTAGCTTACCAAATCACTTTTAAAGTAGGTGGCACGCCAGTATTTTGGCTTCCCGCTCTTTATAACTCAGACACAGGAAATGGTTTAACAACTCAACTTGGAAAAAACAATACGCAAGGATGGTTCTGGCAAAATAGTTACCAATGGTCAGATCCTTATCCAAACTCATTGTTTCTTGCTACAGGATATAAAGCTAGATTTGATGTGTATGAAAAAACGGGTCAAGCAGCTCAGTTAGAGATGTGGAAACTATCACCTAATGTGAATTACAATATCAATCTAGGCTATGCAAACTATAAAAACAACCAAATTACTCCTGCATATGAAGATCGTTTTAGCAATTTTGGTGTTGGAAATGTTGCTGTTACAAATACCGTTGACAGAGGCCCTCTCGTTCCAAACACCTCTTTGCCATTTCGGAATACTGGGATAGATTATGATCCATGGTGGAAGGCCGATTTAAGGTTAAATATCAAATCCAATGATTTCACAAAAGACGTTACTCGTAACATGCAACTTGCTTATGAGAATTATAGCAACAGACAATTTGATTACGAATTTGGAAATCGTTACCAACCTTCCAACTCATTGCAATCCCTCTATTCCTTTCGAGATGTAAGATTTGGATTAATTAAGAACTTACTGAATTGGAGTTTCAATTATACTGAAAACCGTGGTGATTTGAGTGTCAGTCTAGGGATGAACCGTACTTTAGTATATCAAATCCAAGCAGATCGTTATTTTTCAGCGCAGGATACACTGCCTGTGGTCACGATTAAAAATTCATCGGTCGTCGGAACTGTCCCGTATTTTAATAGTCCAGTCTACTGGGACTTTACTTTTTTATCCAACATACAGAAATTATACGGAGCTCCAGTTCAATCTAATTACCCGGGAACGTCAATCGTGGATCCGACAGGAAAGTACAAAGATTTTGTACTCCGTACACAAACATCCATTATGGGAGAGTCTGGATTGCGTTCCCCTATTTCCCTCGGTACTTATGCATCGTTTACTCCCTCATTTTATGTTGGAGCGACAAAACAGACTGCGGAATTCCCGGGTGCAGGTACAGCAGCCAACAGCCCCGACTTAGATTCCAATAAAGCATATGTTACTTTTTTAAGACAACAATCTTACCAATATCTCAGACAATCACATACCGCTAGATTTGGTGTACCAGAACTATTCTTGTCTACCACCTATCGAAGGATTGATGCACAAAAAGCGGAAGTGAAAGATCCTGTATTAGGAAACCAGAGGCAACATGAAGCAGAGCTTGCTTTGGAAAGTTACGCCTTAAATGATTGGGACATCTCGGTTCGCACAATCAGGGACTTAAGAACTCTATCTCCAGACTATAACCCAGGGATTACAAACATGCAAAGATGGTATTTTACCATCTTGCGAGTAGGCGGGTTTATTGATTTTATTGATGGCTTTCAGACAAGAAGGCCGAGTGTTCTAGAAAGAAAACGCAATTTTTATTCCGGAATCTACATCAACAACGATTACATTCACCATACGCCGCAAAATCGATCTCTATCCAATAACTTAACAATCTCTTATAAAATGGGTGGCTTCTCATGGCCTATCATTAGAGCCTTTCGGAGTCTTGAAATCGGAGGTACTTGGTACCACGTTTATAAGGATAATTTTTTGGATAGCTACCGATTCTTTTTTAAGACTGACACAAAAATCACACGTTATTCGGGCATCGAATTAGAACTTGATTCAAGAGTGACAGAACCATGGCGTTTAACAGCTCTTGCCCAAGGACAGTTCTATGCCTATTCATTAACACCTGAGTTGTACACAATACAGTCAGGAACAAATTATGACCAAACTACAATTTGGGAAGATGCAGTGTCAGGGACTGGTGCCAATGGAGAAGAAAGAAGGCAAAAAACTGTTTTTAATATCAATCGCTTTATGACAACGCTAAAATTGGACCTGCACAACTGGGAATTTAGATTGGGATATAGTATGAATTTAAGAGCTTTCCCTGGTGGTTTGACAGGAAACAACCAATTGACTTTTTATGACCAAAGTGTTTATTTTTCTGTGAATGTAATGAACTTCAACTTTGGAGATTCATCAAGTGCACAAGCAGCTAGAGTTCGATTGTATAGATTTAGAAAACGTCCGTTAGATGGAACAACGGAAACCGTTACAGCAGGAGCTCAATAGGTTATGCTAAAAGAAAGAAGTCAATCTTTCAAACTATTATTTTTAGTTACAGATTTACTCATCACTTTTCTAAGTTTTGGAATAGCCTTTTGTGTAAGATATTATCTTTTAGATGATTCTGACTTTCAAAGAACCGTTATCGATTTCAAAAGTTATTTGATACTTGGATCAGTGTTGGGTATCAGCCAAGTCATATCTTTTTTATCGATTGATCTATATCATCCCAGAAGAGGACTTTCCTTTACTGATGAATTCTTTGCGATTACATTTGGTGTTCTGATCAATTTAGTCCTTATACTCGCGATTTTATTTTTCTTCAGAGGAGAAAGCTTTTCGCGACTTGTGATTCTTTACTTTGCTTTGACTACAGTGATGTCAACGGCAATCGGACATTTTATTTTAAGAAAGGTACTTCAATTTCTCCGAAAGAAAGGTTACAATTTACGATCTGTATTAATTTTAGGAACAAGTAAACAAGCTGTTAATTTTGCAAATAGTTTGAACAAACATACTATTTATGGCTACCAGGTCAAAGGATTTGTCTCTGGTAAAGAATCTCTTGCAGAGCAAAGTTTGCCCATTGTCACCGCCGCAAACAATCTTGAGAGCTATCTAAAGGAAGCTGATATTGATCTTATTGTTTATGCATTTTCTCATGAAGAAGGCAACTACCTCAAAGAAGTGATCGATATCGCAGATTATTTGGGATTGGATTTAAGAATTGTACCCAGTTACGAAGAGATCATTACAGCTAAGGGACGCGTTGAAGTGATGGATGGGATTCCCATCATTTCTATTCGAAACATCCCTCTTCGTCTAGGCTACAATCGTGTTGTCAAAAGGACCTTTGATATATTTTTTGCTACAGGATTCATTCTCGTATTTAGTCCATTGTTTCTTTTGATTGCCTTTTTGATTAAATGTACAAGCAAAGGACCCGTTTTTTATAAACAAGAACGTGTAGGTTTAGACCATAAAAAATTCCAAATGTTAAAGTTTAGATCGATGGTCGTACAAGAAAAAAAGGATTCCGATACTCTCTGGACAACTAAAAACGATCCAAGAGTTACAAAAATTGGAGCCTTTCTCAGGAAAATGTCCTTAGACGAAATTCCACAATTTTTCAATGTGTTGATGGGAGATATGTCAGTTGTGGGTCCTAGGCCAGAAAGACCATATTACGTTGAGAAGTTTCAAAATGAACACCATCAATACATGCGAAGACATGCGGCCAAAGCCGGTATTACTGGCTGGGCGCAAATACAAGGTCTTCGTGGTGATACTTCGATAGAAGAGAGAATCAAAGCAGATATATATTATATTGAGAATTGGAGTTTGATTTTAGATATAAAAATTATACTTCTAACGCCTGTTAAGGCAATTTTGGACCGTAATGCATATTAGAAGAGGAAGTCAATGGACGAAAAAGAATTAAGAAATATCGCGAGTTTAGCAAAAATCGCAATTCATGATGATGAAATTAGTGGGATGTTAAATGACTTTTCAAGAATCGTAAGCTATGTGGACGAGATTAAGAGTTTGGACACCTCTTCGATTTCTGACGATGAGATTTACCAACTAACGATGAATCAGTTACGCCCAGATGTCAAAGAAAATGATTTGGAACGAGAGAAATTAGCAAAAATAGCACCATCCTATGAAAATGGTTATGTGGTAGTGCCAAGGGTTATTGAAACATGAGCGAATTGTACAAACTCACTTTTGCAGAAATTAAAGCAGGACTCAATTCCAATGCGTTTACTTCAAACGATTTAGTTCAATCCTATCTCACACGCATAAAATTAGTAGAACCGAAGATAAAGGCATTTTTGGCAATCAATGAGGATAAGATCCTCGCAGCAGCCAAAGAAAGTGACGAGCGGAGAAAGTCTGGTAAGGCAAAATCTATTTGGGATGGTATACCCATTGCGATCAAAGATAACATTTGTATCGATGGCGAAATTACCTCTTGTTCTTCCAAAATCTTAGAGAATTTCCGCTCCCCATATGATGCAACGGTCATCCAAAAGCTAAAAGATAAAGGTTTTATATTTCTTCCTCGCGCCAATATGGATGAATTTGCGATGGGAAGCTCGACAGAAAATTCTGCTTTTCAAGTCACAAGAAATCCATTTGATACAAGTCGTATTCCCGGTGGATCGAGTGGAGGTTCTGCAGCAGCGGTGGCAGCGGGCATGGTGTCCGTTTCCTTAGGTTCCGATACAGGAGGATCGATCCGTCAACCAGCCTCTCTTTGCGGGATCTGGGGCTTAAAGCCCACATATGGACGTATATCTAGGTATGGACTTGTAGCCTATGCATCAAGTTTAGACCAAATTGGCCCTTTTGGAAATGATCTGGATGCGATCGTGGATCTATTTGAAATACTCCAAGGTGCCGATCCGCATGACCAAACCACTGCCAAAGATAAATCGTTTTTCTCTAACAAAGTAGAGGCACGCACTTGGAAAGGCGTAAAAGTTGGCTTTATGAAATCGAAGGATCTAAATTTAGATCCTTCAGTTCTAAAAAAATATGAGGAGATCAAAGCGAAACTAAGAGAAGAGGGTGCAGAAATCAAGGAATTGGATTTTAGTACTTTCAAATATTCGATTCCTGTTTACTATCTGATTGCAACAGCAGAATGCTCCTCAAACCTATCACGTTTTGATGGGATTCGCTATGGTTTACGAGACGAGGGCAAAGGCAGATTAGAAGACTTATATGTGGAATCTCGATCCAAAGGTTTTGGAAAGGAAGTAAAAAGACGAATTTTGTTAGGCACATTCAGTCTTAGTTCAGGGTATTATGATGCCTATTACGGTAAGGCACAGAAAGCAAGAGTGATGATAAAAAAAGAATACGACTCCTTTTTTCAGGAAGTAGATTGTATTTTGCAGCCGACCTCACCAAGCACTGCCTTCACTTTAGGCGAAAAAACAAAGGACCCGATTCAGATGTATCTAGCCGATGTGCTAACTACTACTGTAAACCTTGCCGGTGTTCCAGCGATCAGTTGTCCTGCAGGCCTTAGCAGTGAAGGGCTTCCCATCGGATTGCAAATCACCTGCAATCATTTTGAAGAAGAAAAGCTACTATCCTTTGCAAAGATGTTAGAAAAAATTCCTGAAACAAAGATCAGTCTTCCGGACGAAATTCGATGATAGCTACAGATGAACTCACCAAACGTGTTATCCCTTGCCTAGATATTAAAGATGGTAGGGTAGTCAAGGGTGTGAATTTTGTAAACCTTGTAGATGCTGGAGATCCCGTTTCTTGCGCTGTGGCTTACGAAGAGAATAAGGCAGATGAACTATGCTTTTTAGATATCACGGCTTCTGTAGATAAACGAGACATTCTCCTTCATTTGGTTGAAGAAGTTGCGAATAAATTGTTCATTCCATTCACTGTAGGCGGCGGCATTCGTAGTTTAGATGATGTACGTTCCGTACTTAACCGAGGAGCTGATAAGGTATCCATCAATACCGCGGCATTTAAAAGACCTGAACTCTTACGAGAAGCAAGTGAGATATACGGTTCACAGTGCATCGTTTGCGCGATTGATACAAAATACAATCATGAAAGAAAGAGACATGAAATATATCTAAATGGAGGTAGAACGGAGACAGGGCGAGAGGCTTTGGATTGGGGGGCAGAAGCTCAAGAGCAAGGAGCCGGCGAAATTTTACTTACCTCTATGGACAAAGATGGAACAAAAGACGGCTTTGACATCAACGTTCTGAAACTATTTACCCAGAATCTAACTATACCCATCATTGCATCCGGTGGCGCTGGCAATCCGGAACATATGGCTGAGGCTATCCTCAGGGGTGGAGCAGATGCCGTACTCGCAGCTTCCATTTTTCATTTTGGAGTTTTCTCTATCCAAGAAACCAAACAGACGATGAGAGAGATGGGAATCAAAGTTAGGTTATGATTTCCTTTCACTTACTTGATTTGGTTCTATTTTTCCTTCCTTTTATCATTATATTCATTATCTTAAAAATATCCCAAGAAAAACAAAATAAAACCTTAAAAGAATATTTCCAAGCGGAAGGATCTATGACTTGGTTTGTTTCCGGCACAGCCATGGTGGCCACAACTTTTGCCGCTGATACACCGCTTGCTGTGACTGAAATTGTTCGGTCTGATGGAATCTCTGGAAACTGGTTATGGTGGTATATGTCCCTCAGTGGACTCGTAACCGTTTTCTTTTTTTCTCGTTTGTGGAAGCGATCGGGTGCAATGACGGACTTAGAGCTTATCCATATACGGTATTCAGGAAGCGAAGCAAATGTACTGAGAGGATTTAAAGCTATCTTTATTGGTGGGATACTCAATTTGATCATTTTGGGTTGGGTGAATCTTGCCATGCTTAAGATCATCCAGGTATTTTTCCCTGTTCTACCTGATTGGCAAATCCTAACAGGCATAATGGTTCTAGGAATCGTGTATACCGCAATTGGAGGGCTTAGAGGCATCTCTTATATTGATGTCTTCCAATTTTTTTTGGCATGGTTTGGTTGTATCCTGTATGCCTACTTTGTTTTGGATGTGAAAGAGATCGGTGGTATACAATCTCTAGTCCAAAATCTAAAGCCCGAACAACTGTATTTTTTTCCAAGCTTTGGTTCTAGTGGTAGTTTACCACTCTCCCATTTCATTATCATGCTAACTGTAATTTGGTGGTCGAGTTGGTATCCTGGCTCGGAACCTGGAGGAGGTGGTTACATTGCCCAAAGGATTTTGGCAACTAAAGATGAGAAAGCCGCGGTCAAGAGTTCCCTTTGGTTCGTACTTGCACATTATTTTTTACGTCCCTGGCCTTGGATTCTTGTGGCGCTTGCGTCTCTCATTGCCTTTCCCAACTTGACAGCCGAAGAAAGTGGAAAGGGATTTTTATTATTTTTACAATTAGGGTTACCTCCTGGTATCAAGGGATTACTTTTAAGTGCATTTTTGGCTGCTTATCTTTCCACAGTCGCTACTCATCTCAATTGGGGTGCCAGTTATTTGGTATCCGATTTCTGGAAACCCTTTGTTAAACCAAAGAAAGAGGACCAATACTATTTAAAGGTGTCATACCTTGTGCAGACGATCACAGGGGCTTTGTCCATCCTCTTAGCCATCTTTGGACTCGAGACTATCAAAGGTGCTTGGGTCTTTTTGTTAGAAGCAAGTTCCGGAATCGGATTTATCCTTATTGCTAGGTGGTACTATTGGAAAATCACTGCAAAAACGGAAATCCTTGCCATTATCCTTTCTCCCGTTCTATATATCATCGCATCACGAGTATTAGGTCTTATTTTTCCTTATACTGTGGTTTTTACATCCTTTTTATCTATATTCATTCTATTGTTTAGCACTTGGATTTTTCCGCCTACTGACTTACTCCGGTTAAAATCATTTTATGAAACAACGAAACCTCCTCATTACTTCTGGCGGGGCTTGTACAAAAGATTGGAAGAAAAGCAGCCAGAGTTTTCATCCAATCTTTTGTTTTCCTTCTTAGGCGTTTTCTCAGGATTTTCTGTGATTTTAATTGGACTATTGCTCATCAAAGCAATGTTATGGGACAGAGAAATGATCCTCAGCTATGCAGTCGGTTTTGCCTTTGGAAGCACTTTTCTTGTTTACTCGATCCGAAAATTTATGGAAGAAACGAGGACCTAATTTCTCTGATCACTTGTTCGTAGTATGCTTTAGCATTCGCATCATCTACATTTGTTGTTTGGAAGGCCATCATAGAATGGTCAAAGCCATTGATTTGAAAGCGTTTGGATCCCGAAGCTCCCATCCAGGCACTGTTTTCAGGCACAATCCCATCATTGAAAGGAAAACTTGGAGAGGACTGCGCAAGGATTTGGCAACCAGTTCTGTAATAAAAAGTTTCAGCACCATTGCATGAAGTAAGCACGCCAGAGAAAGTAAGAAACTTTGCATTATAAGGAAAATCTTGGTTCAAAACATCTAAAACAAGATTTGTTGAACCGCTGATTGTACTCTGTCCTAAACCCGTATTTGTATGTGTAAGGTCAGAACCACCTTGGGTTTCTAATAAAAAACCAGTAATCTCTGTGACAAAAGTGGAGTTATTACTCATATATTGTTTAGATGCAAATGGAGAACCAAAGATAGGAGATGCCAAAGTAGCTACACCATCTATCATATCTTTCTGGTAGCGATTGGATTTCATTGCGGCACGGGTGACAAGACCACCCATAGAATGTGCAATGACAAACACTTTGTCTGTAGGTTTGAATTTACGGTTTAGAAAATCATTGAATCCCTCACCATTGAAGATGATCCCGTTTGAGGTACGATATGTGAATAGATAAAGTTCAAATTGATCCTTCACGCCCGATAGGTTCTCTTGGAAATAAATGATACCATTTTTAAATGTGCCTTGTATATTTAGGATCTTACGACTTCTAGAGGTAAACGGATCTGAGTCTCTTTCGATTGGATTCCAACCATGGATGTAAATCAATTTCGGTTTTTCACCAGACTGGAACAGAGAACTTTCTTGGTATTGCCAGTCCGCTAAGTCTCTGCTGAGGGCAGGAGTAAACGAGAAGAGTTCTTGGTTTGGATTTTGTATAACATTTAACAAGGAAAGAGTGAGAGCCTCGTTGTTTCGCTCTTCGGTTGCAAACTCTTTTTTCCAAACATAGTACAAGCAGCCATTCGTAAGGAAGAGTATACACAAAAAAGAGAAGATTCTCTTCAACCGATTAACCTCTGCTACAGACTCTATCTAAGGTAATACCACATGCAACCACAACATTCAAAGAGGATATGGAACCATATAGAGGAATCCTAGCAATGTAATCCGCTGATTCCAACAAGATTCTTTTGATTCCTTCACCTTCGTTACCCATAATGATAGCAATTTGCTCGGCAGAAGGTAGGTCATCCCAAACTTCTTCAGTTCCTTCCTCATCGGTTGCTAAAATCCAATACTCTTTTTCTTTTAAACGCTCAATCGCTGAATTTAAATTTGCAAAGCGATATATATGAACATGATGGATGGCACCAGCCGATGATTTTTCGACCACGGGAGAAATAGGAGCAGTGTCCCTGTCAGAGAGTACGATATGTTTGACTCCTAGGCATTCTGCGGTTCGAATCAAGTTTCCAAGATTGCCTGGATCTTGGATTCTATCCAAAATCAAAATTGGCCCTTCACCTGGCCCCACATTCTCTTTGAACTGTTCCCAATTCAAAGCTGTTAATTGTTTTTGCCTTTGTCTAAGGATCACATAGCCTTGGTGGTTTTTGTCCATTGCGATACGATCTAGCTCTTTTAGGGAAAGAGTTTTAATCTTAGTATGAGAAGGCAAGAGCGAAGAGATCCTGCGTTTTTCCTCCGAAGAGATGGAATCTTTTAGCAAAACTTCACGGATAGAGGACACACCTTTTTCGGGAGTCATAGAATCTAAGGATTCCAGAAATTCAAAAAAATTTCTCTTTCCGAAGAGGATTTCTAAGGGCTTTTTTTCCATGAAGTTGTTCCGTCTTTGGTATCCAAAAGAGTAATGCCTTTTTCAAGTAGCTCCTTTCGTATCTTATCAGCAATATCGTACTGTTTGTTCTTTTTTGCCTCTGCTCTTTTGGCAATGAGCATTTCAATTTCTTGGACAAGGTCTGTAGGTAAACCAACATCTGGTTCAGTAAATCGAAGAACAGCTAATACGGAATCAAAGATTTGGAAAACTCTGACAGCTTCTTTTTTTAAATCGATCGACCATGTTTCTTGGTCAAGAGCAGAATTTGTCTCTCTTACAAAATCAAATACTGAGGCAAGTGCTTTCGGGAGATTTAAATCATCCTTTAGGGCTTCCTCAAATTCTACTATAACCTTACTAAATGATTGGTAAGTAACTTCCTTTTTAATTTCTAAAATAGCTCTCTTTACCTCCGAATCAGTAAGATAGCCTGAATCCTTTAACAAACGAGTCAGTGCAGTTTGTATCCTCTCAATGGCTTGTTTGGACTCTGGTAAATGTTTCAGAGAAAAATTCAATTTTGAACGGTAGTGAACAGAGATTAAATGGAATCGAATCGCATCAAGAGAATGACCTAAATCCAACAAATCTCTCAAGGTATAAAAATTACCTTTGCTTTTTGACATTTTCTCAGAGTCCACTAGCAGATGTTCACAGTGTAACCAAGTGCCAACAAATTGTTCTTCAGGAAATGCTCCCTCTGATAGAGCTACCTCATTTTCATGATGGGGAAAAAGAAGATCAATTCCACCTGTATGGATATCAATACCAGAATCATACACCTTTCTGATCATCGCTGAACATTCCAAGTGCCAGCCAGGTCTACCTATCCCTAAGTCTGTTTCCCAGGCCTTTTCATCCTCAGTCTTTCTGTTCTTCCACAAAACAAAATCCCGTACATCCTCTTTTTCATACTCATCTGCATCGTATCGGGCTCCTGATTTCATTCCACTCACATCAATATGCGATAACTTTCCATAGTTTTCGAACTTTTGAATAGAATAATAGATACTTCCGTCCTTTTCATAGGCAAAACCATTCTCAATGAGTTTATGAACGATTGAGATCATATCATGAATCGACTCGGTAGCTCTAGGGTAATTTTCTACTAAATCTACATGTAAAGATTTTAAATCCTCAAAAAAACGTTCAGTCCAGGGCTTTGTAAACTCTTCCACTGACATATGATTTGCTATGGCTTCTCGAATGATTTTATCATCGATATCCGTTATATTCATGGTTTGGTTTAATTGAAAACCTGCCAGTTTAAGGCTTCTCCGTAATATATCTACAAAAAGAAAAGACCGTAAATTTCCTATGTGAGCAAAATTATAAACCGTAGGACCACATGAATAAATCTTTACTTCACTTGGATCTTTCGGTTTAAAAACTTCTTTTTTTCCGGTTTTTGTATTATAAAAAAGAAAGTCCATATTTTATAATTTAGAGAGCTAAGATTTCTTTAACAAAATCAATGTTAACTTGAATTTGTTTTTCTTTGCCGGCTTCATTTCCTTCATTCGGATAAATTTGCATCCTTTTATCGCAATTCATATGATTGAATAAAGCGAAAATTGATTTCGGATGAGAGATTTGATCTTCCATCCCACAGGTAAACAAGGCAGGTATTTTAATTTTTTTTGCCAAATGGATCACATCAAAATATGCGAGGGATTTTTTATAATCCACTTTTTTCGTAGCTCTTTTCTCTAAACTTGGCGTGAGTTCTCTGATCCAGGGATTTTGCTTCAAAGAGATTTGGTCTTTATCAATATAACAAAAGTTTGGAGTTTCCAAAATCAATCCTTTTACACGATCAGAATAAGCCGCACCAAAAACGGCAAGAGCTGAACCTAAGGATTTACCATGAAGGATTATCTTATCTCCATCAATGCCATCGGATAATCGTAAAAATTCTATAGTGCGTACAACATCCAAATAGAGTTTGCGCATATAAAAATCTTCCTTGTTCTCTAAACCTTCTGCAAAATAATTCGGAGACCAATTTGCTAATATCTTTCCAGTATTTAAATCCACAGGTGCTTGGACCATGTCAGCACCGTGGCCTCGTAAGGTTATGTGCAACTGTGCCACACCCAACTCCGAGTAACCTTTATGAAGTTCCTCTTCACCACCCAGATAGTCATGAAAAAAAACAACGACAGGTCTATCTCCCCGTTTCCTAGGAATGGCAAGTTTTCCGTGAATGGTATAGTTTCCAACACTTTGGAAACTAACTTCGTTTAAAGACTCCCAAATAAATGAGCCCTTCAATACCGTTTTGTAACTCTCTTTGATCGGAATTTTCTTCAATATTTGGAAGCCTTCTTTCCAGAAAGCATCTAAATCCTCAGGGCTATCCAATTTAGGAAATGTTTGAAAACACTCATCAAAATTTACCGCTTGGGGCATTTTATTTAGCCCTCAAAATAGGAGAAAACTTTGATTGGTAGGAATACAAAGTTTGTAAAAGTAAAACAGCAATGGTCATAGGACCAACTCCACCAGGCACAGGAGTATAATAAGAGGATTTCTCTTTAGCCTTCGAAATCTCGATGTCACCCACATTACCAACGTTATAACCTGCATCTAAAAGAACAGCACCTTCTTTGATCCAATCTGCCTTGATAAACTCAGGTTTGCCAACGGCGCCCACAACGATGTCAGCTTGTCGGACATGATCAGGTAGGTCTTTGGTTTTGCTGTGGCAGAGTGTGACTGTGGCATCTAAATTGGTTAACATACTTGCCATCGGCTTTCCTAAAATTGGGGAACGTCCCACGACAACTGCATGTTTGCCTGCAATGCCAATACCATATTCCTGAAGAAGTAAAATCATCCCATAGGGTGTGCAAGGGAAGTAGGCTTCTTTTCCCATTGCCAATTTACCGAAGGAAGTCGTTGTCACTCCATCTACATCCTTTTCGGGCAAAATTGCATCAAAACAGGCTCGTTCCTCAATTTGGTGAGGCACAGGGTGCTGCAAGAGAATCCCATTCACATTGGGATCATTATTTAAAGTGTGGATTTGCTTAAGGAGCTCTTCGGTCGTTGTTTCTTTTGGCAGTGTTACAGACCTAGATTGTATCCCAACTGCATGACAAGCTTTGATTTTCATGCTTACGTAGGTCGCAGACGCAGGGTCCTCACCAACGAGGATGGTTGCCAATGTAGGAGGCGCAGTATCTGCAACTCTCAGCTTCAACTCTTCTGAAATCTTGGATTTGATTTGTTCGGAAATCGCTTTACCGTTTAAAAGGATAGGTGGATTCATCTACTTAGTTCAAGATTTCAAAGAAAATTTCACTGGCAAACAGAAAACCATCTATGGCTGAAGACACTCTCCCAAACCAAATCACACTCCAAGGCTGGCTGCAGAATAGCAGGGGAAATAACCATGTCCGCTTTCTTCAAATCCGTACAGAAGGACGTATCCTCCAGGTAGTGGCAGAAAAAGAAATCCTGGGTGAAGATTTGTTCCAGTCGATTAAATCACTCGGACAAGAAACCTCGCTTATCATCTCTGGACCCAAAGTAGAAAATCCGAAAGCTCCCTTTGGTTGGGAAGTTCATCTCCGAAAGATAGAGATTGTAGGTGCCTCGGAGCAATACCCAATCACCCCGAAAGAGCATGGTCCAGACTTTTTACACAACCACCGTCACCTGTGGCTAAGGTCCAAACGTCAGTTAGCCATCTTAAAGATCCGCTCAGAACTCTCCTTCGCGATCCGAGAGTACTTCCGTGAATTCGACTATGTCCTAATTGATACACCCATCTTGACAGGTTCTGTGGGCGAGTCGGCAGGGACTCTATTTTCCACCGAGTATTTTGATTTGGGCACTGCCTACCTAGCACAAACGGGTCAGCTTTATTTAGAAACCGCAGCCTTTGCCCATAGCAAAGTCTATTGCTTTGGACCCACATTTCGGGCGGAAAAAAGCAAAACGAGACGCCACCTGACTGAGTTTTGGATGTTGGAAGCCGAAACCGCTTTTTGTTCGAACGAGGAGAACATCCGTTTCCAAGACCATTTTGTGCGAACGGTTGTGGCTCGCACCTTGGACCGTTGCGAATCGGAACTTACCCTTTTGGAACGAAATCCGCAATCCATCCGAAAGTGTTTGGAGACACCTTTTCCCATTATCGACTATTCGGAGGCAATACCCCTCCTACAATCCAAAGGAGAGTCCATCTCTTGGGGGGAAGATATCAATGCCGAACGAGAAAACATCCTTACGGCTCACTTCCAATCGGCGGTATTTGTTACCAATTATCCTAAGGCAATCAAAGCCTTCTATATGAAGGAAAATCCAAAAGATACACGCACCGTTCTCTGTGCCGATCTTTTAGCGCCTGAAGGTGTCGGTGAGATCATCGGTGGATCAGAGCGCGAAGAGAACTATGAGAAAATCATCCACCGCCTCGAGGAAGAAGGATTGCCTGTTGGAGCGTACGATTGGTATCTGGATCTCCGAAAGTATGGTTCTGTACCGCATTCTGGTTTTGGTATGGGTCTAGAGCGTGTCATTGCATGGATTGCAGGTCTTGAACATGTGCGGGAATGTATCCCGTTTCCACGCATGATTTACCGTTTGCACCCCTAAAAATTATACTTAATTTTTTCTGACTTACCGATCTTTCACTTAGAGAGGTAAACTATGGCAAATCAAGCGATGAAAGAAATTTCTACTTCGGTAGAAAATGAAGCGTGGGAACTCTTTGAGGTTGGTTCTTGGGATGAAGTCATAGAGTTAGCTAAGACGCATCCAAATCATTTTTTCTTGCAACACCTTTCTTACCTTGCGGAGTATGAATTGCAATCCAAAGCCATGGGAATACCCCCAAAAGGAATTTCATCTCTTTCTCCGCTTGTGGAATCGCTCTCCAATTTTCTCTTAGGTAATTATAAAGAAGCTGGGAATCAACTCAACCTCTACTTCCAATCCTCTCAAGCAATGATCTGCTATTCTATCATCCAGCTAGCTATCAAAATCTACTTCCGTGCTGAGATGTATGCTGAATGCCGAGCCCTTATATCTAGCTACAAAAAACTAAACCTTGGGGCCTCCTTTGTAAAAGAAGAAATAACGGTTCTCTATCATTTAAGAAGGTATGAAGAGTTACTTAAGTTGTTTAGAGAAAATATAAAACTATTGAATGATGTGGAAGTTCACAAAATAGTTGGTATGTCTTTATTATTTCTTGATAGACACAAAGAAGCTAACCTTATCTTCGACAACATCCCTGGAAAACTTACCTTACCCAGTTTTGAAGAAAAAAGAAAAGCTTATACCGAAGTCTATGGAAAGATCAAACAGCTGGAAAAAGATAGCAAAGACCTAAGCCTTAGAGAGTTAGAGGATATGGGCTTTGCTTATTTATTTCATGGCGACTATGAAAAAGCGGAAAAAACTTTTTTATCGATTACTTCGAAACTAAAATCAAAACTTTGCATCGCGTAAGATTTTTTCTAGTTTCTTTATGACTCAATAACTTTGCCACTTCTTCGGATGGGAGGATCAAATCTGTTTGGTTCCTTCCAGCAACTCCCAGGGCGACAACAAAAAATGGTTTATCTCCAACTCGTTTGAGCCAATTCTTTTCCTCTGAATCTGTTCGGTACATAATGTACCCTGTTTCAATTGAATACCCTTCCTTTACATAATGTGGAGAATAGATATCTAAACCGCGGTCTGTTTGGATTCTAGGGAAAAGAGCAGTTTTTAAGTTCAAATGCCTTGCATCTACGACAAGACCAGTAAACATTTCTGGCATCAATTCTGGAGTCATTTCGGGTACGGCCTCAGAAGAGTAACTCATTGGCAAAAAAGCTAAAAAACCATTTTTACCGATGAGCTTAATTTTTGCTTTTGCGACTAGCTGGTTTTTCACTGGCTCAAATTCAAATTCTTCCTTTTCCTCAGCAATGAAAGAATTGATTCGGGTTCTTACTTGTTCATTAAGTTTCGCATATTCAGAGACAGTCTGTTCGGAATCCAAATACATAGATTCCAATCTTCTACTTATGAGTTTCCTAAGTTTTTCCTTGGCATTCTTTCTTGCGAGTAAATCTGAACGGCTTTTGTTTGTAGCAGTATTTGGTTTTCCGTATTCAGGGTCGTCTTCCTCAAATATGATCTTGGGAAGAGTTTCCTTTACTTCGGCACTCACACTTAAATCCCCCCAATTGATGATGGTCTTAAAAAAATCCGATTCTAGAAAACTTTCACCGAGTAGGGGCAGGGCTAAGAAAAGGAGAAATAGGGACACAAGGATCAATCGTTTCATATAAGATTCATTTCGGCAGATTTTGGAATTTTCTCTCCAATTCACCAAATTCGGTAACCAGAGGAATCCCTTTGGGAAGGCTTTGGATGATGTTTTTTCCATAACTTTTGGTATGAATGCGTGGATCCAAAATAGCTACCATCCCTGAGTCTGCACTCGACCGAATCAATCTTCCAAAACCTTGGCGGAGGAGGAGACAGGTTTTGGGCACTTGGATTTCCCAGAAAGGACTCTTTCCGTCCCTTTCCATCTCTTCCATCTTTGCCTGCAATACAGGTTCGGTGGGGACTTGGAATGGTAGTTTGGTGATGATCACGTTTCTTAACTTGTCACCCTTAACATCTACACCTTGCCAAAAACTGGAAACACCAAACAAAACTGATCTTTCCGTTTCCAAGAATTCCTTTTTTGCCATGATGGGACCTAGTTGGACTTGGGAAAAAATCGGATAGGAAATTCTTTGGGAAAGTTCTTCGTACGCATCTTGCAAAAGTTTATTTGAAGTGAAAAGGACGAAAGCATTTCCCTCACTCAAGTCTATCAACTTTTCAACCCAAAAACAGATGTCGATTTTATTCCTTTCTGGGTTTGTTGTCGGGTCAGCAATCGTTTTGGGTACAAAGAGTAGGGACTGTTTTGCATACCGAAACGGGGAATCCAAAGTTTTTGTGATGATTTCTTTTGTTCCGATCTCTTTTAAAAAGTAAGAGAAATTCCCAGGGCTTGGGGAAAGAGTCGCTGAGGTCATCACTACAGATTCTACATTTGGAAATAAAGTCTTTGCTAATATCTCCTCTGTATTCTTTGGTTGTGAATACAAATGGTAGTATTTTTCTTTTAAGGATTGGTTGGCTTGTTCCAACCAAAAAACCAAATTACTATCAGACTTGGTTCGAAATCTTTCAATGAATTCTGATGCTTTCCTCAATTGAACGGATGCAAGTTCAAGACCAAGGGCAATTTCCTTCTCTTCCATATCTTCGGAGGTTTTATGGAACTGCTCTAACAGCGAATTACAGCCTTCCGCAATGTCTAAGAGTTTATTTTCTAAATTGCCATTATCTATTTGAATCCGACCAGTATGGCGAAACGAAAATTGAAAATTCAATGGTATCTCGGACATCAGCTTTCGGAAAAACTCATTTAAGAAGTTGATAGCTTCGGAAATTTCTGTGGAAAGTTTTTCTCGATCTTTTTCTGTAAGTTTTAAAACAAGACCAGTTCTCTTTTCAGGATGGTATAAAAAATGAAGTAGTGATAATAAACTTTCGTATTGCACATCTCCACTAAAAGCTTTCCCTACGATTTCCGGAAATGCATGAGCTTCATCAATAATTAAGTGTTGGAAAGGTGGAAGGATTCTGAAATCTCCCGCCATGTGACTTGCAAGCAAATGATGGTTTACAATCAAAAGATTTGCTTTTTTCCAACGCTCCTTTTCTAAAAAATAGAACGATCGGTTAAAATTAGGACAATTGCGCGCCAAACAATTATCAGGTTCTCTAGCAACTTGTTTCCAAAAGGAATTGGAAATAAATCCTATGTATTCACTTCGTATCCCTGTTTCACTAGATTTTTCCCATTGCACAAATGAGTTGATTTCTGATTCCATTTCAGGACCAAAATCACCTCTGTCCATAACCTTCTGGTACTTTCGCTTACAAAGATAATTATTGGCTCCGAGTGCAACCATCGCGTTCAACTTTTGGGAAAGCACTTGGTTTACGATCGGAATGTCTTTGGATAGGATCTGGTCTTGTAAGGATTTGGTTTCTGTAGAAATGACTACTAATGCTTCATTTTCTAAAGAAAACAAAGCCGCTGGAATCAGATAGGCAAGAGATTTACCAACACCAGTTCCTGCTTCAATGGCTAAATTTTTGCCTAATTCAAATGCATCTTCGATTGCCGAGGACATGAGAATTTGTTCCTTTCTCGGTTCATAATCTGACCAAAGAAGAGACAGTTTCGTTTCAAAAATTTGTTTAGAGTCCATCTAATCTTTGTGTTTGATAAGGTAATACAAACAATAAAAACTAAGGCTGACTACAAAACCTATAGAGCTAATCATGATTAGCCAACCCTGGAGATTCAGTTCTATTGTACTAGACATGAGATTCCTTTTCTACTTTTCCAATGGCTCGATCTACTAATAAATAGATAAATCCAAAGATAAGCAATAGGGCAATACCTACATATTTGGAGATACGAGCCTTTACAACCGCAGTGTGGACATCCTTTCCTTCATTCGCCGCCAGGCTTGCCATACTTTCAGAGTCCATTTTCAAAATATTGTCAGGTAAATCCATATAACAAAAAGAAGCAAAGATCACTAAAAGTAACCAGGGAGTAATATATTTAAGAAAAAATGCTATGATTTTGGGAAAGGGAAGTAGGGAACCAACAGATGCATCATTTGCACCTTTTGAGACACCCACTTTAAAATAAAAAATAAAGATTTGTATGGTTGCTAATACATAAATCAAAAGTGTACCAACATAAAAATCTGCAATATCTAGCGCCGCAAAATCTTTGTTAAAATAAATAATGGGAAGACAAAGTGAAAAAGTAAAAATAAATAAAAATAGTGAGGCTTTCTTTTTTGAAAGTCGGAATCCTTCCTCTAAAAACAAAATCCCGGGTTGTAGCATTGTAATTGAGGATGTAAGAGCTGCTAAAAAAAGAACTAAATACCAAAGTGCACCAAAGAATGAACCGCCTGGCATCAAACCGAAAACAGCCGGTAAGGCTATAAATCCCATTCCAAAGGTTTTGAAGTCTGTTACAGAAGCCCCTAAAAATAGAAAGGCAACAGGGATAGTAATCATTCCACCAAATACCACTTCTGCGAACTCATTTAAAGAGGCAGAAGATAAACTAGAAAGGACAACATCGTCTTTCTTTTTTAAAAAACTGGAAAATACCAAAGCGATTCCAAATCCAGTTGAAAGTGAAAAAAACACCTGACCTGCCGCATTGATCCATACTTTGGGTTGGCTTAAACTTGACCAATTAGGATTCCACATAAAAGCAAGACCTGCCTCAATGCCAGGAATCGATAACACTCTGATTAGGATGACAAGCGAGCATACACCCATAAGAGGCATAGCTAGTTTTGCAAATGCTTCTAAGCCCCTAGACAATCCTCTATAAACCAACAAAAAGTTAAAAAGAAAACATAAAAGAAAGAACAAGATTATGGGGCTTTCGAATGCCTGTCCATTTGCTTCGGCACCAGTCAATTGAAGGAAAAACTGAGATGTCTCCTGTATCTCTTTTCCATTAGCGGCAGATGAGCTAGAAATGTTGATCCCACCGGTGAAGAAGTAATAGGCGTAGGCAAGACACCAGGATTCAATGAAGATGTAATAAACATAGATCATGACCGGAACCATCACCCCGATAGCACCTGTCAGCCTTAAGCTATAACCTTTTAAGTAGGTTCGGACAATAAACGGGAAGCTGTGCCCATTATGGCCACCCATCCTACCCATGGTCCACTCTGCCATACAGACTGGTATGCCGAGCACCACAAAACTAATGATGTAGGGGACCATAAAGGCTCCACCACCATTCTGTGCGGCCTGCCCAGGAAACCTCAAAAAATTTCCTAGACCGATAGCGCCACTTGCGACTGCAAAGATCAATCCTATCCTTGTAGCCCAACCGTCATTTGTCTGTTTCATTCTTGCCTAGTACAAATCAAAACAGGCGGAAGGAAAGTTTTTTTGCTATGGTACATAAAAAAGCAGGGAAAGTACCCTGCTTTTTAGAAAGGTAAAACTAACGAAAAAGATCTTTTTTGCTCTTCTTCAATGCCTTCGAAGCTAAGGTTTTGAACTGTTCGGGAGGATCTAAGAGACCAAGCTCTACCTTTGATAGAAAGGGAGTGGACACTTTAAGTTTTTTCGCGAAATCATACTGCTTGATACCAAGTTCACGTCTGACTGCCCAGAGTTTGTTCTTCAATCCATTTGCAAATTCAGGATATACCTTTTCCACAAGCGAGTCGTTGAAAAGTCGATCAACAGATGTCTTAAGGTATTTTGCGCAGGCAACTTTGAATTTTTCTGTCGGCTCCTGTGCCCCTGTTTCAATTTTGGAGAGGTAACTTGGCGATACACCCAGTGCTCTGGCCATATCATACTGCTTTACCCCTCTTTTTTTCCTTAACATGTAGATGTGGTTGTTCATGTGCTCCCCCTCAGTACCAAACTAAGTCAACTGAGGGAAAACTCAACAAAAAAAACCTTTAAAGACAAAGACCTATATCATAACATCCTTTAGGCGACTTGTATCGATCTTTAGATTATAAGAAGATTTTAATGTATCAACCCTTTTTTGCACATATGCATTTTTTTCATTGTTTTCCAATTCAGATTTAATTTTATCCTTCACCTCATAAAAAGGAAGTGGAATCCTCTTGTTGGGATCGCGTGGATCAGCCTTTGAATAAGCATATAACTTTCCAGCTTCATAGGTATCTTGGATTTGTTTTGGTGAGATCTCAATTTTGAGAGCAGACATCTCGTCTTGAAGATTCTTAAATGCCAATGAACCTTTCATTCGATCCAATTGTAGTAAAAATTCTTGTTTTTTTCCAATTTTCTGAACTTCCGGTGATGTCTTTGCGATTTTACCTTGCACCAAAGTAGATTGGAATAACTTCACCATATCAAAAATTTTACTTTTATCATCCTTGTAATCGTTTAGCAAGGCCTTTGGCAATTCAGCAAACTCTTTTTCGAGATCGGACCATTTATATATGCTTCCATCTTTGTATTTTAATAAAACTCGATCTGCGCTATAGTCTTTGGGTACTATCTCCTCAACAGAGAAAACAGGAGGTAGATTTCCAAATTCAACGCCGGCAGCTTCCTTGATTCTCATCGATTCTTTTTGGTACAAACCTTGTTCGAATTGTTTGATCATTTGTTGGGCAAATTGTTTACCTTTTTCTTCTTGATCACCTTCGACTAGATAACTAACTGCATTTTTTGTTTGTTCATCAGTATGAGTCTTAGCATACTCTTCAGCTAATTTTGCAAAGTCTTTGAACACAGAAGTATAATACTTTGCCACGCGTTTTGCGTTTACCTTTTCTGTATCAGTAATCCTCAACACATAGATCATTCGAGGGTCTTTATCATACTTTATAAACTCACCCTTTGGAGCTTTTTTAGTTGCTTCGATGATATCTTCTAAAGGGTTAGAATTGCAATTTGTACAGAACGGTTCTAATTTGCCGCCGATTGGCTTTCTGCCTACATCGTCTGTAGCCTCAGCAAGAATATCCGAAATCTCACTTGATTTTGCAGAATTCAATTTTGCTAATATTTCATCGGCCTTTTTTACATTTGCAGCTTCATCTTCGCTTCTGATCAATGCCATCTCAAGGCTTACGAATTCAAGTGGTTTAGATTCTATGCTTCGTTTTACATAATCTTTCAAATACACATTGAACTTTAAAAAATCAGAAACCAAATTTTCTAATTTTTGTAGGTCTTCCTGGCTTACTTTTTGGTTCTTTATGCTATCCAACATTAACATTTTTTCTAATGCAATGTTCTCAACGATCTTACTTTGGATTTCAGAATTTACAGGCTCAGGATCCGCACTTCTTTTGTTGGATTGGATGAAGAAATTGAGTTCCCCTCTGGTAACTGTACCGCCGTCAAAGGTGGCTAAAATTTCCGAGTCCCCCGAACACTGGTTCAGAGAGAACAGAGTAAACGAAAGGATTACCAAAAGGTAAAATTGTTTGATTTGTTTCATTGTATTTCCTTGAGAGAGTCGAAGAAGATTCAGAATGGTTAATATTTTCGAACAGGCTTATCAGATTTTTTGCGATCCAAGGGCTCTGTATTCGTCCTTTCCGCAGATTCCGTAACTTGGGAATTTGTCGCAACGAGGGTAGGATTTTTTTCTACCTTGATGCTGAGAATCTCTTTACGCTGTTCTTCTAATTTCTCAATTTCTTGAGAGAAACTCGCTTTGAGAACGGGTGAATACTCTCGGTCATCCGCCAAACGATCTGTCAGTTTTTTAAGCTCAGAAGAATCTCGTTCGATTTCTTCTAGTTTCTTAAAAAGGTGTGCTACTTTTACCTTCAAACCTGCCTCCATCCAAAGGATTTATTTACTTGCCAAAGAGTGCAAGAATGAAAAATGAAATGGTTAAAATTTTATGAGTTTAGACGATCTAGTCGTAGCGACAGAAAAAATCGACACTGTCTATGTAACAAAATTGCAAGGAAATCTAAACAATTTCACGGCTAGAAAATGTGTCCAATCAGTGACCTCCTCGCTAAAACATGGATCTGTGATCCTAGATCTCGAAGAACTCAATATGGTTACCACCCAAGGAATCCAAGCCTTCAGAACCTTGAGCGAAGAAGCTTTCCTTCAGAAACATAAAATTATTCTCATCAATTTACCAATGTCCGTTCGCCAGGCTTTTGCTATGGCAGGCATCAAAAACCTTTTTCCCATCGCCCAAAATGAAGAAGGTGCTTTCAAAATGGCATCTAGAGGAGTTAGATAGACAATGCAAAATAAACATGGATTCAATTTTTTACGAAAGGTATGGCATGTTTTAGGCCTCATCATTCCCATTAGTTTGTATCTTGATTTGTTTTCCTCATTTGGTGGGTACCAAAATGGTACAAGAGCCTTTTTGGTGGTGTATCTAGGTTTGTTTTTATTTGGTTTAGTCTTTTTAGAATCGCTTCGCCTAAGCATTCCTAGCTTTGAATCTTTCTTTTTTCGTTACTTTGGTTTTTTAATGAAAGAAGAGGAGAGAAATCGATTCAACGGAACAGTTCCTTATTTTCTTGCAAACTTTCTTGTGGTTCTTTTTTTCTCTGCAGAAATCGCAGTGCTTTCCATTTTGTTTTTGGTAATTGGTGATCCAATCGCAGCTTATGTAGGTTCCAAATATGGAAAGAATCGATTTTACAATGGCAAGTCCCGGGAAGGAGTCTTTGGATTTGTGACGGGCGCATTTACTGTCAGCGTTTTGGTACTTTTGCTTTTGAGTTTCCGAGACCCAAATCACATCTTTAGCATTTACAAAGCAGATTCGATTGATTGGATTCCCATTCTAGCAACTTTTCTTGCGGTTTTGGTGTCTTGTCTAACTGAGTTCTTTTCCTCGACAACAGCAAAAGGACTCATCGACGATAACTTACTAATACCATTAGCGGGTGCAATCACCTTAGCAATCTCTATGCAAGCATTGACTGGATTGGGATTCGAAGAATTTTTCTTTTCACCTAACAAACTATTTTGGAAAATCACCATCTGACCAATTTAGGTACAACTCACGTTGGAGCGATTGCCCCGTTCCATCAGGAAGTTCATAGCGATATTGCAATAGGAGTGGATTGATCAGGTCGAAGTTGACCTTTTCTTTTGCGATTCCTTTTTTTCTCATCCAATCCTTGAGTAGGGAACCTAAATAGTGAAACGAGGCAATATTTGATGTTCCGATTTCTAAGCCTTCCATCTTTTCTTCATAGCCATTTATTCCTAAGTATGCTTTGAAATTGCCTTTAAACTGTTTGCTCTCCTCTGCGGTAAGATTTCGAGAGAAATGGAGAAGGATTCCTGGTGTCTCACGTACATGAAAATATAGATAATTTCCGAGATTTTCCCAATTTTCAGATTCTTTTCCCAATTTTGTCCTTGGGATAGAGAGCCAGTCCTTTGCCTTCTTTTTTTCTGTGCACTCCAACTGGTTGTTGAAGTTATCGCAAAACTCTATTTTTATTACCTTTAATTCACCATTCTCTGTTAGCTGGCAATTTAAATAAAAGGCAATACAGAAAAGAAAGCTAAATCCTTTAATCTTTGAATTTATTGTATTCATATGACTCTCGAAGATTATGGAAAAAGTAAATGGCCTCCTGGTTCTTAAAAAAAAGAGGTGCCGTATCTAAGACAGAAAATTTTCCGGAATGATAGACATACACAATTTCAGAAAAAACACCTTGGTATAGGTAAATCCGATGAAAATCATCCTTTGACTGTGCAATCACAACATTATGTGATGTTAGATAGCCAGGCACAAGACGTAAGAGAGGATCCTCTTTACGCCAAACATTTTGGGCTTCGATGCAATCTTTTTTGATTTCCACTAACTCTTCTCGGTGGATCCTTCTTCGAAAGGAGAGAATCCTTGTAAACTTTGCAGAAATGGATTGAAGTTTTTCGGTAGGATCAAGCTCCCATTTGGGGAGGGGAATCGATTCATAACTAACTTTGGAGTATTTTTTTTCCCATTGGTTCTTCACTTCAAAATAAACCTTTTCTTCTTGGTAAGACAAAATTAGAAAAAAAGAGGCACCTAATGGCCGTTCTAAGATTTCAGGGGTAGGGGAATTATTTGCCATTCTCCATTCCTGTAATGGAATAGCCATCCATCAAAAAATATGGAACAAAGTAGGACTCACCTAGAAGTTCGCCTTCCTTCGAAATAGCCTCGATTTGGTGGAGAGAGTCAAAAACATTGCCTACTATTTGTACCTCTTTGATCGGAATCTTTTCTCCTGATTCTAAGAGGAATCCTCCTTTCACAACTCCTGAGAAATCACCTGACGCGGCATCACTGGTTCCAGAAATACGATTGATATATAGAACCTTTTCCTTCAGAGAAAAAAAGGAATCCTTTGCCTCTGTACCTGCCTGGATTTGCAATTGTCTAGGTCCACAGCCGGGTAAACTCTGTGCGCCACCCGTTGCAAAACCATTGGACGCGGGGAGGCCTGCCTTTTTTGCCTCATAGGTATTGTAAAAATAACTCGAAAGGACACCGTCTTTCAGAATGTCTTGTTTCTTAGTTGGTTGGCCCTCTCGATCAAATGCAGTTGTGCCTGAACGAGACTCCAATGTTGGGTCTTCCCAGATAGAGAGCCGAGAATCCGCGACCTGGGTGCCCAAACGATTGGCCATCTTGCTCTTTCCTTTTCTTAAACTAGTTCCGTTTAAAGAACCCAAGAAGGATCCGAGAAAAAAAGAGTACACAGCGTCCGGTGGTAATAAAATTTTTCCCTTAAAACTCTGAATTGTTCTCGCTCCCAGTGCGCCCATACAGTTATCACCAAATTTCTGGAACGCTTTTTGCCATTTTGGTAAAAATGTTTCTAAGTCTTCTGCACTCGCACTGTCATAGTCAAAACTCCCTATATCCTCACCCTGCACAGCCATCCCCATGACTGAAGCAGAAATCCCGGCGCCAAGTTCCGCACCATACACTCCTTTTGAGGAGATGATCATTTTGAAACCTTTAGAAATTGTAATATCGCCTGAATCAATATTGACGAGGGGATATTCATCCCGTCTCCTCTCGAGGATAGACTTTGCAATCCCTACCAAATCTTCTATGGAAACGGCATCAATGGCAGAGCGGTATCCTTCGGGACGAACTTCTAAAGGCCGCACCTCCGGTAGGACCAAGGAAGGATCCGGAGTAGTTTGAGATTTTGCTAGGCTCTGCGCCTCTAGGATGGATTCCCATAAACTGGGGAGATGGTTTGTGGTGAGAAACCCTTGGCAGCCTTTGTGAACCACACGGATACCAAACATATTTTCTTCTGTCGAGGCACAATTGTTTAGATCATTTTTTTCTAAAGTAACTTCCTCAGAAAAGCCATAACTGGAAAAAATTTCAAGCTCATCGATACCATTTTGTTTTGCACGTAAAACGAGAGAAGTAAGGTGATCTCTTTGTTCGGAGATCTTTGCTTCCAGTGCGATTTTATCCATCAATTGCCACCTAGCAAAACTTTGGTTCTGATATAAGGTCCACCCGCATCCACTTTTGCAGGTTGGCCTTTTCCGCAATGTCCTGAACCTAAATCCCAACGAAATTCTTTCGATACCATGTCCACACTTTGCAATACATCAAAAGCAAGGCCAGAAACCGTAACACCTTTCAGAAGCTCGGCAATTTTTCCATTCCGAATTCTATAGGCTTTTTGAACGGCAAACATAAACTCACCTGTGGCATCGGCTTGTCCATTTTTTGCACCATCTAAGAAGTAACCATCCTGAGTGTTTGCGATCATCTCTTCCAAACTGGATTGGCCAGGCATTAGATATGTGTTTCTCATGCGGATCAAAGGAACATCAGAATACTCCCAGGCTCTTGCAGACCCAGTAGGCTTTACTCCAAATTTAGCGGCTGTTTCACGGTTGTGTAAATAGGATTTTAAAATTCCATTCTCAATGATTACTGTCCGTTCAGGTAGAACGCCTTCGTCATCTACAGGAATTGTTCCACCTGCTCCTTCGTAGTATTCAGACTGTCCAGAATCGCAGAGATTGACAAGATCTGATCCCACTCGTTTGCCAAGTTTGCCATTCGCTACACTTCCAGCTAAAACGAAATCAGCTTCCACGGTATGACCAATGGCCTCATGCACAAGTAAACCAACGATGGACGGAGAGAGGATTACCATGGAAAGACCACCTTTCGGCAATTCCGATTTGAGAAGATCAAGGGCTGTTTTACAGGCCTCTTCAGAGAGTTCATCAGGAGATTGGTTACGGAATAGGCAATCCCAGCCACCAGTCACCCCGATTGATTCTGATCCTGTTTCTAATTTACCTGCTTCATTGGCGACAGCATTCACTCGGAATTCTGGACGAACCATAGAGAAAAAGGCATCGGCACCATCGGAGCTAACGATTGCCTTTTCTTCATAAATTTCAGAATAACCACAACCAACGGATTGTAGGAGGGGGGAAGATTTGCTGGCTTTTTCTTGCGTTTTCAAAACGAGTTCTAACTTTTCTTCGACCGTTCGGTTCCGAAAGTCGGCAATGCCCGCTCCGATAAAATCACCCTTCGCAAATGTAACTTCGGGAAGGCGACCGATCTTATCATGGCGCAAGGAAGAAGAAAGATCTGCTACCTTTTTTGCTCTGAGAATTGCGTTTTGTATGGAGACCTTTGATATCTCACTTGTGGAGGCAAAACCCCAAGTTCCATTATGGAGCACACGCACGCCTACACCACTTCGTTTCCGAAGAGAACTCGATTCTATACGATTTTTTTCAGCAAAAAAGGATCTATTTTCTTTATGGTGGTACCTTAACTCTACAAGTTCTGTTTCACCAGCTAAACATTCTTTCAATAAATCTCTCATGATCCCTCCGAATCGAATTCTGCACTAGGAAAGTTTACGATCAAAAAAATCCATAATCATTTTGGGCAACCATCTGCCGTCAGGATAATCAGAAGTAGAGTCGGAAATAAAACCGACGTGTCCACCTTTTTCAGTTAAGATTGTTTCTATGTTTTGGAACTTTTGCCAGTCAATTTCTCTCCATACTTCCGAAGGTACAACTGGGTCATCATCCGCGTGTATAACAAGCCCAGGTGTTTTTATATTTGAAAGGTATCGGCTACTTGAGCATATATTATAATATTCTAAAACATTTTTATATCCAGACATTGGTGCTGTAAAAAACTCATCAAAATCAAAAAAAGTCTTGGATTTCAAAACCTTCTCTATGGCTGAGCGTGAGATATCATAGATCCCAGACTCCACTTTCTCTTTCATCGTTGTTAAAAAATGGGTTCGGTAGAAAAGTCCAGCCCGTGAATCGATGAAGTCACAACTCCTGCGTAAATCTAAAGGTGGAGAAGTTGCGGAAAAAGCGCGGGCCTTAAATTTTCGATTCTCTCCGAAATACTTTAAGACTAAATTTGCTGAGAGGGAAAAACCGCTCACAACATATTTTTTTGTATAATACCTCTCTACATAACTTAGGACTGCATCCAAGTCTTCCGACTGACCTGCATTATAAGGTTTTCTCGCAAGACCTAATCCTTTTCCACAGTTGCGTAGATTCATTCGAATCACACCATAGCCTCGCAGGAGAGCTTCTTTTCCTACACTTACCATATAATGAGATTCTGAACTACCTTCCATCCCGTGGATTAGGATGATGTAGTGACCGTTCCACTTAGCTTCTTTGTTTTTGGAAAGGGAAAGGGGTGGGTTGTGCTCTAACCATAAATGGTCTTCGGTTCCATCGATCGTTGGTAAAACTATGGCTTCATTGAAGTACTCTTCCGCCAGAGAATTATCAGGTGGAAAGAGCACATTGTAAACGGTTTGTAGATGTTTCCCCTCAAGGAATCTCCGAGGGGTAAATCTTTTTTCAACCAACGTCGACGCTGGTGACAAGCTTGTCTACGATGCCATAAGCAATGGCTTCTTCTGCATCCATGTAATAATCCCGATCCGTATCCTCTACCAATTGATCGTAGGACTTTCCGCAAGCATCCGCCAAAAGTCGATTCAGCTTTTCTTTGGTTTTTATGATATCTTTGGCGTGGATCAAAAGATCAGTAGCTGGAGCTTGGATCTGACCTCCGATGGAGGGTTGGTGGATCATCACTCGACCGTTCGGCCAAATGTAGCGATGGCCTTTTTTACCACCAATGAGAAGAATGGAGCCCATAGATGCTGCCATCCCCATACATACGGTGTACACAGGGCTTGAAATCATTTGCATGGTATCGTAAACAACCATACCCGAAGTTACCACACCACCTGGACTATTGATATAAAAGGTGATAGGTTTGCCCGGTTCCATTAACTCGAGGTAGAGAAGTTTATTTACGAGATCTTTGGAAGATTCATCTGTGACTGGTCCCCAAAGGAAGATTTTTCTTTTTTCAAGGAACTTCTTTCCGATGTTTTTATCGCTGATAAGGTCTTGTAAGGTTTCTGTAATTTCTTTTTCTGGTGCTTCTGTATCTGGCATAATTTCAGTCTTCAAAGCTTAGACTGAGGAGGCAAGCTTTTCAATTTGAAATATACTCCCAAGCATAAGAAAACACTGAAAGAAATATAAAAGAATCTTAGGACAAAGAGAGGTGGCTCTGTCATTTTCATTTGTAGGGAAACCTGAGCGGCTTTTGGACCACTGGGGCTCAGTTCCTTTGCACTCATGGCTTCCACAAATTTGATCACTCGTGAGGATTCAGATAGGAGGTAATACTTCCTAGCTTCTTTTTCCAAGGCATAGGAATCATTTTGGAGGCGTTTTTCTCTTTCCTCCAAAACTTGGTTTTCAATGGCAAGGCGCTCCACCTCTTCGGATATCTTTTGGTGTTCTTTGGCGAGTAGTCTCTGTTCTGCGAGTCCAGATGAGGACAGAACGACCGCATAAAACAGTGTGCAAAGATATCCGACTAGAAGTGAGGCTTTCCCGGCTTTCATTTCATTTTCCTAAATTGTAAAAGGTGTGTTTCCCAGAATAAACTGCCCTTGCTCCCAATTCTTCTTCTATTCTCAATAGTTCGTTGTATTTGGCAATCCTGTCCGTTCTACTGAGAGATCCTGTCTTGATTTGGCCAGAATTGGTGGCTACGGCAATATGGGAAATGGTCGCATCTTCCGTTTCTCCAGATCTATGGGATACTACAGCGGTGTATTTGGCTTTTTTTGCCATTTCAATTGCACTCAAAGTTTCCGAAAGCGTTCCGATTTGGTTTACTTTGATCAATATTGAATTCCCAATCCCTTTTTGGATTCCTTGCGCTAACTTTTCAATATTGGTTACAAACAAATCATCACCTACAAGTTGGATCTTGGATCCAAGTTTTTCTGAAAGTTTTTTCCAGCCTGTCCAATCGTTTTCATCCAATCCATCTTCTATGGTAATGATCGGATACTTTGAAACTAAATTTGAGTAGTATTCGATGAGTTCCTCTGCTGTTTTCTCTGGTTTCTTTTCTGCTTTTAGGACGTATTTTTTCTTTTTCTCATCGTAGAATTCTGAAGCAGCAGCATCCAATCCGATTTTGATGTCTGTGTCTGGCTTGTAGCCTGCTTTTTCAATGGCAGTCAGAATCACTTCAATAGCCTCACTGTTGCTTGTCAAATTGGGTGCAAAGCCACCTTCATCGCCTACAGCCGTATTGAGGTTCTTTGACTTTAAAACAGACTTTAAATGATGGAAGACTTCAGCACCCATCCTTAATCCCTCTTTGAAGTTGGGAGCGGACACAGGAAGGATCATAAACTCTTGGAAGTCGATGTTGTTATCAGCATGAGAGCCTCCATTGATGATATTCATCATTGGAACGGGTAATTCTCTCGCGAATGACCCACCAATGTACCGATACAAAGGAAGACCTGTATGGTTTGCCGCAGCTTTTGCCAAAGCCAAAGAAACGCCTAAAATGGCGTTGGCACCTAATTTGGATTTGTTGGAGGTTCCATCCAAGCTGATCATTGCCTGGTCAACAGCCAGTTGTTCCAAAGCAGACATTCCGAGGATTGCCTTTGAGATCTTTTGGTTTACATTGGAAACTGCTTTCTCAACTCCCTTGCCCAAATACCTTTTTTTATCACCATCACGAAGTTCAACTGCTTCATGTTCACCAGTGGAAGCACCAGATGGCACCGCCGCACGTCCGAAGGAACCGTCTTCTAAAGTAACATCTACCTCGACAGTTGGATTCCCTCGGGAGTCCATGATTTCTCTCGCTTTCACTGATTTGATATTGGAATTTTGGGACATAGGGGTCTTTTGTATTCTCCTGACGCTTATACTTGCTTCCAGTGTAAGGAATTTTAACAAGCTGACAATAAACTTTTTCGACAGAGAGTCAGCACCCTAAAAAATGACATAAAAATGAGGGAATTGCTATGAACGATCGCCAACAAAACACTCGGAATTTTTCGATCATAGCACATGTGGACCATGGAAAATCCACATTGGCCGATCGACTCCTGGAGATTGGCCTTGTCACAGACCAAAGAACCAAAAAAGACCAAATCCTAGATTCCATGGACATCGAAAGGGAGAGAGGCATCACCATTAAGGCAAACAATGCTTCTTTTGATTACCGAGCCAATGATGGAAATTTATACCACCTAAATCTGATTGATACTCCTGGCCACGTGGACTTTACGTACGAAGTTTCTCGTTCCTTGGCGGCTTGTGAAGGTGTCCTTTTGATCGTCGATGCAAGCCAAGGTGTGGAAGCGCAAACCTTAGCTAACTTATACCTGGCAATGGAGCTTGACCTTCGTATCATCCCTGTCATTAACAAAATCGATCTACCTTCCGCCGATATAGATAAGTGCAAAATCATGATTGAAGAATCTCTAGGATTGAATCCAGATGAAGCAATTCCCATTTCGGCAAAAACTGGACTGAACGTAAAGGATGTACTAGAAGCAATTTGTAAAATGATCCCTCCGCCCAAAGGTGACAGAAATGCTCCACTAAAAGCTCTTATTTACGATTCCTTTTTCGATACATATATGGGTGTGGTTGCAAAGATACGTCTGTTCAATGGGAAGTTAAAGAAAGGGGAACAAATCCACATGATGAATGTGGGTAGGGATTTTATAGTAACCGAAGTAGGTGTTAACCGACTGACAATGGTTCCCGTCGAGGAACTCCAGTCAGGTGATGTAGGATATGTAGTTGCTGGAATGAAGAAGATGGGAGATGCCAAAACGGGAGATACCATTACCCTGAGCAATGACCCAACTGATTCGGTTGTGCAAGGATTTAAAGATGCAAAACCAATGGTGTTTGCCGGTCTTTTTCCCATCAATGGCGAAGATTTTGAAGTTTTGGTAGATGCGATCGAAAAGTTAAAGCTAAATGATTCAGCTTTAACTTTCGAAAGGGAAAACTCCATTGCACTGGGATTCGGATTTCGTGTGGGTTACCTGGGACTTCTTCATATGGAGATCGTACAGGAAAGACTTGAAAGGGAATTTAATTTAGCTCTGATCACAACGGCTCCGTCCGTTAAATTCAGGATCACAACCTCCAAAGACGAGACAGTGGAAATCGACAACCCCTCCAAATGGCCTGACCCTGTCTCGATAGAGAAAGCAGAAGAACCCTTTGTAAAAGCTACCATCATTTCCCCTGAGACCTATGTGGGCAATATCATGTCTCTCGTGATTGAAAAAAGAGGAGTGCATATGGATACTGTTTATCTTTCCAAAGATAAAGTTCAGCTAACATACGAACTCCCGCTCACAGAACTTATATTTCAATTTTATGATAAATTAAAATCCTACACTAAAGGCTACGCCTCTCTAGATTACGAAGAAGTAGGCTACCGAGAATCCAAACTGGTTCGAATGGACATCCTTGTGAATGGGGAACCTGTGGATGCCCTTTCCTCTATTGTGCATAAATCCAAAGCAGAAGAACGAGGTAGGGCCATCATTGAAAAACTAAAAGATTTGATTCCTAGACATCAATTTATGATTCCTATCCAAGCGGCCTTAGGTTCTAAGGTGATCGCAAGAGAAAGCATCTCTGCCTTGCGAAAAAATGTAACGGCAAAGTGCTACGGAGGAGATATCTCCCGTAAGAAAAAACTTTTGGAAAAACAGAAAGAAGGTAAAAAACGAATGAAGCAAATTGGCAATGTGGAGATCCCACAGGAAGCCTTTTTGTCCATTTTAAAAACGAGTGATTGAGAAAAGCCTTTCCTCTTTTTTCAAAGAGCTCTCCCAGAGAGAGCTTCCCATTCGATTTCAGCAAATTGGGCCCATGCCAGAGACCCCAGAGCTCATACTCGTTCGAGATGATACATTGCCCTTGGGCTTCGGAACAAAACTTCGAAAGATCCAAGGCATTCTCTCTAAACTAGGAAACTGCAAAAGCATTTGCATCGTGGGAAGCATCCATAGCAATTTCCTTGCATCCTTCGTTACCGTCTTCCACTGCCTTGGATACAAAAGCAAAGTCTTTGCATTTACCAAAGATGCTACAAAAAGATCAGCAAATCGATGTTTAGTGGAATATTTTGCAAATGATCTGAGGCTGTTTTCATCCAGAAAAGAAGCTCTCCTAGCCCACAAGCTTGAAGTTGGTGCCGAAGGATGGCTACCGGAATTTGGTTTTATGCCTGAGGCAGTATCAGGCTTACAAGGACTTTGGGAAGGGATAGAGAATTCCTATCCTGGTAGGAAAACTCTCTTTCTCGAAATTGGTTCTGGGCTTAGTTTTCTCTCAGCACAGGATTTTTTTTCCCAAACCCAATGCGAGGTGCAAGGGTTGTGTATAGGAGAATCCAAATCCCAGTTTGTGGAATTACTTCTCGAGCGAACGAAAGTTTTAGGTCTTGGGCAAGATAGCATTTCCTTGGACAACATCCATGAACAAAGAAAACCCTATGCAAAACGAGATATACGAGAACGGGAGAAAGCAAAGAGTCTCTTTAAAACTACGGGAATTCTCTTTGATCCTCTCTATGCTATGCCAATGTTAGAATTTTTAACCAGTCTCCCAAACAAAGAAAAGTATCCCAAACCTTGGTTGTATTTGCACCAAGGTGGTCAGATCAATTTTCTCAACTTTATAGGAGGATAAAGTACGAAATGGTACCTCTGGTTAGCGTCATCATCCCTGTCCATAACCGAAGTTTGCTTCTCCAACGTGCTGTACATTCAGTTCTTAAACAAACCTATCCTAATATAGAATTGATCGTAATCGACGATGGTAGCGATCACAAAGAAGCTCTAGCGACAGAAGTCTTTCTGCAAACTGTTCAAAGTCTCTCACTAAAAAAAAATTGGAATCTCAAATGGGAAAGACAGGCCAAACAAGGTGTTTCGAGTGCAAGAAACCACGCCGTTACCTTGTCGCAAGGGGATTGGCTAACGTTTTTAGATTCCGATGATGAATGGTATCCATCCAAATTAGAAAAGCAAATGGCATTCCATGCAAACAATCCCCAGCTTTTCGTCTCACAGTGTGAAGAGGAGTGGATACGAAAGGAAAGATTTGTAAACCAACCCCAAAAGTTACAAAAAAGGGAAGGATTTTTCTTCAAAGAATCTCTCGAGAACTGTTTGGTCACGGTTTCCAGTGTCTGTTTGAAGAGGGAACTCTGGACGGAACTTGGCGGTTTTCGCGAGGAATTGCCTGCCTGTGAAGACTATGACCTTTGGCTTCGGATATTTGCCTTGGGGAGGGAAATCGGTCTTCTCAAAGAGACCTTACTTATACGCTACGGTGGACACCCCGATCAACTTTCCATGAGATACAAAGCCATGGACCGATTTCGGATCTATTCTATGTTGCATATTCTCTCTACGTTTTCCCATGGAATGAAGGAGGAGAATCTTCAATCTCTGATCAGAACACTAGTGCGAAAATGGGAAATTTTGGCTTTGGGCTACGAAAAACGAAAGGCAGAGATACCAAAAGAAGCGAGAGAGGCTTTCCGAAAGATAGTGAAAGATCCATTTGCGCATGGATCTTGGTTTGGAGCATTAGAGCAGTTTTTACTTTCGGACACCTTTCAGTAGGTAGGCTGATTCGAAGGTTTTGTTCTTTGGAAAAACTCTTACCTCTCGTACCTAAGACACAAGAGGTAAGGGTCTGTGGTTTGGATTAGCTTGCGATGAATTCTCGGTTCAATCTTGTGATGAAGTTGACAGAGATTTCTTTCGGACAGGCAGCCTCACACTCGTATTGGTTTGTGCAATTGCCGAAACCTTCTTTATCCATTGCCTGCACCATTTTCCGAACCCGTTCTTTCTTTTCAACTTGGCCCTGTGGGAGTAGAGCTAAGTGAGAAACTTTTGCGGAAACAAAGAGCATGGCGGATGCATTTTTACAAGCGGCTACACAAGCACCACAGCCGATGCAAGTTGCTGCATCCATTGCAAGATCAGCATCCACTTTCGGGATAGGGAGTGCATTTCCGTCTGGAGCTCCTCCTGTGTTAACAGACACATAACCACCTGCCTGGATGATACGATCAAAAGCGGAACGATCGACCACTAAATCTTTAACGACTGGAAATGCCTTTGCGCGCCATGGTTCTATGTAGACTGTATCCCCATCATTGAACTTTCTCATGTGCAGCTGGCAAGTTGTCGTACCCTTTTCTGGTCCATGCGGAACACCATTGATCACCATAGAACAAGAACCACAAATCCCTTCTCGGCAGTCGTGGTCGAATGCAATGGGCTCTTCTCCTTTTTGGACTAAACCTTCATTGACAACGTCCAACATCTCCAAAAAGGACATATGTTCGTTCACATTGTCCGCTTCATAACTGACCATCTTGCCTTTGTCAGATGCATTTTTTTGGCGCCAAACTTTTAAATGTAACTTCATTGTTTTCATTATTTATAGCTCCTCACCGCAAGGTGAACATTTTCAAAGTTAAGTTCTTCTCTCTGTTCTACCGGCGTTTTTCCTTCGCCTTGGTAAGCCCATGCCGAAACGTGGCAGAATTTATCATCGTTTCTTTTCGCTTCTCCATCTTCTGTCTGGAATTCTTCTCTGAAGTGACCACCACAAGATTCTTCGCGAGTCAATGCATCTAAACACATCAACTCACCAAACTCTAAAAAGTCGGCAACTCGACCAGCTTTCTCAATCTCTTGGTTTAGCTCGCCGTTCACACCTGTCACTTTGAGGTTTGTTTTAAACTCTTCGCGAATCTCGGAAATGCGTTTGATCGCACCTTTAAGTCCAGACTCGTTTCTTGCCATTCCACATTCATCCCACATGATCTTACCGAGTTCACGATGGAAGTCATCCGGAGTACGCTTTCCATTTGTATTTAAAAATTGGTTAATTTGTGCTTTTACTTTCTCTTCCGCCTCTTTAAATTCCGGTCTATCAGTGGAAATGTTTTTAAATCCCTCTCTAGCAAAATAATCCCCGATTGTATAAGGTATTACAAAATATCCGTCAGCAAGGCCCTGCATGAGAGCAGAAGCACCAAGACGGTTCGCACCGTGGTCAGAGAAATTTGCCTCACCTAGCACGTGTAAACCAGGAATAGTTGACATCAGATTGTAGTCCACCCAGAGACCACCCATGGTATAGTGAACTGCAGGGTAAATCCGCATTGGCACCTTATAAGGATTTTCGCCTGTGATTCTTTCATACATTTGGAAGAGGTTGTCATAACGATCCGCAACCACTTTTTCCCCTAATCGTTTGATGGAATCCGTAAAGTCTAAGTAGACACCTAAACGTTTATCACCCACAAGAGGGCCTACACCCAGACCATGGTCGCAAGCCTCTTTTGCTGAACGTGATGAGATATCTCTAGGGGCTAAGTTTCCGTAGGAAGGGTATTTTCTTTCTAAGTAGTAGTCTCTTTCAGATTCAGGAATTTCATGTGGAGGTCTAAGGTCCCCTTTTTGTTTAGGAACCCAAACTCGTCCATCATTTCTGAGAGATTCAGACATCAAGGTGAGTTTAGATTGATAGGCTCCTGACTGCGGAATGCAAGTAGGGTGGATCTGCGTATAACAAGGGTTCGCGAACAGAGCACCTTTTTTGTAGGCTCGGTATGTTGCAGTAACATTGGAACCTTTAGCATTTGTAGAGAGATAAAAAACATTTCCATATCCACCAGAAGCAAGGATCACCGCATCTGCCGCATGCGAGCTGATTTCACCGGTTACTAAGTCCCTGACCACCACTCCTTTTGCATGCCCATCCACGAGAACCACATCTAACATTTCCGTACGTGGATACATTTTCACTGCACCTTTTGCGATTTGTTTTTCTAGGGCAGAGTAGGCACCTAACAAAAGCTGTTGTCCTGTTTGGCCTTTTGCGTAAAAAGTCCTTGAGACCTGAGCACCTCCGAAGGAACGGTTCGCTAAATTGCCACCATATTCTCTTGCGAAAGGAACACCTTGCGCTACACACTGATCTATAATGTTCGTAGAAACCTGTGCCAAACGATAGACATTGGCTTCTCTTGCACGGAAATCTCCACCTTTGATAGTATCATAAAACAAGCGATAAACGGAGTCACCATCATTTTGGTAGTTTTTGGCAGCATTGATACCACCTTGTGCAGCAATCGAATGTGCGCGTCTAGGCGAGTCTTGGAAACAAAAAACAGAGACTTGGTATCCGAGTTCAGATAGAGAGGCAGCAGCAGAGGAACCGGCTAGACCTGTACCAATGATGATAACTTTGTACTTACGTTTGTTCGCAGGGTTAACAAGTTTTATATCTGACTTGTGTTTGTCCCATTTCTGCTCAAGTGGACCTGATGGAATTTTTGAATCTAATTTCATAATTTCTCCTTTAGCTCCTTATTTCACAAAGCCCAAAAGTATTGATATGGGCATGGAGCTATTTCCGATAAAGACAATGAGTGCAAGTGCACTTGATAACTTCTGGATTGTTGGGTTATGTTTGGGAGCAAAGATCCCTAAACTTTGAAACATTGATCCGAGCGCATGAGAGAAATGCAGTGCAAGGAAAAACATAAAAACGATGTAGGCAATGGAAATGGGAGCTTGTTGGAATCCAAGGATGACCATCGCATATACATCATGCACCATTTCCCCGTTTTTGAGTTGGTAGACGTTTGTATAATGTTCGGGGTTTGTAATGCCCAAAGTAAAGTGGAGAAGGTGGTAGACCAAAAAAGTCAAAAGCAATAGACCACTATAGATCATAGTCCGTGAAGCAAGAGAGGCCTGAATGGTGCTATTCTTTGCATACGAGACAGGTCTTGCATTGCTGTTCTCCCGCTTTAGCTGGATAGCAACAACTACGTGCCCGACGAAGGCTACAAGAAGTCCGATTCTTGCCACCCATAACAGTGGTCCCAAATCTTTTAGAAATTTAGCGTAGGCGTTAAGTTTTTCTGCGCCCTGGTAAACTTGCAAATTTCCTAACATATGCATAACCACGAAACCAAACCAGATGAACCCGGTAATTGCCATGATTATCTTCTTCCCTATAGAGGTTTGAAAGAAGGATAGACTCAAGGTCATTGAATTGCTCCTGAAGATAGATTGAAGGTCAGTTTTTGATACTGGGAGGAGGTCTCCCGTACACTTAAGTATCGGTGTATCATTGGATATTTCCCATGATTAGACCACTTACTCCTTTCGTAAATTCATAAAAGTGATTCACTTTTTTGTTTGTAGGATAGGAGGATCTAAACCAAAAAAGAGATGGATGCCCAAGGATAAGGAAAAGTTTTTATTTCGGTTTCGGCTTTTTTGCGGAATCCTCGTTGCGTTTGCATACGGATATCTCTATCTTTATCAATTACCCATATTGATTTCAAGTGAAACGAATCTACACGTCGCATTAGGTCTCGTACTTTTGCTTGCTTCTTGGCTGTTTCCGTTCATTCTATGGGTTGAATTTCGAAAAAAGGAAGACCGACAATGAAACGATATTGGAAACCCGGGATACTGATTCTTATTCTCATTTCCTTCGCCTTTATAGGCTGCCAAAAGGTCCCCGCCGGCTACATAGGAGTGAAAGTCTATTTGCTCGGATCGAACAAAGGTGTAGACTCAGAAGAATTGGGTGTCGGTCGCTATTGGATTGGCATCAATGAAGAGTTATATCTTTACCCAACTTTTACTAAGACTTACGTTTGGACCTATGATTCCCAAGAAGACTCTGAATCCAATGAGTCCATAGACATCCAAACTAAAGAAGGCCTGACGGTGAACGCTGATGTCGGAATCCAGTTCCGCATCGACCCGTCCAAAGCAAATATACTCTTCCAAACTTACAGGAGAGGAATCGATGAAATTACAGATAGTGTCCTACGCACAGCCGTACGAGATAGTTTAAATCGTCTGGCATCTGCTATGACCTCTGATATGATCTACGGACCTGGAAGAGTGGATCTCATTGAAAAAGCGACTGTTGCCATCCGAGATGAATTTATCCCAAAAGGCATCATAGTGGAACGATTGTATTGGATTGGAACCATGCGTCTGCCAGAAAAAGTCAAACAGGCCTTAGATGCAAAAATTGAAGCCATCCAAAAAGCGGAAAGCCGAGAGAATGAATTGCGAGAAGCACTTGCACAGGCAAAGATAGACAAAGCCAAGGCGGAAGGAACTGCAGCCCAAATCAGACTAGAATCCCAGCAACTAACACCTTTAATGATACAAAAGCTGTGGATAGAGAAATGGGATGGAAAGCTTCCGCAGAATATGATGGGGGATAAAACCAATATTCTCATTCCATTTAAATAATAGAATGTTGAGAGTTTTCCTCGGATTCAGCCTAACATTTGCGGTCTTATTTTGCCAAACAGAAGAGATCAAACAATCGGATAAACAAAGGTTAGCTCTTGAAAAAGGCTTTCCTTTGTTTATCAACATCGACAGAAAAACAGTTGGTAAAAACCCAAGAAACCTTATCTTTCCCATCCAAGTGAGAAATATCAGTCCAGAAACCTCGATTGCCTCCGTCAAAATCCTTTTCTTTGGCTTGGATTTTCAAAAAAAGATTATACCCATTGAAGGACAGAAGACTCCTGAACTCCTTTGTGTCCTACCGAACAGGCTTTCACCAGGAAAGATGGACCGCTGTACCCTCGGACCAATCTCCTTTGGTGCAGATCTTATCGAACTACGGATCCATTCCATCTCCTTTACGACAGAAGGAAACCAAAGGCATTTCCTGGACGAAGCGGATGCAAAGGATGTGGTAGAATGGCGGGAAGCTCCCAGGAAACAATAATGGTATCCGAAGAGTATCGAACGAATCAAACCGTGTAAAGGATCTACGAGTACTCGCAAAACTAGTTCCGAGCTAATGCGACATAAGATTGATTATGGGAAGTAATGGATTTTTCAGATCTGCATCGACTCTCATCACTCTGCAGTCTCTTGGCCTGAGATTGGCCATGAGTAAGGACTCCATAGTGGCGATTCTTTCTCTTGGATGATCAGTTTGGGTTTGTGTTTTGGATCTAAATGCTTTGCGATTTCTTTCCAATCCTCTAAAGGAAGCCCGAGGCAACCGGAGGTCGGTCTCGGTTCTTCCCAAGGGTGGACAAAGAGCATACTGCCAGCGCCTTTCTGATTGGCTTTTTCTGTATTGTGTTCAATGACCAAAAAAAGTGCATAGATCGGGCTATCCCAAAGTCGTACAGCACCTTTCTTGGGATGCCTAAGGAACTGGTTGTACGACTTTGAATTGGGATCTCCATCCCAATGGGATGACTTTGTGAATACGGATATCGGAAACGAAAAATGTTGGACTCTTGTCTTTGCGTAGATCCTTTTTATGGGATAAATACCGATTGGTGTCTTCCCATCGCCTTCCCGTTTCTGGTCCATTTGGACCAAACCCTGTGATCCGATCCAGACCGAATTTGCAAAGGCAATCCGATACCATTCTTTCTCCTCTCTCTCCCAGAGACTTAGCTCTCCCCTTGAGTTTTCCGAATTTCCGTCGAGAAGAAGGATCTGTTCAGGACAGAGCGAGCCACTAAGGGGAAAAAAGCATAGGAATAGATAGGCAAAGGCAGTGATTGGCCAAAAGAAAGATCGTATCATGGGGAAAGTTTGAAAGGGTAACTTGGTTCAGTGAGGAGAATCTGGCCTACTCACAGTTCAGAACAGACTCAAGAATCCGTGGCTCCCCCTGCTGGGCTCGAACCAGCGACCCAATGATTAACAGTCATTTGCTCTACCGACTGAGCTAAAGGGGAAACTCGAATCTTTGGCCATGGTAGAGAAAGAGCCTTTCCCGTCAATGAAAATGAATGTGAATATGGCATTTTTCCCACCCGATTTTTTTACTGAAAATAGAATGGTACAACAAAAAAAAGAATGAGGAGAGAGAAAGTTTCCTTCATTGTGACATAATCCCTACCGGTCCCGGTTAGGGAATCATATAGATGTCTAATTTGAGATGGGGTTTGCATGAAGATAGCGCGGCATTTTACAAAAGATAATTCAGGTTTGTATCCTGGCATTCTGTGGACAAAAAAAGACTCACGGATCACCAATCCAGATGGTTCCGTTGTTTTTGAAGCAAATGGAGTGGAAGTCCCAGATTTTTGGTCCCAAGTGGCGACAGACATCATCGCTCAAAAGTACTTTCGTAGAAAGGGCGTGCCTAAATACCTAAAAAAAGTAGCCGAAAAAGGCATCCCAGAATGGTTGCAGCGTTCCGTTGCCGATGAAGAAAAATTATCTGCTTTAAATCCAGAAGATCGCTATGTGGGAGAAACTGATACCAAACAAGTATTCCACCGTCTTGCGGGCTGTTGGACGTATTGGGGTTACAAATACGGGTATTTCTCTGATGAAGATAGTGCGCGCGTCTTCTATGAAGAAACTATCTTTATGCTGGCTAGCCAAATGGCTGCACCAAATTCCCCTCAATGGTTTAACACAGGTTTGCACTGGGCGTATGGCATCGATGGCAAGTCGCAAGGACACTATTATGTAGATCCCAAGTCTGGTAAATTGGTACGCTCCGCCTCTTCTTACGAACACCCACAACCTCACGCTTGTTTCATTCAATCCGTAGACGATGACCTCGTAAATGAGGGTGGTATCATGGACCTTTGGGTACGGGAAGCAAGACTTTTCAAATATGGTTCTGGCACAGGCACAAATTTTTCTCAAATCCGAGCCGCCAATGAATCTCTTAGCGGTGGTGGAAAGAGTTCCGGATTGATGTCATTTTTAAAGATAGGCGACCGAGCTGCGGGAGCGATCAAATCGGGTGGGACAACTAGACGAGCGGCCAAAATGGTTTGTTTGGATTTAGACCACCCCGATATTGAAGAGTTTATCGACTGGAAAGTACAAGAAGAGAAAAAAGTGGCTTCTTTGGTCACCGGTTCCATCCTCAATAACCGACTCTTAAATGAGATCATGACTGCCTGTGTCTCCGCAAAAGGAAGTTTAGGCGAAGAGAATGCATATGATCCTCAACACAATGAAATATTAGCGAAAGCAATACGCAAGGCTCGTAAGTCTTACATCCCAGATAATTACATCAAACGGGTGATCGATTTAGCAAAACAGGGATACAAAGATATTCTATTCGAAGAGCTTACCACTGATTGGCAATCAGAGGCTTACAACACTGTATCTGGCCAAAACTCCAACAATTCCGTTAGGATCACAAATGATTTTATGGAAGCGGTAGAGAAAGACCTTAGCTACTCTCTTTACAACCGAACTGAAAAAGATAGAGCAAAACGCGAAGGAAGAGAACCGAAGCCAGCTAAGACTCTAAGAGCACGTGACCTCTGGGAGAAAATTGCCAATGCTGCCTGGAGTTCAGCGGACCCAGGAACCCAATACCATACAACAATCAATGAATGGCATACCTGCCCTGAAGATGGCGATATCAACGCGTCTAACCCTTGTTCCGAGTATATGTTTTTGGACAATACAGCATGTAACTTAGCCTCTGCAAACCTTATCAAATTCTTAAAGGAAGATGGTAGTTTCGATGTAGAAAGTTACAGATACCTGAATAAAATTTGGACCATCATACTTGAAATTTCTGTCTTAATGGCACAATTTCCATCCAGAGAAATTGCGGAACTCTCCTACAAGTTCAGAACTTTAGGACTTGGGTATGCAAACTTAGGTTCATTGCTTATGGTCATGGGCATTCCTTATGATAGCCAAGAAGCAATGGCAGTCACTGGTGCCATAACATGTATTATGCATATGACTGCCTATGCAACCTCTGCGGAGATGGCGGGTGAACTTGGTACTTTCCAAGGTTACGAAAAGAACAAAGAACATATGTTACGCGTGATCCGAAACCATAGGAAGGCAGCTTACAACGCTCCCAAAGAAGAATTCGAGGGATTGACCATCACTCCGATTGGAATTAACCCCTCTTACTTACCAAGTTATCTTTTAGAAGCAGCAAAAGAAGACGCAGACCGTGCCCTAGAACTCGGAATCAAAAATGGCTATCGAAATGCCCAAGTCACTGTAATTGCTCCTACTGGAACCATTGGACTTGTCATGGATTGCGATACTACTGGAATCGAACCTGATTTTGCCTTGGTAAAATTCAAAAAACTCGCAGGTGGAGGCTACTTTAAGATCATCAATCAATCTGTTCCTTTGGCCTTGAAAAAATTAGGCTACAACCAAACAGAAATAGATGCGATCGTTAACTATTGCAAAGGTCACGCAACATTCAATGGAGCCCCAGGTGTAAGCACAGCTCGATTGAGAGAAAAGGGATTTACGGAAGAAGTACTCGAAAAGTTAGAAAAACAACTTCCATTTGTATTTGATATTCAATTTGCATTCAACAAATACACTCTTGGTGAGGATTTCTTTGCAAAAACTTTAGGTATAGACCCTACTCTATATAACCAAGCAGGCTTTAATTTACTGGAGCACTTAGGTTTCAGTACTGATGAAATTGGCCAAGCAAATGACTATGTTTGCGGTACGATGACCATTGAAAATGCACCATTCATTAAAGATAAAGATCTTCCTGTTTTTGATTGTGCAAATAAATGCGGCAAATACGGCAAACGATTCTTAAGCTACCAATCGCACATCAAACTTATGGCTGCTGCTCAACCATTTATATCAGGTGCGATCTCTAAAACCATCAACCTTCCAGAGGAAGCAAGCATTGAGGACATCAAAAACGCTTACCATATGTCTTGGAAGGTAATGATCAAAGCAAACGCACTGTATCGTGATGGATCCAAGTTATCTCAACCTCTAAATTCAGTCTTCCAACTGTTTAGCAATTTAGAGGAGGAAGAAGAGGAATTGGCGAATGAAAAGCCAAGAGCAAAAACGGTAACAGAAGTAGCGGAGAAACTAGTCTACAAATACATATCGGAAAGAAGGAAGTTGCCACACCGTAGGGCTGGCTATACCCAAAAAGCCATGGTAGGTGGCCATAAAGTTTATTTGAGAACGGGAGAATATGAAGACGGTCAGCTAGGAGAAATCTTCATAGATATGCATAAAGAAGGTGCGGCTTTCCGATCTTTGATGAATGCCTTTGCCATCGCGATTTCTCTAGGACTTCAACATGGTGTTCCATTAGAAGAGTTTGTGGAAGCCTTTACTTTCTTTAAATTTGAACCAAATGGAATGGTTTCTGGCAATCCACACATTAAAATGTCTACTTCGGTGATCGACTATATCTTCAGAGAATTGGCGATTACTTATCTCGGCCGTTATGACCTTGCGCAAGTTTCACCTGATGATTTGAGAACCGATGAGATAGGTCGAAAGACAGAGATGAAGGAAGAAACAGAGGGAAAGCCTAAAGGCAACGGAATCAACAAACCGTTGCAAGTTGCGCCTCTTTCTATGAAATCAGCCCTTGCTGAAAAACCAAGCATTAGCAAAGAACCTGTTTTAGCAACAGTGTCCACAGGGCCGGCAAACGCTGGCTCAGCGACCTCAGCGGAGACACTACGAAATATTGCCGAAGCACGGATCAAGGGATATACTGGTGACTCCTGCACTGAATGTGGATCCTTTCAGATGGTACGAAATGGATCGTGTTTAAAGTGTATCTCTTGCGGATCCACGACAGGTTGTTCCTAAGGAAAATCAAATTCCTTCCAAACTTTCTGAAGTTTGGAAGGAAGATTGTTTAGAAGCTGAGATGCTTATTGAGCAGGTTTTTCTTCGGTAGTTTGGATATTGGGATTACCAAACTGGTTCAGATTGGGTAGGTCTACCTTAGGAGCGTTGATACTCCCACGCACAGGCACACAGATGCGGCCATTTTCTTGGGGCAAGAGCGTGGCTAAACCAGCAATATCTGGTCTTTCTTGTGAAAATTTTTCATTCAATATCCCACAAACCTTAAGGTCAAGTTGCGAAAGCCCAAAGGCATCTGAAAGACGGATAACACCTTGGATTTGGAATCGAGCCATATTGGTTTCGAAATTTCCCTTTTCTATGCTCATCTTTCCTGCTCTGATCTTAAATTGAAGGCTACCCCGTTTCAATTCTGTATCTTTTAGGCTTCCAAGCAGAGGGATTTCCATAGATTCTAAAATTTTTCCACCTGCAAGTTCTATCTCCCCTTCCCCTGCCCATTTGGATATTTTTTCATCTAACATCGCCAAACGAAGAGGAAATTTAAGAGATCTGATTTGTAAGACTAGTTCACTCCCTTCGTAGCGGAAAAATCCAATTTCTGTATCTCCCTCCCAACGTTGTCCTAGTAGTCCCAACAAGGATACGGAGACACTTAATTCTTCCGCTTTTAGCAAATTCCCATTATTGAACTGCAAAGAAAACGCATCGAAAGACTTTCTACCTAAGAGAGGGAAATGTATTTCTTTTGCCTCTATTGTCATACCGGTTTCTTTTGAGAGTCTACCCAATAATGACCGAACCATTTCATCTAGAGGGAAGGTAAAGAGTACGAAGATAAAAAAGGATGCAATACCAAAACCAACTAAACTAATGATTTTCTGAGTCGTGAGTTTTTTGGCTTCTTCAATCTCCTCATCCTCCGCAAGAGATTCATCTTCATCCAATAAGGATTCCTGTAGAGTTTCTGCATCTAAAAACTCATCCTCTTCATCTTTCAATTCACTTTCTCTTTCCATACAACTACTTCCCCTTTACAATTCGATTGTAAGAAGATACTCTTATGTTGACGTCGTACACTTCTTTCTCCGCGAAAGGTTTTCTAAAACTGAGATAATCTACTTTTGCCTGAACTTGTTTATTCTTTTCTATATCATAAATCATCTTTATGACATCTTGAAGTAATACGGATCGAAAGGATATATCGATTGTGATCTTGTTATAATCCTTTCGAATCACTGTATTCGAATCTTTCATGGTCTGCACTTTATCTTTCAAATTGTACCGCACCATGATTTGGTCCAATTTGGAATACATAACGCTAACGTCTTCCTCGCTACCACCTGATTGTAAGCTTCTTAAATAATTAAATTCACGAACTATACGATCTAGTTGCGTGGCTTGGCTTCGTGTTTCATAAATTTCTTCTGTAAGGGCATTACGCATATCAGCAAACAGAGAAAAAATTACAAATATACCAAGTAGACTTACAAATGCCACCGAGGCAAACAACATGATCCTTTCTCTGTCACTCAATCGATCAATCATTAGTTTTCATCCTTGGGAATCACAATATCCATCTTAATCTTAAAGCTGACTTTGAATTTGTTTACGCCAGTAATGAGTCTTTTGTTTAAAACTTGAACATTTGTAAATTTTTCAGATTTTTCAAGTGCGGCCTGTATCGTTCCAATTTCACCAAATTCATTGACTCGACCATAGATTTGGATTTCATTTTCTTCGAAGTTAAATTGATCCAAAACAAATGGAAGTGCATCATTGCCAGGAAACTGTTCCGTTGCCTCATTCATGAGATCCAATATGCTCTCTTTAGAAAGGAATAGTCTGTATATCTCGGTTTTTTTCTTTTCAGCTTTTAAACGATCACTCGCAACACGAATGACATCTTCATCTTCTGCAATATCTCCGCCCATACCATTACGGTATTTTTCTAGCAGGATTTTCTTGTTTGCATTGATCTTTCGTTTATCAAGAACGATACCGATCACAAAAACGCCAAGCAACAGGATAATTGAAATTCCAACGAGAATAAAATGTGGACGAAATGAACTAAACCGAAATCGATTAGAATTGATTCGTTTTGCAAAATTAGTGGATAAAAAATTTACCTTACTCCGAGATTCATAATGAATTCCCGTAGCAATGGCTGTGACCAGCGTTGAATCTTCGATCCCTAAAAAATCATAACGACTGACTGGCAAATTGAATCTTTGCTGCATCCATTCCAATTGTCCCCAAAACAAACTACCTCCACCAGAAAGAAGAACCAAGGAGGGTCTATCCATTTCGGATAGAGAAAAAATACTATTTTCTATTTGATTCATTAATGAATCAAGTTTTGAGAGTATTGTCTGTTTTAATGATTTAAACTGTGATGACGAAATTCCATATTTAGAGCAAAATGATTGTATCTTTGCAATTTCTTCTGAGTCAGAAAAAATAGAAAACTGAATGTTTTGTTTGATGGATTCGGCTTCTGAAACATCTATACCCAATAGTTTTGAAATATACTCTGTAATTTCATTTCCACCAATGTAAATTTGACGCGTATGTCTGAGTTTACCTTCCGAAACAATATTCAAAATGGTAAACTTTCCACCTATATCAATTTGCATCACAGACCTTTCTTTTATCAATTGGTTGTAGTGTTTGCTGACCAAAGTCGACAATACAAAGGAATCCAATGAAAGGCAAGATAGTTGCAAATCTCCTTTTGCAAAGGGGCGTAGTGCCCTCTGCAATTCGGAATGGTGTACATTGAAACATATAACATCCGAATTTTCTTTTCCTACTCGCCACGTTTTCCCGATCACCTCTAATTCCTCTATGGGATAAGGGACTAGATTTTCTATCTCAAAAGGCAATACTTCTTGGATGGCTTTCTCGTTAGTGAGAGGTACAGTAATATCTCTGACAAATAAATTATGGATTCCTAAATTGATTAAAAAACGGTTTTCTTCTGGGAAAAAAGATTGTATGAACCTAACAATATTGTATTCGAAAGGATCTCCTTCTGCTTCGTCTAAGTGGACAACAGGAAGGGTTTCGGTGCGGAGAATCGTTACTTTCCCAAGAACCTTTTTAAACAACACTCCTTTTAGCAAAGTGCTTCCATAATCGATTGCTAAATACTGATCAAATGAGAGCATTTTAATCTTCCGTATAATATAACATCTGATTGTTGGTTAGATCAAATAATCCAGACACCCTTCTGGTAATCTTATCTTTAATGATGCCCACACCAGTAATTTTATACACTTCTCCTTTTGTCTTAATACGTCCACCTGATACGTCGGTTCCCTCTCCTGCCAATTCTTTGTAAAGAGTTAGGTCTCCTGTAGTTTTTACTTGGAATTCAGGTTCATTTTCCAAATCTTTCAATTCTTTGATATAGCCACCTTTTTGGACTTTTAGCTTCAGTATCTTCATGGCAGCTTGCTTTGTCATAAAATCTGAAAGAGACATTAATACAAAATAGGGTGCGGTATTAATATTTATACGATCATCATACGAGTCACCAGCAGGTAGATAAGCAGTGATATTATTTGATAGTACATAATCTTTATCGGAACGAAGTGCTCTCTCTTCAGGCGTTAAAAAATCTTTTGAGTTGTTTTTATCAAAATCCTTAGGCTTAAGTGATTCATAGACTGTGGCGCGGTCAAAACCTTTGACTCCCAAAATTTCACTCAGACTGTAGAAAGGCGCATTTTTGATTTTTCTCGGAGGCTTAAGCCTAGTATAATAATAAGATTCGGCCCCTCCGCCAGTCTCTGTTGAATTCTCATCAATCCAATCGATTAAGGGAAAGATCATCTCACGTTTTAAACCAAACTGATAGAATAGGCGGGTCATCATCTCGATGGATCTTTGGTTTGGCTGGTCATCATAGATCTTTACAAGAGAATTTACATTGATCTTTCCATCCTCAGGACTCATTGTATAGTAAATCACTCCACCACCGAGAGGTATAGGAGGTGGATCCATCGCTAGGCCTGATTGGTAGAGGACCTCTTCTGGGATTTTCTTAAGAGCACCTACAGCTCCCATAAAGCCAGCTTTTGCGAGCATATGTGCCCGAAAGCCTTGGGCTTGTGTCCTTGCAATTTGGAATTCCGTTGCGGCATCTTGGAAGTACCGAGAAGCGGTGAAGAGCGATGCGGTTCCCAAAGCTAAAATCAAGATGGGCACCATAAAGCCAGATCGTCTGCGCCTATTTATGTAGAATAACGGGATGCGCGAGTGATTCATATTTTAAAAACGTATTACCTACTAACGAAACGATCTCAATGCGAATCAATCGGGGGATTTTTTTGGTTGTCCGAGAATTCCAATCATCCACCCATTTTTCTCCTCGCTCTGAGTACTTTAACTGAAAGCTCTTTACATTTTCAAGGAGGATATGTTCGATTCCACCTTGTGTCGGAAAATTGTCCACCATCTCATCCTCTCGGCGAATGAGATAAAAAAGATCTGGTCGTTTTGGATTTTCCATTTTTCTCAAAAAAAAGGAAACCTCGCGTACGGAAGCGGCCTCTTCTTCTTCCGAATTCGGATTTGAGGAACAAAACACGATTCTATCGTTTTTTTCACCGCCCCCTCCCTCAGCCTTTCCAACGAACAAAACCCTCCGTTGGTTGTCGATGAAGTAGGTACGGGCAAGGGAGCCACGGATATTCTCAATTGCATAAAGAATTTCTCTACGATTGGCACCCTTTTCCGATCTTCCTTTTTTTGCCATCGAGTTACTGGTATAAAATACAGTAAACATCGCTGTCATCGTAATCCCAAGAAGTAAGATGACGATGGAAATCTCAACTAAGGTGAAACCTTTGCGCATAAATTTAATATTTTGTAGAACGAAATGTTTCAACTGTATAGGTCTCTCTCTTGGATCCTTCAGGATAGGATATCTCAACTTTGATTCGGAAAACCTTTAGAATACCACCAGTCTCAAATGATTTTTTGTTTCCCCTTTCCTTCATCAGATCACTCAGACCGACATCCTTATCACCTAACAAATCTTTTGGTGCTTTTTTGCGAAGTTTGTCTGCATCTGGTCCACCGGCAAGTTTGAGTAGATCCATCTCCTCTTCTTTGATTTCCGTGACAAATTCAAAGCCTGGAAAACCCGGGATAGGTCCTTTGGTAGTATCAGATGTCATTGTCGTAGAGGAGTCAACTTGAGCCATCTTGATCTTTGCTAGGTGAACTGCATTTGCCAATTGCACACCTTTTTTTTGGTATTTCAGGCCATCAGCTATCATAGTATAGGTGTAAGTCATAGCGAATGTCGCCATCGCCATCGCAATTGAGATTTCTAGGAGGGTAAAACCTAACCTAACGATTTCTTGGTGTTTGTTTTGAAGAATTTGTGTTTTGATCCACTTGTTCATCTCTTTCATCCAATCCATAAGAAACTTTGGGTAACTGGTTTGCTTCATCTTCGTAAAGAAATTCCCCTGGATACACTTTGATCCGTCCTGAATAGCGGAACAACTGCATCGTTTTTTTGATTTCGCTTTCGTTACCCAGATAAAGAAAACAGTCAGTCGTGGTTCCTTGCGGAGAAAAAAATAACTTTAACTCTCCTTTATACTGAACCTTTCCTGCAAAGTCCCGTACCTTAACGATCTTCGCATAAAATGGAAGACTTGTCTTTCTGAGAATGGGCTCTTCAACAAGACCATCCTCTTCTCTTTTCAGAAGAAAGAATCGATATTCGGCTTTTTCAAAATCATATTTGAAAACTACAGTTTGGTTCAGGAGCTGTGCCTTTTCAGAACCAAACTTGAATGCTTCCGACAATTTCAGAGCGACATCTTCACTCGTTGGAACCCATAGGTTTCTCAACAATCCCGCCAAAAAAGCCATCATTACCCCAATGACAGCCACAACGATGACAAGCTCGATCAAGGTTAAACCAGACCGAAACTTGCCGAATCTCCGTAGCTGTCCTCTGGAGGCTGTCATCTATTTGAGTGCTGTTGGATACTCCTCTGGATCTAAGATATTAAAATCTTTATTTCGTCCTTCTCCTCCATCTTTCTTGTCAGCACCCAAAGTTAGAATCTGGTAATTGTTATTGTCATCGAATTTAAGCTGGTAGGGAGTTCCCCACGGATCCTTTAACACTGACTTATCTTTAATCAAAGGCTCATAATCCATTGCAACATCTTCATCATCAGGTCTTTCTACAAGAGCTCTCAAACCTTGTTCTTCGCTTGGATATTTTGAAAACTTGTCAAAATACTCACGCAATTTGATTTCAAGAATGCGGCTGTCGTTTTGAACCTTTAATTTTGCCTGACTATCATTTCCGCTTCCAAAGTTTTTAAACCCGGCATAAAGGATTCCCATGAGTGAACCAATGATCAAAATAACCACTGTTAACTCAATTAACGTGAGTCCTTCTTTCCACTTTCTTTTGTTTCCTTTCAACTTCATGATCTATCCTCTTACATATTTTGAATTTCTTGTGTGAGTTTGTACATTGGCGTCATAATCGCCGCCATGATGGTAAAAATAATGCCACCCATTACCAAAATCATAATTGGTTCTAAGGACTGGGTCAAAGACTTTATTGCTGTATCCACTTCAGATTCATAAATTTCTGATAATTTTGTCATCATCTGGGGAACCTGATCAGAGGCTTCCCCTGCGCTAATCATACCTAAAACCATTTGTGAGAGAATTTGTGAACCCTGTAGGGAGTCTGAAAGTTTTCCCCCTTCTTTTATTTTGACGATAGCTGCCGAAATTTCCTCTTTGAAAATGGTATGGTTAACAACATCTGACACAATATGTAAAGATGTAATGAGAGGAACTCGATTGACGAGTAGGATAGAAAGGTTTCGGGCAAAATTGGAAACCAAAACCTTCTTCAGAAGCGGTCCGATTACCGGTACACGAACAAGCAAGCGATCCCAAACCTTTTTTCCTTCTTCAGTATTTTTCCATCTCATAAAAAACAAAGAACTGATGACAATAGCGAGGAGAATTAACAACCAGTAATTGGTAATAAAATAAGACAAACCAATAACAATTCGCGTAATCAAAGGTAGAGTCGCGTTAAATGAAGCAAAAAGTTGTTCAATCTGTGGGATGACGACAACAAGTAAAAAGACAGAGACAGCTAGAGATAGTGTTCCCATAATGATAGGATAAATCATCGCCACTTGCACCTTGGATTTCAGCTCAGCAGATTTTTCTTCCAACTCGGCCAATCGATGCAATGTATCTTCATAGTTTCCTGTTGACTCTCCTACCGAAATTAAAGATGGATATTGATCAGGAAATACTGTTGGATGTTTTTTCATTGATTCAGAAAGGGACAATCCTTCCGTGATATCTGCACGCATCGCAATGATAACCTTTTTCAAGTATAGATTATCAACCTGTTCTGTAATCGATGAAAGGCATCTGTCTAGGGGAATGCCTGCACCAAGAAGGGTTCCTAACATTTTACAAAAGAGGCCAACTTCTTTCCTTGGGATACGGTAGAGCAATTGCGATAAAAATGGGAAAAGCTCTCTTTCCTCTTTTTCTCGGTCTTCTGATATCGACCGAACATAGAGGCCTTTATTTTTTAGTTTATTCCTTGCTGCTTGTACGTTGTTGGCATCAACAATGCCTTTTTCTTCTTTTCCTTTTTTGTTAAATGCAACGTAAGTGAACAGAGGCATATTAAGCGACTCTAATGACCTCTTCTGGTGTGGTCACTCCTTCTATCACTTTTTGTTTTCCGTAATCCCGTAGAGGCTGTAGTCCATTTTTCAATGCGATTTCTTTAATTCGATTCGCATCAGCTCCTTGCAATACAGCCTTCTTAACATCATCGTCCAGGATTAAAAGTTCATAGATTCCCGTTCTGCCTTTATACCCAGAATTCAAACACGCCGAACATCCTCTTCCGCGGTACAATACTCCATTTTTTAATTCTTTCCTTTGTATCCCCAGAACAGAAAGCTCTTTGTCTGTAGGCTTATAGGATTCTTTGCATGATTTGCAAATCACGCGTACCAAACGTTGTGCCATAAAACCAAGCACTGTGGAGGTAATGAGATAAGGTTCAATGCCCATATCCGCCAAACGTGTGACCGCACTTGCTGCATCATTGGTGTGAAGAGTAGAAAATACTAAGTGTCCAGTCAAGGATGCCTGGATTGCAATCCTTGCAGTTTCCTCGTCCCGAATTTCTCCAACCATCACAACATCCGGATCTTGCCGGAGAATAGAGCGGAGACCTGCGGCAAAGGTGAGTCCAATTTTTTCACTCATCTGCATTTGTGAAATTCCATCGATTTGGTATTCAACAGGATCCTCACAAGTGATGATGTTTCTTTCTTCTGTATTGATTTCGGAAAGGGCAGAATAGAGTGTAGTAGATTTTCCAGAGCCTGTAGGACCTGTTACCAGGATAATTCCGTAGGGTTTATATATAAGGTCTTTAAATTTTTGCAAAAGGGATTCATGAAAGCCCATTGTGTTAATAGAATACTTTTGGTCCGTTTTATTTAAAAGCCTCATGACTATCCTTTCACCAAACTGACAAGGAATGATGGAGACTCGAATGTCAACGTCCTTACCAGCAAGTCTGAGTTTGATTCTTCCGTCCTGAGGCAAACGGTTCTCAGCGATATTCAAATTAGACATGATTTTTATTCGTGTTGAAATTCCCGCCAAATATGATTTTGGCGGAGAGAGCACCTTTTGTAGAATACCATCTACACGATATCGAACAATTAAGGTTTTTTCAAAGGGTTCAATATGAATATCTGATGCTCGCTCTGAAACAGCCTGAGAGAGAATGACGTTCACCATTTTGATGATAGGAGCTTCGTTGGAAAGATCTAATGCATCACTCTCAAACGCATCGCTAAGCTCGTCAAACGAGCCGTCCATCTCATCCATCATCTCCTTCGCTTCTGCAGTCGTTTTGTCAAACTGCGAATGGATGATACGCATGATCTCTTGTTCTGGACAAAGAACGAATTCTATTTCGTATCCGCCCAAAAAGGCTCGGATATCATCCATAGGATGTAGGTCATTTGGGTCGCATGTTGCAACCTTTACTTTATTTTTATGGATATGAAAAGGAACAATTTTTGACCTTTGGATGAGCCTAAGCGGTATTTTTGAAAAAACTGTATCATCCCCAACAAACTCTAATTTGTCGAGAAATTCTAATTTATGCAACTTTGATAAGGCCTTCAAAATATCTATTTCGGAGGCTAATCCTTTTTTTTGGATAATGTGGGTGAGAGGGAGGTTTGATTTTTCTTGTTGTTTGGTTAAATCCTCTAGATCTTTTGCAGTAAGAATACCATCTTCGAGTAAACTTTGACCTAAGCTCTTTCTCATTTTAATTTCTTTTCTCGTTCCTCAGACATTCTTTCTTGTTCACTTTTCTTTTGGATCGTCATTCGATCGGATTTATCTCGGTCATCAAGAATATGCGGTGTTAAAAAAACCATGAGGTTTGTCTTTCTCATTTGGTTTGTTGTTCTACGAAATAAATTTCCTATGAGTGGAATCTCACCTAAAATTGGAATTTTTTGTACTTTTTTTTGCTTATCATTGGATAATAAGCCACCGATGACAATGGTTTGGATATTATCTACGACAATGGTAGTTTTGATATCGCGTTTGTTAAATGTTGGGTTTCCTCCTGTTGCCTCTGAAGAAATCCCTGCTACGTTTTTAATCTCTTGGTATAAATCTAAAGTAATCTTATTGTTTTTGTTTATGTGAGGAGTGAATTTTAGTTTTATACCCGTGGGTCGGTATTCAAAGTTAGCGACTGTAACTGCGTTGTCCCCACCCAGACCAGCATTTCGGTTTTGTGTTCTCACGGGTACATCTTGCCCAACATTGATCTCTGCCTCTTGGTTGTCCAAGGTAAGAATTTGTGGAGCAGACAAAACATTGAAATTTTCATTGGTTGAATTGGCATTTAAAATACCGATAATCTGCTCCCCTCCTCTTTGGATAAAACCAAGAGAGAATCCGGAGAGTGTGTTAACATTTGTTGGTCTACCATTCTTGTCGATCACACCACCCTGCAAAGCCAAGCCCGTGTTAAACTGTCCGTAGGCCATTTGTTGGTAGCGCCAATCAATTCCAAAGTCATTTAAGTCAGTAGAGGTTAATTCAACAATCAAGACCTCTAACAACACTTGTTTTCTGGGAGAATCTAATACTTTGATGATTTTTTTGATCTCTTCCCACTCTTGTGGAAGTGCTGTTACAATCAAAGAGTTTGATTCTTTGTGTGCTACAGCTTTAATCTTTTCTTGTTTTCCGCCTGGCCTTACGGGTTGTTGAGGCTGTTGCGGCGGAGGAGATATTTTAGGTGCTTCTCCACCTTCTGGCGGTGGTCCGCCTGGATTCGCCTGCGGCGGCGGAGTCGGAAGCTCAGGCATGTCTAACTTTACCAATATGGCAGCTAATTTTTCTGCTTCATTATATTCTAAAGTATAAATATGGATATCACCAGCAGAAGATATCGCGCCAGGGCCTTCTGCTTTAACATCTAAATTATCAATCAGTTTTAGTAGTTTGTTGATATCGGCAGATGAGCCAGACAACAAAATTGCGTTCTGGTTTTTAGGAATGATGATATCTGTATCAGGGGAAGTCACCCTTTTCAAAATCGGTTCCAGCTCCATAGCGTTTGCAAATTCTAAAGGAACAATCTGTGTGACCGTTTTATTTAATCCGATTTCATTTTCCGCAATTAGATCTTTCCCAATTCTAACTATGGGCGATTTAGCAAGTGCATCCTTGATTTTTACAACTTTGATGAGATCATTCTCTTCGATCAGACCAAAGCCTTGGGATTCCAAGACGGACTTCATAAAAGGATAGGCGTCTTCAACTTTGATTCTCTTTTGTGAGATGATCGTAACTTTCCGTCCCTTGACTGAATCATCGATTAAGATATTCTTTTTGATGATGGCACTCATCCCCATGAGGAAATCTTTCAATTCAGTATCCCGCCAATCGGCCGTAAAGGTAACAGGCTCCTGGTTTGCTATGTTTTTTGATTTTTTAACCTTATCTTCCGAATATTTCGGAAGAGTAAAGAGATAGAGAGAAAGAAATAGGACAATGGATAGAAAACTGCGTGTCATTTTAATTCCGGATAATGAATTCATATGTGATTATCTTGCCTTGTCTTTCTAAATCTACTGTTATTTTAGAAGCTTGTTTCACGGAACCCCAAATCTCTAACATTTTTTCTGTTTCATTCAGCGGCATTCCATTTACCCGACGGATAATATCTCCGCTGCGGGCGCCCAAGGAGTAAAATACATGGTCTTTGGCAACTTGATAGAGTTTGTAACCTTCTATTTTACCGTCTACAAGATGTGGGCCAAACCTAGCATTTTTATAGATGGTATTCGGATCCTTTAGCTTGCGGTTCACATCCTCACGAGACAAGACTTTTTGAACCGTTTGGCTGGAAGGAAGTGGACTTGCCTCACCTGTTTCTGTTTTGGGCCTTAGCCTTTCCTTGGCTTGTGCAGGAGTTTCCCCAATGTTCACTTTCAGCGAGAGACCACCCTTCTTCAATACCACATAATGTGGTTGGATATCCTGAACCTTGTAACCTGCGACCATTTCGCCAATTGCGAACTCTTCGGAATCATTGGCAGACTTCTCGCGCACCGTTACCCTAGCAAAAGACCAATGGCCTGAAATGGTACCTGTTACGAGTAACTGGTCGGCATCTCCATTGTCTTGGGCAATTTCTGGGTCTACATTCGACTGAGCGTCTCCTGCCTGCGCCTGGTTTGGATCAAACAGAACCCCACGGATCAAATTGCCAGATACCATATCCTCATATGTATTGACAGCAAGGATCACCTCTTGTTTGGCAAGTTTTGGTTTCGGAAGAGAAGAAAGATTGATGCCTGTCTCAGTGCTAAAGATGAGCAAGAGAAGCAAACGAAACAAATATGCCAATGAAAAGGAAAATAGGAAAACAGGAGGTATAAGAGTCAGGAATTTATTATTTTGGATTTGGTTGAGAAAAGCGTTCATCTTGTTCGTTCCCCGTCGGAAACAACCTCAATCAAAAACCTGCAATCTCTGATTTTGGTAACTTTGTAACAAACTTCTCTGTAAGGTTTAGAGCTGTCTCCGGGTTTATCAACTTACCATTCAGAAAAACTTCAAAATGCAAATGAGCACCTGTTGCAGTCCCTGTTCTACCAACCGCTGCGATCACACGCCCCATCTTTACAGTCTCTCCTACTTCCACCAATATTTGAGAGCAATGGGCATACAATGTTTTGTATCCATTCTTATGTTGGATGATCACCGAATTTCCATATCCACCATTCCGCCCTGTAAAGATCACTTCGCCTTCTGCGGCCGAAACGACTGGAGTGCCCACCTTTGCAGCAAGATCCAATCCTGTGTGGTAGACTCGGTTGTATTTATTGAATGGATCGATCCTTCGTCCAAATCTGGACGTAATTTTACTTTGGGGAACAGGAAGGATAAAGAGCTTCTTTTTGATCACACGGGATGCGCTCGCTTGTTTCACTTGGACAGGAATTTCCAATGTCTGCCCCAGTTTCAAAGCACTGGAAGTGAGGGCATTGTGTTTTTTTATCTTTGCGACTTCTGTCGCAAAGGATTTTGCAATCCGAGTTAAAGTATCTTTCTTTTGTACCACATACTTTTTGATCAGAATCCCAGGTTCATGGACAACCGTGTTGCTTACTACAGGCGAGACTTCGATATACTTAGGGAAGTCCAAAGAGGCTACCGATTCATCTTCCTCTTCTAATTGTTGGTTTATACCTTGTTCAAATAAACGTAACACTTCCGATTCTTCGCTCGAAACAGAAAAGATGCGGAATACGGAAGGGCTGGACCCTGCAGAAGCATGGGACCTCTGTATTTCGTCGTCAAATTTACGAAATGGATTTGCTTGCAGAGCTGTCCCGAGAGACAGAACAAGCAAACACTTGGATATGGTCAGGAATCCCTTCACTGAGTGAATATCGGAAAGAAGTTGTGAAAATCTTGAGCATGGCCTACTCAAAGTATGGGCAAAATGAAACAAAGCTAGCATTCCAAACCTGAACTATTTTTTTATCTTTATTTTTTTCGGATCAGCCAGAAGAAACTTTTGGTTTACCCATGCTTCCACATCGGACTGATTGTACTTCTTCTTTTTCACATCATCATTGATTAGATATGCAGCCAATTTCCCTGTAGAGCTTTCTCGAGATTCCGTGAGAGGGTAAATCTTCAATTTGAGTAATGAGGGCGTTGATTCCACATAGAGCCGAACCATCGTTCCCTTTTTCCAAACTTCTGAGTCAGAAACCCGCAAGTCCTCTTTTAAGGAAAAAACCTTGTCATCGTAAAAATCATTGATTTCGCGTAACTTTTCCTTCTCGATCAATCTTTGAGAACAATGCGAGCTTAGAATTAGCAATAAAACAATGAAAAGACGAATCACCAATCCATCCAAATGAATTTCTAGGAAAAGACACCATTCTGTCCTTAAAAAGGAAAGCGAATTTTTTTTTGAACCAATAAGATCGCAAAAAACTCCTCTTTCATGTGCAAGGACTCTCAGCCAATATCGGACTTTCGGGAATTCCCTCTCTTGCCCAAGACCACCAGGATGTATTTTTGGTTCGAGTGGACTTGGCAATTCGAAAAGGTCTCCCCCACTTTCAAATCTTAGGAAAGGTTTCCCAAGAAATTAAAGAAGCAAAAGATAAAATCCCATTGGCCTTATTACAGTCTGGCTTTATGTTTCCATTGGCCTCCATTACGGCAAATATTGAACCTAGCCATAGGCAAAAAGGTTCCACGTTTTTAGACCTTGCCCTAGCCCTCTCCATCCTTGTCGCGAGCTCTCAATTGCCTGCTAATCCTTGGGAAAACTGTATTGCTCTCGGCCAAATCAATTTAAGAGGAGATGTTCTCTGCCATGAGGATCTTTTGCGGTTTCTATGGGCAAGTTTTAGGTATCTACCCGAGGGACAAACCTTCCTTTTGCCTATGTCTGCCAAAGATTACCAATTGCCCAAAGCAGAGTATCTCTTTATCTCCCATCTATCTGAGCTAAGATTAGACCTTCCTCGAAAGACTGTGTTTGAGGAGCCAGTATTCCTCTCTAAAGAAGAGCCTTGCCAATGGGAAAAAGTCTTACTCACCACAGCACAAGCCCGTGCATTCCAAGGATTGCTCTATGCTATCTTAGGAAACCACCATAGCCTACTTGTGGGCAATCCTGGCACAGGGAAATCGATGCTGATCAAACTTATGAAAGATATGCAGCTTCCTTGGTATCCAGAAGAGTTTCCTTGGATGCAGTTCTTTTTAGATAAAGACTTCCAACCCCAAAATGCGCAAATCCCAAGTCGCCCTTTTCGGTCACCACACCATTCCATTACAGAGCAGGCACTTGTAGGGGGTGGTCGCCCTGTCCAGGAAGGCGAAATTTCTAAGGCAAATGGTGGGATTTTATTCTTGGATGAGCTAACCGAATTTAAATCAAAAGTTTTAGATGCCATCCGCGAGCCGATGGAAGAAAGGAAAATCGAAATCAATCGTTTGGAATCGAGTCGCAGCCTGCCAGCTAACTTTTTAGTGATGGCCGCATGCAACCCCTGCCCGTGCGGCTATTTCCAAGGGAGAAAAAGATGCTCTTGTTCCAATCGTCAGATTAGAGAGTATCTTAGAAAGATCAGTGGTCCATTTTGGGATCGCATCACTTTACACATTTCCCTTTTTGACCATGCGGACCTGAGAAATGTTTCCATCCACCGACAGCGGATCTTTGATGCTTTAAAAGAAGCTAGTTTTTTTAGAAGGCAGAGACTTAAGAAAGAGAGGAATGTTTACCAAAAACGCGAACTTTATGTGGATGAGACTGACCCACTCCATTCCTTTCTTTCTTTGCGACAAAAAAATAATTTTTATGAATTAGCGCGTACAATTGCAGACTTTCATCTTTCTCTTGAGATCCGTGTGGAACATAAGGATGAAGCTGCCGTTTACTTTCGAAATTCACTTTTGCTGGAATCGTTACGTTGATTATTTTGAAATGAAATGAGAAATTTCCATGGCAATCTTATTGATCGCGTAATCCATATAAGCTGGATCATTCACTTTCTTTTTATAATTTCTGAATTTCTTTTCAATGGTATCCGACATCCCGCGCTTCCGCAAAAGTACAGGATCTGGACCGAATTCATCCGTTTCGGCTAAATTGCCTAAAATGCTAAATTGTCTCATGAGTTACTTCCTTGTAACGATACACACTCATCCATGAGTGCGCTCCCACATTTGTGAGATACTGAAACAATCGGAAGTACTAAAAAATCCCTTTATGCACTATTTTAAAACAAATCGGAATAAAAACAAACTTCCCTTTTTTCATTGATATGGGCCAACGAAAAACTAAAATCACATCGTTCCAACGCTGGATATTGCTGAAATAGCTGTTGTGTAACCCTCCACATCCTCATTTTCTTTTGCTTGGGAAAGGCATGGAGAGGATGGAAGCCCGAAGATAGATTCCAATGTTTCACCTCAATGAAAAATAATGTCCCATCCTTGAAACTGATTATGTCAATTTCGCCAAAACGTGTTCGATAGTTTCGAAAGAGAAGAGTATGACCCTGTTCTATTAAAAAGGAAGTAGCTATGCGTTCTCCGTCTTGGCCTTTTTGGATGATTGGAATTCTCAATAGATTTGAGAGAACGGAATCGCCTTTTGGATAAAGGTATTTAGGTCTTGCATCAAATCTACAAAAACTAACATCTTTAGTCGATTTCCATCCATATCCTTTGTTACCCGAACAATAGGACGAAGAGGTTTGTCACGATTGGAATCAATGACGATACCTATACGACCATCACTCAAAGAAACGCCTGAACCAATTGGGAACATAGACAGCTTGTTCAAAAAGAGGCGAACCATTTTTAGATCATACCGATTTACATTTTCACTGATCATGATTCTCATTGCATCATAAGGTAAAAGAGCTGGTCGGTAGGGCCTTGCAGAGATCATGGACGTAAATTGATCCGCAATGGAGTACACTCTCGTCAATTCTTCCACTTGGTTTGCTAAGATCTTTTGTGGGTAACCAGATCCATCCATGGCTTCATGGTGTTGCAAAGATACAATCGCCAAAGAGTTCTTTAATTTGAGTCTCTGCGTTAGGATTTGGTAACCAGTTACAGGATGTCTTTTGATTGTTTTTTGGTCGAGTTCAGTCAGCGCACCCTTTTTCTCGGATACCTCTTCTGGAACTGTAACCATCCCTATATCAGCAAACAAAGATGCCAAAGCCAAATCTATCAATTTGGGTCTCGAAAACTCAAGATAGTTGCCCAAGAGAACGGAGAAAAAGGTCGCATAACAGACATGTGTATACAGATAATAACCGGAATGAGAGTGGGATAAGAGAAGGATAGGCAATTGCGGGTTATTTTTTACATGGTCTGCTATCCTTTCTGCCACTTCTCGAAATTCTCTAATTTCGGTATACTTTCCTTCTGAAGCAGATCGATAGGTTCTCTGTACTAATTCAAATGCATCCTTGAAAACAGCATTGAATTCAACCTTATTGCTGTTAGCTCTATCCAGAATGTATTTACAGCGAGTGGCATACTCATCCTCCTGCATCATCGGAAGATTTGTATCAAACAATCCAGGTCCCGTTGCGGACTGGCCTTTTTCATCCTCAATGCCCAGGATGGGTTCACCCTCTGTTAATACGAATGAAATCCCGAATTGTTTGAGGCGATCCAAGTCTTGTTGGGTGATGGGTTGTTTGGAACCCACAAGGACTGTATCCTTGTCTAGATAAACAGATTTGGTAAACTTAGTTCCAGGAGCCAAGTCGTAAACAGGTATCTTTCGCATTACGATTGTATACTACGAAAGTGAGCCTTCTGGATCAATTGTTTTTCTGATTTCCGACTGCTACCAGCTCTCGAAAGATGATTGCAATCGCCTTATACAATTCTCTTGGAATTTCTTTACTAACTTCAAGTTTTTCCATGGAGGAGACGAGTACAGGGTCCCGAACCTGAGGAATTCCATGAGATTCTGCAATTTGGCAAATTTGCGAGGCTACCACTCCTTTCCCTTTGGCCAGCACTATGGGGGCTTGGTTCTGTTCCATTCGGTAGCCCAAAGCAACGGCATACTTCTTCATGCGTAGCAACCTTCCCACTTTGTGAGCGTATGAACCTCCGCCAAGTCCATTATATGTAAAGAAACCGAAGTGATATGTTGAAGATCACCTAGCTTTTGTTCCTTGGTATTTTTGATTTCGGAGAGAACTTGTAAGGAATTTGAACAAATATAAATTTCTAAATTGGGGCTTTGGTCGAAACAATGGCTTGCCAATACCCAAATCGTTTCCCCGGATTCCTTTTGGTGTAGCAATAAAACGGATGTAGTCTCACGTTCTTTCAGGATTTGTACGCTTGCTTCCTCACCCCATAGATTCTTGTCATAGTGAAGAGGCTCTGGTGCGTTGATAAACTCAGGGAAGATTTGTTTCCAAATATTGGTAGGAAATCTATGCTCTTCTGTCGTTTGTTGGGCCTGATTTTGCCCGATTGTCTCTTTCCAAAGTGCAGCCCTTTCCACATCAAAAAATGCCTTCAAAAGAGCCTTTTGATATTCAGGGACTTTCTTAACGACTCCTTCGCATTGAGGTTTAGGCATTGCTTGCAGAGCGATCTCTGTTGCGGAACCCAAAAGAGGCTTAGGAGAGTTCGAGGAATACCTCCTTGGACCGACAATGGGTCTTTCTGTACTAGTATACCGAAAGAGGGTCTCAATCTGCGAGATTAGGAAATGGGAGCTCTTCACTCTCCCAGCTTCGGAGATTTCTTAAAAAACTCAAGCGATGGATGGGCGATGCCCCCAACTGGATGAGCTTTTCCCTATGGAAACTGGTTCCGTAGCCCTTATGTTTACTAAACCCATAACCAGGATACTTTCTATCCATCTCTTCCATCCAAGCATCCCGGTGTGTTTTTGCAAGGATCGAGGCTGCTGAAATACTAGGAACAATGTCATCCCCTTTGGGGATAGACGTATAGCCGAGGATTGGAGTTCGGAGAGCAAGTTTGTAATTCCCATCCACAAACAGATAGGCTCGCTGTTTTGCATCCTTGGGAAGACCACGATTGATTCCGTAAAAAATTGCCTGGTTGATATTGATACGGTCAATTGTTTTGGGAGAAACAAAGACTACCTTCCAAAAGGAACAGAGTTCTTTGATTTCCGATGCCAGTCGTTTTCGAATCGCTTCAGGGAGTTTTTTGGAATCTCGAATCCCTCGGAGAACAGCTCCACTCCGTATACGTTCTAGGCTCTCCCTACCGAAGGAAACAAGCCCAAGCGCAACAGGTCCCGCTAGGCACCCACGCCCAGCCTCATCAACAGAAATCGTTATGGTGCCAGAGGAGAGTCCAAACTCTGGGAAGTAAGGACGCTCTGGAATGGGATATGGAAGGGAAAAGATTGTTTAAGCGGAAGCCTTCGCTTGTGATTTAGCGGCTTCATCCTGGCGTTTTCTGTCTTGGGCAACCATAGCCTGACCGCCCTTTCTTTCTTTGATTCGGCCAGCCTTTCCTTTTTTCTCACGCAAGTAGAATAGTTTGGCTCGGCGAACACTTCCTTTACGAACGAGTTCTATCTTGGCGATTCTCGGGCTATGCAAAGGAAAGATCCTTTCCACTCCTACATCATAAGAGATTCGCCTAACGGTAAATGTTTTGGAATGGGACTTGTTGGCGATGGAAATCACTATGCCTTCGTAAACCTGAACTCGTTCTTTACCAGATTCAACAATCTTGTAGTGAACTTTCACAGTATCTCCGATCTCAAAATTGAGTTCGTTCTTTGGTTCAGTTGAAAGAGCTTTTTCTAGGATGTGATTCATAACTGCCTCTAAGGATGATTTCTCTTTTTGCGGTTTTTTTCCCGCCATTTTCTAATTTCTTCGTGATTTCCGTTCACTAAGACGTCTGGGACAGTCCAGCCATTAAACTCAAATGGTTTTGTGAACTGTGGGTATTCCAACTGGTCTTCTTCGTTGTGCGACTCTTCCACAAGGCTTTCCTGTTTCCCCAAGAAACCAGGCACCAAGCGAGAGATACAATCAGCGACTACTAGAGAGGCCAAATCCCCCGATGAAATTACATAATTTCCAATGGCCACTTCCCTGTCAACTAGATGCTCTGTTACCCTGTGGTCGACGCCTTCATAATACCCAGATACCAACGTTATTGCCTGATTGGACGCGTAGATCTCGCGAGCGAGGTCTTGGTTGAAGAGAGCGCCTGACGGACTAAGTAAAATCACTTCTCCCTTTTCTTCCCCCAAAGATTCTAAAGCACGGAATACGGGACCCACTTGCAAAAGCATTCCTGGTCCTCCACCATAAATTGTATCATCTACTTTATGGTGCTTGTTTCCTGCAAAGTCCCTTAGATGGACTGCATTGATTTGGACAATGCCTCTCTCTCGGGCCTTACCTGGAATCCCAGTGGAAAAATAGGATTCAATTTTTTCAGGAAAAAGTGTGACGAAGTTAAACCTCAAACCATTGCTCCCATTGTTTCACTTCGATCTCCTGTTTATGAATATCCCAATTTCCTATAAATTGGTCGAGGAAAGGAACCAGAATGGTAGGTAATGTTTCAGCCTTTGCATCCAATACTTTGAATTCCAAAATGGGATGTGCGGGGTTATCAATGACATCCGTTACCTCATATCCTAAATGTTCGCCACCAATGGAAGGCACCGCCTGCAAACCTAAGAGTTGGAAGGTATAAATTTCGTTCGGGTGCTCAGTCTGAGGTAGCTCTTCTTTGGGCAGAAACAACTCGGAATTTGTCAAAACTGCGACAGACTCCTTCGATACAAAACCATCGATTTGTACCAAAAAATGATTGGCTTGTTTATGGATTTGTAAAAGGGAAAGTGAAGTGAAAGACTCTTGCCCTTTCTTGGTATATACTGTTATGGGTGGCTTTTTTTGGGAGAGAGTATCGCCAGATGTAAAGACTTTGATGAGACCTTTGACGCCATGGCTTGCACCAAAAGTCCCAATGCTTACAAAGGAGCTTGGATCAATCGACAATTTCTAAGCTAAAATTTTTACCTTGTTTGGTTCCGGCAGCTTGCAGAACGGTGCGGAGTGATTTTGCAATCCGTCCGTTTTTACCAATCACCTTTCCCAAATCTTTTGGAGCCACACGCAATTCAATAACGGACTCCTCTTCTCCTGGAACCTGGGTGACATTAACCTGGTCTGGCTGGTCAACAAGAGAGGTAACGATATATTTCACTAAGGATTCCATCAACTATCCTTTGAACTTAGACCAGATCCCGTCTTTCTTCAAGAGAGCAAGGACAGTATCTGTGGGTACTGCTCCTTTTTTTAACCAAGAGATGGTTTTCTCTTCATTGAAAATAGATTTTTGGTCCACTTTATGTGCACTCGGATGAAAGTGACCCACTGCCTCAATGAAACGACCATCACGAGGGGCTCTGTGGTCTGCGGCAACGATTCTATAATGTGGGTCTGCTTTTGTGCCAGTTCTTTGTAATCTTAACTTAACCAAGAAAAATACCTCTAGATCGACATTTTTTTTTAGTAGGACAGACTGTCAAGATAGCTTTCCCTATGCGCCAGCCAATTGTTTTAATTTTTTACCTTGGGTATTAGGATCGCCAGTTTTATAGAGCCCCGAGCCTACCACACAAAGGTCAACACCCAAGTCCGAGAGTGTCTTGATGTTGGATTCGTTTACTCCTCCATCGACCTCCAGAAGGATGCCGTGTTTTGCAGTCAATTCTCGCATGCGTTTGATCTTATCTATACCAGAGGCAACAAAACTTTGCCCATAAAAACCAGGATCAACCGTCATCAAAAGTACCAAATCTAAATACGGCAAAAGATGCGAGATTGATTCAACAGGCGTCTGGGGGTTTAAGGAGATACCCACTTTTGCACCTGATTTTCGGATTTCCTCAGCAAGGCGCACGGAAAAGTGAGTGGTCTCAATATGAAAAGTAATGCAGTAAGGTTTGAATTCAAAGTACTTGGGGACATGGTCTTCCGGCCGACGTACCATCAGGTGAACATCTAGTGGGATGTTTGTCAGCGATTTCACTTCTTTTGTGAAAGCCTCACCAAAGGAGATCTGGGGAACAAAATTGCCATCCATTACATCCATATGAATGAAATCTATAGAAGTTGGATCATACTTGGGAAGGTCGACAGCTAAATGGCTAAGCTTTGCTGCCAAGATTGAGGCAGAGATTTTCATTTTAATATACTCCCTTCCATTTCCATGTTTTGGCTTCCCCTGTTTCTAAGCCAACTAATGTTAATTTAGCAGAAGGGCCACGGTAAACAACGAGATGTAACATTTCGTCTTCTTTCAGTTTTTGGGATGTCAAAACTTCTCTTTTCATCTCAGTGCCCGTCTTTGCATCAGTGTAGGAAAGGTAAGCAGTATAAACATCCGTATCATCAATCTCATAGGAAACAGTCTCGTAATCATAAAGCATTCTCTCTTGGGCTTCATGGAAAACAGTCGTTATGTGAGCACCAGATTCTGTGACTTTGATGCTTTGCACGATACCAGAATCTTCCCTTCTCTTTGCCTTTTGGATCTCTTGGATCTTATACGGAATCTTATTCCGCTGCAAAGCCTCTACTGCAAAGGGTGTCGGAACTGCTATGAGTAGTTCTTCCCAATCTTTGGGTGTGAGAACTTTGGAGGACTTTGAAGTATTGGATTCTGTAACCAGAAGATAGACCTTTTCACCCGAATGAGTTTCCTTTCCAGCCTGTGGGATTTGGTCTATGACTGTGTCTGCGGGCTCATCACCCCTCGAAGGTACATAAGTGATCCCACCAATGGACATAGGTACATAGATTTCTCCAGATAAAACCTTTTCCAAAATGGCACGGGCTCTCTTCAAATCCTGGCCTTTCACATCTGGGACAGTCACCCGGTCAAAACCAATATTTACAGTCACATAAATTTTGCTGCCAGCCTCAACTTCCTTTCCAGCATCGATCGATTGGGAAAGTACGATGCCATCCGTTTTTTCTGGAATGCGCTTTGTTTCCAGTTTTACCTTTAACTGTAGCCTTTGCAGTTCATTATGAACTTCAATATAGTTCTTTCCAGTAATGTTTGGCATAAGAACTTTCTGTTCGTCTTTTGTACGAACCACAACAACTAAGAAGGCAGCTGTAAAAAACAAGATAAGGCCTAAGCCTAAGAATAAAACATATCCACTATAGGGTAAAATCTTCAGAAATTTTTCTTTCACAAAAACCGATCTCCGGGCTCCAAACGAGCACCATTCAAAAATTCAAAACCTGCCATGGGCTTTTTTCCCTCTGGCTGTATCCTCTCGATACCGATCAGCTTTCCGTCTCCACAAAGGCAGAAAAGCCTTTTTTTCGCCCCAAGGAAAAAGCTACCAACTTGCAATCCAGAGGGAATTTCCACCTCCTCTGTAGGAATCCATGAGGAAAGAAGAATGATTTGTTTCCCTCGAAATGAAGTAAAAGCTAAAGGATCGGGATACAATGCTCTGATTTGGTTGTGGATGCGCAGGCTAGGATTTGTCCAATCGATGGGACGATCAAGAGAGGTAATTTTTTTGCAATGGCTAGCCTGAGAGTGGTCCTGAGCTTGCCTCGGAAAAGGTTTATTTGGAAGATCTCTAAGCAATTGTATCAGTCTTTCACCACCACGACTCGTCAAAGTTTGGATTTGGCTTTCTGTCGTATCTGATAAAAGAATGGGCCAAGATTCTTGGGCAATGATATCACCTGAATCTAAGGCAGGCGAAACATATTGGATGGTATAGCCTGTTATCTCATCACCGTGCAACAGTGCAGATTGTACGGGCGACGCTCCTCGATATTTTGGCAATAAACTTCCATGTAAATTAATACTTCCAAATTTGGGACAAGCAAAAACTGCTTCTGGTATGATAGATCCGTATGCGTAGACTATATGCAATGTACTGGGAAATGATCTAATTTTTTGAATTGCATTTTCATCGCTTCTCAGTTTTTCACTTTGAATAACCGGAATTGAATGCGATTCTGCCAATGCTTTCACAGCAGTCGGTTTCAATTCTTTTTTCCTACCTACGGGTTTATCGGGATTTGTAACCACAAAATCTATTTTTAGATTTGCATTGATCAAGGCTCTTAGTAGGTCAGCCGAAAATTCTGGTGTGCCGAAATATCCTATTGAAATCATACAACTCCTAAACCAAATCTACCGGATCAAAATCATATTCCACATAACAATGAATATTTGGTTTACTATTTTTTTTAAAATCTCTCAATTGTTCTCTTAACTTTTCCATAGCATTTGTCTTTAGCAGAATATGGTATCGATAGTTATCATCTATCTTCACAAAAGGACAAGGGGAAGGACCTAGTATTTGAGCCCCCTCTAAATTTTGACTTTCAAGCCTTGTTCGATACTCTAAGGATGTTTTCATACATTCGTCTTCTTTTTTGGAACGAAATACCAATCGCACTAAACGGCTAAAAGGAGGATAGTGCAATGATTTTCTAAAGGCTATCTCCCAAAGATAAAATTCATGATAGTTTTGGTTTAATGCGAGTTTGATGACTGGGTGTTCTGGATCACTTGATTGTATAAAAACTTCACCAGGTTTTACACCCCGTCCAGCTCTTCCCGCAACTTGTGATAGTAGTGAATAGGTTCTCTCAGAACTACGAAAGTCAGGGACCCCAAGACCATGGTTTGCATTTAAAATGCCAACAAGAGTGACGTTGGGAAAATCTAAACCTTTTGCAATCATTTGAGTACCTGTCAAAATATCGATTTGCCCCTCTTCCAACTTTTGAAAGACTTCTGCAATGACTTCTTTTTGTTTGGTGGAATCTTGGTCTAAGCGCTCCACCTTAGCACTCGGAAAGAGTTCTAATAAATTTTCTTCTAGCTTTTGGCTCCCAGCTCCCATAAGAGATAAATCTTTTTTGGATTGTTTCTGGAAGTAATTAAAGGACTCCTGGAAACCACACAAATGACAACGAAGTATTTGATTCGAATGGAAACAAAGATTTGCTGAGCATTTTGGACAATGGATGAACTCTTTTGTTTCTTCATCATAAACAAGTGGGTGGTAACCTCGCCGATTTAACAGTATCAGTACTTGCTCATTTTTCTGTAAATGGGTATGGATTTTAAACTGAAGATCACCCGAGATCAACTGTTTGTCCTCTAGTTTCTGGTTAACGGCAATGTTTGCCTCTTTTGCTTCGGGTACCGCTCTCTTTGAAATACGATGAAATCCTATTTTGCCTTGTAGAGCGAAATGGTACATTTCCAAACTAGGTGTTGCTGATCCTAATACTAGTTTTCCGTTTGTTTCTTTTAATCTCTTGTCGGCAATTTGACGTGCATGGTATCTGGGACTTGAGTTTTCTTTAAATGAAGTATCATGTTCCTCATCAATGAGGACCAAAGAAAGATTTCGAACCGGCGCAAATATAGCGGATCTTGTACCAATGACTATCCGTTTCTTTCCTTGCAGAATATCCCAATAATTTTGGAATCTTTCCTTCGTTCTTAAATAAGAATGTAAAACAGCAACTTGATTGGGAAAAACCTTTTCAATACGCTGGATCATGGGATAGGTCAAACTGATTTCTGGAACTAAAAAAATAATGGAAGCATCCTCTGATTGTAAAACCTCATTCATCAAATGCAGATAAACTTCAGTTTTTCCACTTCCAGTAATCCCAAATAATAAGTGAATTCTTTGCTCTGCCTTTGAGTCTCGAATCCCGAGGAAAGCCTGCTTTTGTTCCGCATTCAATTGCTGAAGGAATTCACTCCGAACCTCCTTCGGTTTCTTGGGACTCTCTTTTTTTCTTTTGCCTTTAGGGATCATCTTAAAGAGACAATCACCCAAACTAGATAAATATTGTTCCCTCATCCAAAAAGCGAGTGACAGTTGTTCTTCGCTCACTATCGGTTCGGAATCAATATAGTTTTGTATTGGTAGACATCGATAATTTGGTTCTTGGCTATGGAGCCTAATGATGACTCCTTCCGTTAGTTTGCCATTTAGTTCTACATGGACTCTGATCCCAACTTTTGGGGTATCTACATTTGGAATCAAAGTATAAGTTAGGCTGTCCTCAATCCAGGATTGATGAATGGCAATATCAGCAAAGTATTCCATTAAACCGCCATTTGGTTTCGAATTTGTTTCAAACTATCAATAAAATTTGTTTCTAATTTTGATTTTTCTTCCGCATAATGGAAAAGATTTTTATCTTCAGCTGTTTGTTTAGATTTTTCTTCAAGCACAACTAGGGCCTCCGGAGAGCGAAGGATCATCACGGGGATTTTGGTATCACCCAGCTGCCAATGGATTGTCTTTCCGAGGAGTTCTTTGGCTTTTTCTGCGCCATATAATAATTTCGCAGAAGAACCGAGTATGATGACACCTTTAATCCCATAATCAGAAACAAACTCCTTTACAAACTTTTTGCAGTTTTCAGTCCTTTCTTTCCAATCTTCTTCTTTTGTTTGAGGAATATTAAAGTTACATGCCGGGTATTCTTGGTAAAAGAGCTCTTCCGAACTCATTTGAAAGGCTGATTGAACAAGATGATTCCAAATCTTTCCGGTTATCTCATCTTTAAATACTTGTTTGGGATTTTTCTTTACAAATGGCCTTTCTTTGGTAGACGTTTGGCCAGAATAATGTAAAACAAGAAGAGGAAATCTGCCCGTATAAAAAAAATGTTTAATGCCAGTAGTCTTCTTCTCACAGAGGTTACACGGGAAGTTAGCCAATTCTCGATTTGCACGAAGTTTTTCTCTGTTCTCAGTTTCTTTTTGTTCTTTGCTTTTTTTTGATATGGGTGACCAGTGAATGGGAACTTCCTCGGGAGCGATTTCGGTTCCGTAGCGAAAGATGGGAAGGTTTTGGTTTTTAAGAAAAAAAGTAGCCTCTTCAAAGACCTCAATTAACTTTTCTAGGATCAGCCTTCTATCGCTCATCTGTCACCTTCGTTAGTTTGTTCGGTTTGGATGTTTAAAGATTTTAATTTTCGATAGAGATGTGTCCTTTCAATACCCAGTGCCTTTGAAGCACGCGATACATTGCCATCAAAATTTTGTAGAGTTCGTATGATGTATTGGCGTTCAAATTCATCCTTAGCATGCTTTAAATCACCTCGTTCTGCCATCTCATTTGCTTTTTTAAATCCTTGTAAGGAATCTTTGACATCTTTAGCACGAATGGTTTCTCCGTGTGTTAATATTGATAGCCGTTCAAGAATATTTCTGAGCTCGCGTACATTCCCTGGCCAAAAGTGTTGGATGAGAAGATCTAAAGCCTCTCGATCGACAGTCTTCGGAGTCAGGTCATTTTCTTTGATAGATTTTTTTAGATAATGTTCAACGAGTATAGGGATGTCCTGCTTTCTCTCACGTAAAGGGGGGATTTCAATAGGAATCACATTCAAACGATAATAAAGATCCTCTCTGAATTTACCTTCTCGGATCGCATCTTCAACACTGATATTGGTAGCAGCAATGACTCTCACATCAACAGAGATAGATTCATTCCCACCAATCCTTTCAAATCTCTGCTCTTGGAGAACCCGTAGAACCTTTGCTTGCGTGGCAAGTGTCATATCACATATCTCATCTAAAAATAGAGTTCCATTGTGAGCTTGTTCAAATTTACCTATTTTACGATCGATGGCTCCCGTAAATGAACCCTTCTCATGTCCAAACAGCTCTGATTCTATTAAATCCTCAGGAATCGCGGCACAGTTGATTTCGACATAGGATTGCTCTCTTCTTTTCGAATTTTGGTAAATCGCACGAGCAACCAACTCTTTACCTGTTCCATTCTCACCATAAATAAAAACACGTGCATTTGTTTGAGCTGCTTGGTAGATAGAAAATTTTACCTTGTTAATTCCTTGTGAGATTCCCAGTATATCATCATATTCTAATTTAAAGTTCGGGATTTCACTCGGTTGGTCTCTAGTTTTTTCGAAGGCATCTTCAATTGTTTGAATAACCTTTTCAATTGAAAGAGGTTTTTCCAAAAAATCAACCGCTCCTTTTTTGGTCGCATTCACGGCTAGTTCTATGGTTCCATGGCCGCTGATCATCACAATGGGTAGCATCGGATAGACTTTTTTTGCCTCATCCAAAATTTGCAGACCGTCCTCTTTGCCTAACCAGACATCTAACAATACTAAGCCTGGCCTATCCTTTGCCAAAGCTTTGATAAAGGTTTTTCCAGAGCTAAAATCCTCAACGATAAATCCTTCGTCCTCCAAAATGGCTCGTAGCGATTTACGGATTTCTTTTTCATCATCGACGATAAAAATTAACTTTTGCATCTTCTAAGCACTTAGCGGAAGTTCGATCGTAAACTTGCAGCCACCCAATTTGGAATCGTTGACACTAATATGTCCATGGTGGTCGATGATCGTTTTTTGGACAACAGCCAAACCTATCCCAGATCCATGGTTTTCCTTCGTGGAAAAATAAGGTTCAAATATTTTTTCGCGTAATTCAGGCTTCAGACCTGGGCCCGAATCATCGATCTCGATCACAATAAATTTTCGAAGTGCCTTTCTTTTCAACTTACTCTGGATGGTAATCTTTTTTTGTTTCGGAGTCCAGTATTCCACTGCGTCAGGCTGGTTCCCTTCGCCTTGGATCGCTTCCACTGCATTCTTTAATAGATTGTTGATCACACCTAAAAACAATCTTTTATCCACAAAGACTTCAGGCAAAACTTCAGCTAATCTAAGCTCAAATTCTATTTCTGTCGACTCTTTGAATAATAATGCAGCCTCTTCCAAAATCGGATTGATCTGTTGGTTGATGAGGACAGGAACAGGCATTCGAGCAAACTCACTGAATTCCTTCACGAGATGTTCTAGAACTCTCACCTGCCCAATGATAGTTTCTGTTGCATCTTTCACGATTCCCTCAAGATTCTCTGGGTTGGTATTTTTAAATTTACGTTGGATGCGTTCCGCTGATAGCTGAATGGGTGTGAGAGGATTTTTGATCTCATGCGCCATTCTTTGTGCTACTTCTTTCCAAGCAGCTATCCTTTGGATGTGCATTAGTTCCTCATTCTTAGAATTCAAATCTGAAACCATTTGGTTAAAAGAATCAATGAGTATGCCCATCTCTCCTTCTTCTCTCATCTCAATTTTAACGTCAGATTCTCCTAAGGATACCTTCTTTGTCGCATTTGCCAAATTGATGATTGGACGCGAGATCTTCCTTGCAAAAATGAATGAAAAAAGAATAGAAATCAAAAACATTAAAAAAGAGAAAATACCGATAATCAACCGAACGCTATAGGGTATCTTTTCCTTCCATAAGCTCACAGTATCATAGGTTTGTGTTGCTTTCATAATATTAAAGACATCAGTCTCAACACCTACATGCATACGCTCACCTAGATATAGAAACACGTTTTGTCCCAATGAAAGTTTAAGTAGATAATAAGATATATCTTCTTTGTACAGTTTTGCTTCGGAACAAATAAGATCACCACATGTTGTTTGTTCAAAATCTTCCTCAGAGACATCCTTATACAATCCTTTGGATTCAAATCTTACAGAATCATTTTCCACAAAACTAAGATAATATCGGTCTTTTTCAAAAAGACCTTCCTTGACCGCTTGTCCAAAGATGAAATTGGCGTCTTTGTTAGTCAATTTTACATTCTTTAAAAATACTAAGGCTTTAGATTTTAAATTCTCTTTGGTAACTTCTTCTGTTGTTCGGATGAGATCTGCTGATGATTTTAATGCATTTGAAATATCAACTCGGTAGAAACTTTCAATAATCCTTCCTGTTAAATTGGAAGTAAGTAGGAATATAGGAATCGAAGGAACAAGTGCAACAAACAAAAAAGCCAATGTTAGCCTGTATCGAATGGAACTTCGGATTTTTCCTGTTTCTAAATTTCTTTTGTTTCTGTATACATAGCTAACAATCAGTGAAAAAATAAAAAAAGGAATTAATAAAAAGAGATACGTATCAAGCTTTGCAGCTAAAGGAACTTCATCTTCTTTTTGGAAAAAGAACATTTCCGCAAAGAAAATCGAAAGTAAAATCGTAAATGTAAAAATGAAAATATCTCGTAGGTAATACCGAGATTCATCGGAAATTTTTAAATTCAATTTATTTCGGAACATCTAGTTCAAAGTTACTTTCAACCAATTTTTCCAATGCTGCCAATGCCTCTTCTTCTTTGGCACCGTCCGCTTTTACCGCAAAGGTAACTCCAGCTCCGAGCGCCAACATCATTAAACCCATTATGGATTTACCATTGACCTCAATCTCATCTTTGATCACAAATATATCACAAGGAAAAGAAGAAGCTACCTTTACAAATAAAGAAGCTGGTCTTGCATGCAAACCAGAACTTTCGTCTTTAATCTTTAGCTGGATTTGTTTCAATTTTACTCTGCTGAATGTAATTCGTTAGTTTATTAGAAAATTCTTTGGCACTATTCTTCCCCATTTTCCGAAGTCTCTGGTTCATGGCTGCTGTTTCCACGATGATGGGAATGTTTCTTCCTGGTTTTACAGGGATTTCAATGAGAGGAATGGGAACATTCAAAATTTCCTCCGTCCTTTGCTCAATGCCCGTGCGTTCATAGTCGCCGTCTTCTTCCCATTCTCTCAGGCTAATGATAAGTTCAATCAATTTATGGTCCCGAACACTGCCAACACCAAACAAATCTTTGATGTTTAAAATGCCTAAACCCCTTATCTCCATATGGTGTCTAAGTAAATCAGAACAAGAACCTATGAGATAACTCTCACTCAAACGACGGATTTCCACCATATCATCAGCTACAAGCCTGTGTCCACGTTCGATCAATTCAAGAGCCGTCTCACTCTTGCCCACTCCTGATTTACCTGTTAGGAGCGTACCAATGCCAAATACTTCTATGAGTACTCCATGACGCATGGTTCTCGGTGCCAGTGCTCGGTCTAAGATTTGTGAAATCAATGTGATGAAACGATGCGTGGAAATAGGTGTAACAAATAGGGGGATACCTTTTTGGTTTGCCATCGAAACAAATTGTTTCTGGGGTTCATTTCCGTGTGTATAGATGATGCAATTCAAATGGAACTGGAAGAACTTTTCCGTGATCTCATTAAGTTGATCTAAAGGTAAAGAATTAAGATAAGCCCACTCCCCTTTACCAAAGATTTGAATGCGGTCATTGGCAAAGAAGTCAAAGAAACCTGTCAAAGAAAGTCCAGGTCTATTGATTTCAGAATTTGTAATACGATTGGCTAAACCAGACTCACCCGTAAGGAGAGTTAACTTTAAATCTTCATGGTCTCGAAGAATGGCTTCAACAGTAATCCCAGGTACAGGCATTGGTTTAACCCTTGTGAGTGCCGATCTTTTTTCTTTGATTAGAAGGAAGGATTTTCAGCACCTTTCTATATTTTGCTACAGTCCTCCTTGCGATTTCAATACCTTTTTTCTCCATGAGGTCAACGATATCTTGGTCAGAGAGTGGATTTTTCTCATCTTCATCTTTTACTAAGTTGCGAATGATTTCATGTATCTTTTTGGAACTTTCCTTACCGCCTTCCAAGGATTTCACACCTGAAGAAAAAAACCATTTTAATTCAAAAATTCCCCAATTGGTTTGTATGTATTTATTGGTTGTGATTCTTGAAATCGTTGATTCATGTAAGTTTAATTTTTCAGCGATCTCTTTCAATGTTAAGGGCTTTATAAATCCAATTCCACCGCGAAAGAAATCGATTTGGAAATCAATGATTGAACTAACAACTCTTTGTAATGTATGCCTTCTTTGTTGGATAGATCTAATGAGCCACTGTGCCGAGCTGTACTTTGTCTGAAAGTATTCTTTCTCAGTTGGAGGCAATTTTGTGTTTAGAAGCTCTTTATATTCATCCTGTATCGATAACTTTGGTAGCCATTCATCATTTATAAATATATTAAATTCTGATCCAATCTGCTTCACAACAACATCAGGTACGACATAGTCAACTTTTTTGCCTTGGTAAAGAGTAGCTGGATATGGCTCCAATTTTTTCATCAAACGTGCAAGCGAAATAACATCGTCTTCAGTGACTCTCAAACTCTTTGCTATTTTTTTATAATCAAACTTCTCAAGGTCTCCCAGTGAATCTGATATCAATTGATAGAGAACATCATTGTTTGGGTATAGGATTTTTGCCTGTACCAAAAGTGTTTCTTGCACATCTTTTGCGCCAATACCGATTGGATCCAACTCGTGGATCAACTGGATTACTTTTTTTATTTTTGAAAAAGGAAGATTCATTTCCTTTGCTAAAATGGCTAAATCTTCTTTTATAAAACCTTGTTCGTCGATCATGGAAACAAGAACTTCGGCAATTTGAAACTCCTGCTTGCTTAGATCCATCAATCTCAATTGAGATAGTAGGTGATCTTCCAAAGATATACCTTTCGTTGTAGACTCTATGTATTTTTGGTTTCTGTCGCTTGCTTCTTGGTTGAGACGACCAGGTCCATCTATAGAGTAAGACTCTTGCCAGTTAATATCAGTGCTTTTTTCGTGGTTTAACTTCTCTATTCGTTTTACTTCTTCGATGGAAAACAATTCGGGCATTTTTTGTTTTTCATCGACTCCAAGTTCTTCTAACATAGGATTCTCAAGGAGTTCATTTTGAATTTTATCGGACAACTCAAGAGTAGAAAGGGATAACAGCTCAATTGATTGACGCAAATCTTGCGTCATGATCAACTTTTGGGTTTGCCTCTGAGTTATCGTATTGCCGAGCTTCATTTTAAAGAGTAAAATCCTCTCCCAAGTAGATTCGTCTTGTTTCAGGATCATTGATCAGATCATTGGCTGTCCCAGAAATAAGGATTTTGCCACTATACATAATATAAGCCCGATCTGTAATTTTTAGAGTTTCGCGCACATTATGGTCGGTAATCAGGATTCCCAATCCTCGTTCTTTTAAAGATTGTATTACGTTTTGTATGTCCTTCACTGCAATCGGGTCAACTCCTGCAAAAGGCTCATCTAACAAAATAAAGTCGGGATTTGTAACGAGTGCTCTTGCGATCTCACATCGACGCCTTTCGCCACCAGAAAGAGTGTAGCCTTTTTGGTTTGCCACTCGCATAATTTGCAATTCCATTAGAAGAGCATCCCTTCTTCGGACTATCTCTTCTCTGGGAAGATTCATAGTTTCTAATATTGCCTCTAAATTTTCTGCTACTGTTAACTTTCGAAAGATAGATGCTTCTTGGGCCAAATAACCAACACCCATCCTCGCTCTGATATGCATTGGTGCTTTTGTTAGATCATTATCATCGATGAAAACAGTTCCCTCGTCTGGAGTAACAAAGCCTACGCTCATGTAAAACGAAGTAGTTTTGCCCGCTCCATTTGGACCTAAAAGACCGACAATTTCACCCTTGCGGATGTAAAAACTCACCCCATCTACAACCTTTCGTTTGTTGTAGATCTTAACAAGATTCTCCATCTTAAACGTTTTTACAGCTTGGGTCTCAACAAGCGGGGATTCTTTCTTAATTTTTCGGGTCATTTCCTATCACTTTTAAACCATCGGTTAAAATTGCACGATCCTCATTCGGATAGATTATGATTCTGCCTGCGGAAACTTTTGTCTTGTCTTTAATTAGATTTGGGTTACCTTCTAGCTCTAAACGATTTTCTTTTTCATAATAAGTAGCATACTCACCTGTAGCCTGCGAACTTTGTGTTTGGATTTGTACATCGCCCCGCGCTACCGCTTCCTTTTTTTCTTCAAATCGTTCTATGAAAACCGCAGTTAAGTTTCCCTTTTCGGTTAGAGTCTTTTCATCTAAAAATAAAATTTTGGGTTTTTCCGACAAATAACTATACCCTTTTGTCTTGTCATACTCTAGGTATCCTCCTTCCATTTGGTAAGCGTTTTTTTTATCTAAGAAGGAGACCTGGCCTTTGGAAAGGATCAATTGGTTATTATTTTTGCTTTGTATTTCGTCTGCTTTGAACTCTGAGTCAGACCTGAACATAAATGCATTACCATTCATTGAGGTATAGGCATCCTCACTTCCGGAGCGATTTTTATGCCGCAATTGATTCCCGCTAAAAATTGTTACAATGCGAAGCTTTTCCTCATCCTTTTTCTCAGTCTTATTGCTTTGGCTCTGTTTTTCCTTTTTCTTTTCATCAGCAATTCTTTTCTGATTATTTTCGTAACTCACCTGGTAAATAGATGCATCACCTTCTAAAACAATACTTCCTTCCTTTACGAAATATGATAGAGTTTTGCCTTGGATAAAACGATTTTCCGAAAACAAAAAAGGCTCATTTGACAAATCAATTCTATCTTCTTTCTCATAAAAAACTGCATCTTCACCAAATACTCGAAAGTCGCTGGATGTAACAACTACCTTACCACTCAAGACTGTCTTGGCATCGTCTAGGTATCGAACTATGCTTTCACATTGAATCTTAACTATTTTATTGTCTTTTTTATGGATGAGTGTTGGCGAATTTTCTAGAGTAACAGTACCAGCTATTTTATCGTAATGGCCTTTACTCGCAATTAAAGTCGCACCATTTTCGCGGTCTTCTACTTGCACTTGCCCTTTCAAATTACCTAATAAAGCATCTTCACCAATAATTTCGATCTCTCTAGCTATTAGTTGTATATTTTTATGTGTAATATAGGCTCCGCCTCCCAAAATGAACGTTTTCATTTGGAACCCGTTGATAAGCTTTTCTTCTTGGGTTAATGAGTTACCTCCCCACATAACAGGAATTTGGCTTTTTTTCTTGCCTTTTTCTGGAATATTTGGGTCAACCCACTTCTCTTGGTAAAACAAATCCTCGGAGCCAAATAAAATGGGTGGTTCCAAACTTACCTCAGCAATGATAGGTTTTATACTCAATGCAAAAAAAATGATAAGCAAACATTCTTTCATTTTTCTTTTAAAGGATTGGTTCCGCCAACCGTAATTGCGCTTGGTTTAATAATGGTGTATTTGTTTAAGCCTTTGTCAGCCCTGAGTCCTTTCCCTCGGATTGTGGTTCCATCCGAATAGATGACTACTTCAGAATCGGTGGACAGAGTCTTTTCATCTAGATTGTAATTCAAAAGTTCCGATTGGAGTGTTCTGCCCTCTTCTGTTCTTAATTTTACATCCCCTTCTAAAGTCACCGATTTTGAGCTATGGTCGATTTCTCCTCGGTTTCCAGTAAGGTAGGACTTATACTTTCCATTCTCATATTGATAGAACTCAAAGCCATATACTATGGTTTTGTTCTCCGTTGGGTAAATGTAGGATTCTTCACCCATCAACTTCCATTCCAAATCTCCTTCTTTTGAATAGGACACGCGAGAAAAATCACGCATGGAAACCATAGAACCTGATTCCTTTTCTTCTTCTATGCGAAGGTACTTCTTTTCATTACAAGAAATGAAAACGAAAAAAAGTAGCAATAGAAAGTGTTTCCACATTTCTAAGACTCCAATACCTCATTCTTTACAAATCGATCCAATTCTAGAAGTTGTTTCAGTAACTTTTTTACCTGACCCAATGGATACTGTGTCGTAGCATCACTCAAGGCCTTTTCCGGGTCTGGGTGCACTTCCATAAACAATCCTTCCACCCCTACCGATACTGCCCCGCGCATCATATGAGGGATAAATTCACGCAAACCCCCTGTGATATTTCCTGCGGCTCCAGGCAACTGGGCAGAATGTGTGCCATCAAAAATGAGCGGTATATCATACTTATGGATCATTGGAATTGCCCTTAGGTCAAAGACTAAATTTCCATATCCAAAACTTGCTCCTCGTTCTGTTACTAGATATTTCTCTGAGCCTGATTCTTGAATTTTAGTCTTTATATGGCGCGTATCTTCTGGTGCCATAAATTGACCTTTTTTCACATTTACCCATTTACCTGTGCTTGCTGCTTTTGCTATAAGATCTGTTTGACGACACAAAAAGGCTGGAATTTGGTAAATGTCTACTGTATCTTTTAATGGATCTACCTGAATGGTTTCATGGATATCAGTCAATACAGGAAGATTGTATTTGTTTTTAATAAAGTCCAAAAGCCTTCTACCTTCTTCAATGCCTGGACCCCGATAAGATCCGATAGAAGATCGATTTGCTTTATCAAAGGAAGATTTAAATATATAAACAATATTTAACTCTTCACAAATTTCCTTCATTTCACCACAAACTCTATCTAACAGGTCTTGGTTTTCCATTACACAGGGACCCGAAATCAAAAATAATGGGGAGCGACCACCTATCTTTCTTCCAAAAAACTCTCTTTCCGATACTAAATCTTTCATTCTTAGTCCTCCGACTTTTTAGCCAATTTGCTCGCTTGGCGGATAAACCCTGCAAATAACGGATGGGGTTCTGTAGGTTTGGAATTGAACTCAGGATGGAATTGAACTCCAACAAACCAAGGATGAGATGGTATCTCGACAATTTCCACCAAACTTTCATCAGGTGAAAATCCAGTTAAATTCATACCTTTCTTCTCGTATTCATCTTTATACCGGAGGGTGAATTCGAACCGGTGTCTATGCCTCTCGGATATCTTTTCTGATTTATATTCGGAATAAGCCGTACTCCCTTTTTTGAGAATACAAGGGTAAGCTCCAAGTCGCATGGTACCACCCATACGTTCTATTTCCATTTGTTCTTCAATCATTGATATTACAGGATGATTTGATTTAGGATTAAACTCAGTGGAATTTGCGTCCTTATATCCTAGTACATTTCGTCCGAACTCAATGACAGCACATTGCATTCCCAAACAAATTCCGAAAAATGGAATCTTCTTAGTTCTTGCATATTGAATAGCCTGTATCTTTCCTTCAATCCCTCTTTCGCCAAATCCGCCAGGAACGAGGATACCGTGCATTCCTTTCAGGTGGTCTTTTACATTTTTTGAATCAATATCTTCCGGATCGATTTTGTGAACGACTACTTCTGTGTCATTGGCGATTCCTCCGTGAGCAAGTGACTCATAGACGGAGCGATAAGCATCTTGGAGAGAAATATACTTTCCAATGACAGCGATTTTCACTTGCTTTTTGGCATTCAATATTTTTTTAACTAAATTTTCCCAATGTGAAAAACTGAGTTTTCTCGTATCCATTCCCAATGCATTGAGAACGACTTCGTCCAATTTTTCCTCTTTGTACATGATTGGAATTTCATAGATACTTGTATTGATATCGACGGCAGAAATTACATTTTGGTCTTTTACGTTACAGAAAAGAGATATTTTTGTCTTCATCTCTTTCGTCATCGGCTTGTTGATACGGCAAATCAGAATATCTGGTTGGATACCAAGTGCAAGCAATTCTTTCACAGAGTGTTGTGTAGGCTTTGTTTTTGCTTCACCTGCAGCCGTGATCGTAGGAACAAGCGTTAAATGAACAAACAATACTTGTGAGGAACCATGCTCATAGCGCATCTGCCGAATGGCTTCTAAAAAAGGAACAGATTCTATATCTCCAACTGTCCCTCCGATCTCAACAATGACAAAATCGGTTTCGTGCTCTCTTGCTAAGGTATAAATCCGATTGCGTATTTCATTTGTGATATGCGGGACAACTTGTACGGTTCGTCCCAAATAATCTCCTTTACGTTCTCTTTCGATTACGGCATGATAGATTTGGCCCGTAGAAACAGAATTCTTTCTAGAGAGATGGCTTTTGGTAAATCGCTCATAATAACCGAGGTCTAAATCTGTTTCAGCTCCATCCTCCGTTACATAGACTTCACCGTGTTGGTAAGGACTCATAGTGCCCGGGTCAATATTTATATAGGGATCCATTTTTTGCAGAGAAACGGAATAACCCCTCGCTTCGAGTAAGCAGCCTAGGGCAGCAACAGTGACTCCCTTCCCTAATGAGGAGGATACACCGCCTGTGATGAAGATATATTTGGTCTTGGACAAAGGAGAACCCCTAGATAAATCTTTGTTTTTTACAAATTAGGGGAAACGAGCCCAAAATCAATACAGATTAGGGAGCTATCCGCGCTTTTTCCAGGATCTTCGTGGTGGATTTTCCTTCCAAAAACGGTAGGATGATGATGTCTGCGCCCAGAGAAAGCAAAAGCGGGTATTCTGGTAATTCTTCTTTTTTATAATCCCCGCCTTTACAATGGATTTGGGGACGGATCTCCTCAATGAGCCTTAAGGGAGTTTGTTCTGAGAAACTCGAAATCAAATCGATAGAGGAAAGTCCAGCCAAAACCTTGGCTCTGTCTACTAGGGTATTGATCGGACGGCTCTCTCCTTTGAGGGCACGGACGGATTGGTCTGAATTGAGTCCCAACCAAAGTAAATCACCTAAATCTCTGGCACGTGCTAAATACTCTACATGGCCTGGGTGAAGGATGTCAAAACATCCATTCGTAAATACAATCTTTTTGCCAACCAAGCTCGACCGAATAGCTGGAATCTTTTCCCTCTCAATCCACTTTTTCTGCAACGCCTCGTAGAATGTCATAGTGACTCCAATACATTCAGTTCAAACAAACTTCTCCGAATCTCTTCTTTGCTGACTGTTGCTGCACCAACTTTACCTACGACTATACCTGCCGAGGCATTTGCGATGAGGCTTGATTCCTCGACACTCATGCCAGCTGCCAAAAATGCTGTATAAATACTGATCACAGTGTCTCCTGCACCAGTAACATCAAATACTTCACGGGCCACCGTTGGTATGTGAAAAAAGGAATTTTTCTTTCTGTCAAAAATACTCATGCCTTTCTCACCACGCGTGATCATCATCGCATCTGAACCCAAACGATTGGCAATCTCTTTCAAAGCATCTTCTACTTCTAACTCATTTGATAATTTTCTTCCTAGCGCCTTTCCCGCTTCATGGTGGTTAGGTGTCATGAGATGAACGTCTTGATACTCAAAAAAATGACCAACCTGGGGATCCACCGTGACAAATATATTTTTTTCTTTCGCAAGTCGGATTGTCTCCTGGATCAAACGTTTCGTCAAATAACCTTTGTCATAGTCGGAGATGATAACAGCAGAACATTCAGAAATTTTTTCTCTTAATCTTGTGATGATGGAATCTTCTTCTTCGATTGTGAGTGGTCTAATCTCTTCTCGATCAACGCGGCAAATCTGCTGCTGGGCAGCTAAAATTCTTGTTTTTACAATCGTTGGCAAATTTGGAGACACTGTAAGTTCTAATTCTTTCGGCGCGGTGATTGTTGTATCAAAGATATCTCTCATTTTTGTCGCCCAAGAATCTTGTCCGATTCTGCCGAAGATAAGAGAGCTGACTCCAAGAGAGGAAAGGTTACAGACGACATTGCCTGAACCACCCAATTTATGGTCTTCTCTACGCACCCAGACTACAGGTACGGGAGCTTCTGGTGAAATGCGGTCTACACTTCCAAATAGATACTCATCTAAGATAAGATCGCCAATGACTAAAATTTTGGTTTTGGCAAGTGTTTCAAAGCACTGGTTTAACTTCGATTCCTGAATTTTCAAATGCATTTGCCTTTTTCGATTTACAGCTTTACAGTGAATCTGTTTAGTTTTATGGTGTCAACCTTCTCGCTTCCTATCTTTCCTCTGTCTGAAGTATTTCTCTTTCCAGGCACTTTTTTGCCACTGCATATCTTTGAACCAAGGTATAGGAGCATGTTGAGTTATTGTTTAGAAAATGGCAGAGAACTCGCCGTTTCGCCTTACCGACAGAGTGACCAATGGAATATCGAAATGGAAACAACATTTGGATTTGGCCATATCATACAGCATGAAGCACTTCCCGATGGTAGATCAAACATCATCCTGGAAGGATTAGGCATTGCCTCTCTCCAAGAAATCATTTCCGAAGAACCCTTTATCATCGCAAATGTAGAAAAAATGATCCCGGAACGAAATTTGAAAGAAGATGAAAATTATCAGCAAACGTTAGATGAACTCATTTTTTTAAGTAAACGGATTCTTTTGAGAGAGGGAGCTGATGAAAGTCTGATCTTAAAAATGAACCAAATCAAAAATCATTTTTATCCAGTGGATTTTTTGGCTTCTATCATACCCTTCGATTATGAATCTAAACAAAAAATTTTGTCTACAACCAAAAGCTGGGAAAAATCACTCTTGTTCTTAGAAGTCTTAATTAATTTAAACTTAAGCGAATAAATTATAAAACTAAATCGGCACACAACAAAATAAATTCGGGGAATGTACTCTCTGCTTCTTTATAAAATACTCGAGGGTTAACTTGTTCTTTGGTGTGTATAAATAAATAAGAATTAGATTCTTTTCGAATATAGGCCTTCTCCAAATGAAACTTTTCTTGGTTACTTTTTAAAATCTTTCCGAGAGTTTCTGATATCGACTGGTTTTCTGATTCTCCCAGGCGACCAGTTGCTACAAAAAAAATTGATTGGCCTTTTGGGTTGGGCATAGCCCAATACATACTTTGTTCCCACAGTCCTTCGCTTACGGGGCTTTCCAGTCCTTTGGAATCTACATCTACCATTTCCGGTACGAATTGTTCGGCTACTAGATTAGGATTCTTTCGAAAGTATTGCGTTTTTCCTAAATAGGCTTTCCAAGCTGGGCTCAATCCATACACGGTAACTGGTTGTTTCGCCATTTGAACGGCCAAAAAACTCCGAAGAGTTAAAAATCCCAAAGCGGCACATTGTATTTGCGGAACATTCTGAAGGTTCCATCGTTCTTCCACTTGCAGAGGAGATAAAAACAAAGAATCCAGGCCATAAAAATCATGGTGTTGGTATGGTTGAAAGATTGCTGGCTTACTCTCTTGGAGGGATTCGTCTTGCGATATCACAGAATGAATATCGGTGGATGAACCGATTCCAAAGAAAAAAAAATCCGTAGCTTTTGCTCGGGCAAAAACCACGGATTCTCCACCACCTGGAAACTAAACGCGATTAGATGTCGCTAGAGTAGATGGCAGTGATCTTTGTTTTGTATTTTTCCGTGATGAGGTGGCGCTTCATTTTGAAAAGGTTCGTAAGCTCATCTCCAACCTCAAATGGCTTGGTGATGAGAAAGAAAGGAGTTACCTGCTCAAAGGATTTGAAGCCAGTTTTGGTGTTGTTGAGGGCTTTGATCTCTTTTTTGAAGAAATCCAGAACCTTAGGGTCGTCCACCAATTTATCGGGAGCAGTGTTTGCTATGCCATTCTCCTTAGCCCATGTTGCTAACTGCTCAAAGTCGGGAACAATGATCGCGCCCAGGTTTTTCTGGTCTTGTCCTATGACCATTACCTGAGAAATGTAAGGTGACTCACTTAACTTATCTTCAATTGGAACTGGCTCAACGTTTTCGCCACCCAAGAGAACGATAGTGTCTTTTGCTCTACCTGTGATGGTAAGAGTTCTATTGAAATTGAACATCCCAATATCACCAGTATCCATCCAACCATCTTTCAATACCTTCGCAGTAGTCTCTGGATTCTTATAGTATCCCTTCATGACTTGAGGCCCACGGAGATGGATCACTCCTCTTTGGCCCAACTTTCCTGAAATTAATTTTTGGTCAGAATCTAAGTGAGTCAAAACCTTACCAAGATCGTCACGAATCTGAACTTCCGATTCTGGTGTGATGACTCCCACCGAACCTTGCACCAAATGTTTAAATGTTCGAACACTGATCACCGGAGAGGTCTCAGTCATTCCATATCCTTCTAAAACATTGATACCAATATCATTGAAAAAGGCATCCACATGTTTCTGCAAAGCACCACCGCCAGAAACAGATGCTTTCAAGGCCCCACCGGTTGCTTCTCGGATTTTTGAGAGGACAATGAGATCGAAGATGAAATTGAGAGGTGCTAAAGGAACCAATGACACAAGATAAAAAATCCCCTTAAATAGGGAAACAATTGGATTTCTTCCGACGTAATCCACTTGCCTACCTGTTAGAAAACGAGTGGCATTGTTATAGTGTTTAGAAAAGAAATAAGCAGTCTTGAACAATACCCTACGGATAGCAGGTGTTTGCTTAGGATCGCTAATCCGAGTATAAATTCCATTATAAATACTCTCCCACAATCTAGGAGCAGATGCCATAAATGTTGGCTTCGCCTTTTTCATGTCGTCACGTAGATCTCTGACATTTGTGTAATAGGTTGCACAACCAGCTGCGATCGCGAGGTATTCAAAAACCCTTTCAAACACATGCCAAATCGGTAGGATAGAAAGCATTCGCTCTTCGGACCGAATGTCTATCATCTTAGAGAGAATGGAACGTGTTTGGTGAAGCATGTTCGAATGCATAAGCATAACACCCTTCGGCATCCCTGTTGTACCTGATGTATAGATCATTGTGAATAGATCGTCAGGTTTGATCCCTTGTATCCTCTCTTCAGCCTTACGACTTCCTTTTGAACGGAGCTCTTTTCCTTTCGAAATGAGATCTTGTAGTTTCAATACACCTGTTGCTTGGGACTTCTTATCCATCATAATGATGGTCTTTGCATGTTCGAGTTGGGAACGATTCTTTTGGAACTTTTCCAACATCTTGTCATGCTCTACAAAGACGACCTTTGCTTCGCAGTGGTTGAGGATATAAACGATCTCGGAGTCTGTGATATCAGTTCCTCTAGGAACATCCACAGCGCCGGTCATCAAAATTGCATAATCAGAAATAATCCATTCCAATCGGTTGTCGGCGAGGAGAGCCACATTCTCCCTTGCTTGCACACCCAAGTCAATCAGTGCCTCGGCAAGTTCAATCCCTATGTCATATACTTCTTTGAAGGTAACGGGTTTGTATGTTTTGGATTCGTCTTTGCTGACAAAGGCTGGGCGACTCCCAAATTTTTCTGCGCTCTCGCGAAATAGTTCGGGCAGATTCGATGGCATTATGGACTCCTTTTTGAATCACAAAGGTAAAAAAGTAAGTTTAGAAGACTAGCAGAAACACGTAGCGTCAAGACATTTTCTCGAAGTGGTCTCTTTGCAATGGCAAGAGTAACGATTGTTTAATTTTGCAATGCACAATCAGTCTTGTGCCCAAACATGAGAACGGATGAGCAAACCAGGAAGATCCGATGCTGCGATCCCATACTGCCTGTAGACCAAAACACCTTTTGGGGAAAAGACAAGTAGGCAAGGAAGTCCTTCCACCGTATAAAAGTCTGTGAGTTTCCACTCCGGGTCTAATAAGCTCGGGTAATCCATTTTCCAATCCTTCTTGTGTTCCAAAATGGATTCCAATCCTTCCCCTTGGTCCGAATTAACCCCCAGAAAGACGATGGGTTTTCCTTCCGATTTTCGTTTCCACTCATTGATCACTGGAATCGATTTTTGACAAGGTTCACACCAAGTAGCCCAAAAGTCTACAACCAGTACCTTCCCTTTAAAGTTCTGCAAGGATTGTTCCTTTCCAGATGTATCCTTCAGACGAATGGAAGACAAGTAGAGATTGGATTCCGTTTCCGCATGTCCGCAAAAGAGGCAAAGGCTAACCAAAAGAATTGCCAGATAAGTCCGAAAGAAAAAGCTCATACGGAAAAGGTGGTGGCACTCTGATTCAATACAACTATTTCTCCAAGAAAGAAGAATGGAATTCATACTCATTGGGGAGCTGGAAAGGAGAAGGTATCTCCATGTTTATCAAAGAGACGGAGCCATATGAGGATAGACTAGTAACCTTTGCCCGAATGAAATTTTCAAAAGGTAAAGTCGGAAAAGCAGTCTTCCGAAGAGGAAAACAAAACTATGAAATCCATTGGGAACATCTGGAATCTATTTTTTCCGATAAACTTGTGTTTGTAGATGACAAACGTGAGTGGAAGGCTGAGATCCAAGCAATGACCACACGAAGCATGCACCTTCATGTGAATTCATTGCTCTCTGACAAAGAAATTTTATATTCTGGAAGGATCGAAAAGACTAACCCTTTATCTTCCTTATTTTTTTAGACATCACTCAAGAAGGAGTTTTGCGATCACTTCTTCCGTTTTGTTCGCAGCATTCTCCCATTTAAATTTTTCTATATCGGCATTTGGTATTTTTGGTGTTTCAAAAAAGGATTTGATTGCCTCTACCCATAATGCAATAGCAGATTCGTGATGGATGGGAAGATAGGTGATAGAATCACCGCCTATTTCTCGAAATGTTGGGATATCCGAGACAATGGCATATTTGTTATGATATAAAGCTTCCAAAAGTGGAATGCCGAATCCTTCGTATTTGGAGGCAAATAAAAAGAGACCACAATTCCGATATAAATGGTGCAAGGCTATGTCATCTACTGAATCTAATATATGGATATCACGGAAGAGTGATTGTTCTGTCTTCAATTCTTGGATGAATTCTTTATCTTCCCATCCTATCTTTCCAATGATTATCCATTCTCTATGTTGTTTAGGATTTAGCTTTCGATAAGCTCTATATACCTCTAAAAGAAAGGGATAATTCTTCCTAGGCTCAATTGTGGAAACCGAAAGGATGAAACCTTCTCCTATCTCAGAGTATCTCTTTTGGCATGATTGTGATAAAGCAGTTTGAATCTGATCCTTATTTAAACCTGGATAGGTAACGCCAGAAAGTTCCTTTGGATATCCAAAGAATTTGCATACATCACCACTCGTCTGTTGTGAAATAGACAATATGTAAGATGAACGCCTAACAGAATATCTTTGGAAAAGCTTCATCTGAAAACGAGCAAGTCCTCTCATGGTTTTTGGGAAAAAGTAGAGTACCAAATCACAATAAGTCAGAAACGCCTTGATACGCCGTGGCAAAAATGGGGGAAGGATCTGTTGTGAGCCCCAAAATAAATCAATGGCCTGGAAGCGAAGGAGAATGGGGAGATATAGATTGTAGTACAAACCGCCTTTCCAACGAAAGATCCCTCCTCCTTTTGGAACGACTACATTTGGTAATGAAAGAATATCTTTATGGTCGGGATGAATCGGCAGATGTGAATAGAGATAAAAGGTATAAGCCTCTGGATTTGGAAAGGATTTAAGTATCTCTCCAATGAGACGACCGACGCCTGACATACGGGTAGACAATGGTCTTGCGTCTAAACCAATCCGATGAGGGATTACCATGAGTCCCTCACTTGCTTAGTTAAGCTCTCCAAATCAATTTTTGATTTTAAATACTCCACAGCAGATTTTTTTCCAGCTAACAAGCCATATGTTTTTGTAAACTTTCCATTGAAATGATACTCCTTAAGAGTTTTCAACTCTCTCACTTCAAAATCTTGCGAAGACAAGAGAGCTACTCCTGCACATATATCCCACTCACTTTTGGGCTTTAATGAGACGATTAAATCAATTTGACCAGAACTTAAGAGTCCTAATTTGTAGGCAATGCTTCCCATGGCTTGTATCTGAAAATGATTTCTCCAATCAGCATGGTCAAAGAGCCCTTCTCTGAGTTCTGTACCCGATACATAGAGCAAAGGAAGCTCGGAGGAAGTAAAAGCAATTTGTGAGATTTCAGCAGGTATCTTTGCTGATCGCCTAATCTCTTCTAAATTCTGTTGATTGTGGTAAGGTGCCTTTAATTTAGTTTGGAACGTATGGCCATTTTTCGAGAAAAGTTCTCCTGTAGCTGGGTTGAATACGATCCCCCAAATGGGAATCCCTGAGCGCACTAGGCCCAAACTCAGTGCAAACTGGTCATTTTTTTTGACAAACTCTCTGGTTCCATCGATGGGATCAAGGATCCAAACCCACTCTTTTTCTAGACGGTCCTCATTGTCTTTTTTCTCTTCTGATAAAAAACCATGATCTGGAAACTCTTTGGAAATCTTCTCATATAGAAACTCACTTGTCCAAAGATCTGCTTCAGTTACAGGGTCGTTTCCTCCTTTATCAGTGACCGAAAAATCACTCCTATAGATTGCAAGGACTCGATCACCAATCTGCAAAACCCAATCCCAAACTTCAATAAAAGCAGTCTCCACCATTCCTTAAACGGTAATTTCCTTTTGTTTACTTTTTATCATCATGGTTTGCTGAGAGATCGTCACCAGGGGACCTTTCCAAGAGATATTCCTCGCTGGGATTCACAAGATTTTCTTCTGGGTCAGAAGCAAATTGATAGGCGATTAAATAGTTCTTGTATTTAACAAAAAAATTATTTGTGCCAGGCTGTCTTTCTGAAACCAAGTCTTGGATTTTTAAATCCTTGAGTTCTTTTTTGGGATTCGTCAACCGATGCGTTAGGGAAGATCGTAGACTATTGAGAAGATTTGTCTCTAAAGTCTTTTTCTTTTCATCCGCAGACTTTTTTGGATTTTTAACATGAGCATCAAGTTTTGCAAACTCCTCCGCCAAACTACCGCTAGACTGAGCATACAAAAAATGTGTGGTTAAAAGCAATAAGATGAGTATCGGTTTCATAAACTTTTCCTCTTATGATCAAGATACTATCTCAAGAGGGGTGTACGCCAATAAAAATTTTTTTTCTACGTGGGCTCCAAACCGAACTGTCACCTTCGTATTATCCCCAGTACCACTCTTTTCTACTACTTTTCCGAGTCCATACACCTTATGTTTTACTTGAATACCCACTTTGATTTTTTGTGGTTCGGAGGCAGAAATTGTACTTTCTTCTTTCGACATCTGAACTGGTGCATATTTTGCTTTTGGCATAGATTCAGGAAGTCTCTGGCCATATAAGAGTTCAATGTGGTCGCCTATTACATTTTCTTTTGGCATTTCTTGAAGGAATCGAGATGGAAACCTTGCTTCCACCTCACCAAATTTACGGGTAAATCTTGATAAAGATATTTCTAGTCTTTCACGAGCCCTTGTGACGGCAACATAACACAATCTGCGTTCTTCTTCGATGTCTTCGTCTCTTTCACTGGCCAAGAAATGGGGAAAGGTTCCCTCCTCCATACCAGACAAAAACACATTTTTAAATTCTAATCCTTTCGCATTATGTACGGTCATTAAAATTACATAATCTGCTAATTCTTTTGTATCTTCTTCACTAGTGATCAGAGAGATATTTGCGAGATATTCCTCTAATCTCGCCTCTTCATTGGATTCTTCAAAATCTCTAAGTGCATTTACAAATTCATTTAAGTTTTCTAGGCGTGAAAAGGATTCTTCCGTGCCTTCATTTTCAAGATACTCTCTATATCCTGATCTTTCTAAGACTTCATAGGTTAATTCTGATGGCAGAATTTTTTTCTCATGTTCAGAAATAAAATGTTCAAACATTTTAGATAAATCTAAAAGTTTTTTGGCAGTTCCTCTTTTGATTTCTGGAATTGAAATCTTTAGGCACTCCAAAAGTGATATTCCATTTTCAATAGAATGGTTTTGGAGGTGGTTAATCGTTGTATCTCCAATGCCTCTGGGAGGTGTATTAATGATCCTCAAAAGGGAAGTTGAATCAATTGGGTTTACAATCACAGATAAATAAGCAATTAGGTCCTTTACTTCCTTTCGATCAAAAAATCGAAACCCACCAAAGATCTTGTATGGGATCCCTTTTTTCCGAAAGATTTCTTCAAATGCTCTAGATTGGCTATTTGTTCTATAGAAGATGGCAAAATCCGAAAACTTATTTTGCGATTTTTTCAAGGATAAGATTTTGTTTAGAATGCCCGCTGCCTCTTCCGTTTCATTTTGAAAACTTGTTATCCGAATTTTATCGCCAATTTCATTGTTTGTGAAAAGAGTCTTATTGGTTCTCTGTTTATTATTGGAAATGATTTTTGCGGCAGTCTGGATAATGGTTTGGGTTGATCGATAATTTTCTTCTAGTTTTACGATTAAGGCCTCAGGATAATCTTTATGAAAATTTAAGATATTGCTGATGTCTGCACCACGCCAAGAATAAATCGATTGGTCATCATCACCAACTACACATAAGTTTTTGTGTTTTTGAGCTAACAGTTGAATAAGGTGGTATTGGATTTTATTGGTATCTTGGTACTCGTCGACCATGATATATTGCCATTGATCTTGGTACCTCTCCAGTATCAGTGGGAATTTGCGGAAAAGCAGCACACATTGCAATATCAGGTCTCCAAAATCAACAGCATTTCTATCTGCTTTCGTCTTCTCATATTCCAAGAATACTTGAGAAACGATGGATTCGTATTCATCCTTATCGTTCTTCTTGGCATAGTCCTCTGCTGTCTGGAAAGAATCCTTTGCTTTGGAAAAGAGATTTGCAAAATGACTCGGCTTAAATTCTTTTGTGTCCAATTCCCTACGTTTTAAGATTTCTTTAATAAGGGATTCTTGCATTTCGGAATCATACACTGTGAAATGCGAGCCTAGACCTAGATGTTTTCCTTCTCGTCTTAGAATGTAGAGGCAAAGGGAATGGAAGGTTTTGATGAAAGGTTCTTCATTCGCGCCCAATAGGTGGCGACATCTTTCTCTCATTTCTTCTGCAGCTTTATTGGTAAATGTTACAGCAAGGATTCTACTGGCTCTTATCCCAATGTTTTGGATGAGATGAGAGATGCGATGAGTAATCACTCTGGTTTTACCTGAACCTGCACCAGCCAGGATTAAAACTGGCCCTGCGATCGAAATGACCGCCTTTTCTTGTTCTGCGTTCAGCTGTGACTGTGCCATTAAAATCTTAAGTCGCCGATACCAAACACAAATTGGAAAGCATTGGTATCTGGATAGGTGGAGAAAGGAGCTTCAGCATCACCTGTATAGAGGATTTTTTGTGCAAAATATATTCTGAGCGGAAGGACTGGAATTTGGATCCGCAGACCGAATCCCCAAGAGTATTTGAAGTTTTGCAATGAAATATTCTTACCAGAGAGAACCAAACGACCAGGATCGTTCAATTCGTACGGTGACATAGGTAACTTTTGCCCACTTGAATTGAATGTTTCAAATAAATAGGTGGCAGCGGGATCTGCAAACCGTTGTGCGCGTACAACCGAATCATAATTTTGGAATGCTTCCTTTCTCTCACCAATAGCACGGTTCACTTCCTCATACATCGCACCTGCGTCCATGAAGACCACAAACCACAATAAACTTGGTTCAATAGGAAAACGTAATTCCGTAGTAAACAAAACCCTGGATGCTGCTCCATTTCTCCACTCTTCCGGGTAGTATTTATCATCGAAAAACCAACCGCGTAAAGACTCATAACCACCCAAAAACAATCGATCTTGCACTTGGATGTAAGGGATCTTTTCCTTGTCCTGCCTACCGTACTTGGGTGCTCTTTCATATGTAAACACAGAAGAGGTTCGGAATTGTTGTACAACTCTCCACCTTCTGAGTATGTTCTTGCGAATCAATCCAAAGAGCGTATAATCAAACCAAGTGTGGTAGTATTCCAAAATAGGACTGTATTGGTCAAAGTGGCTCTCCCCTGCGAGATACTGGCCAACATTGTCAATGGAAAGAACTAAGTTAAAGCCTTGTGTGGTGTTGAACACATTGTCTCGGTTGTCGTAGGCAACACCGTTGGTAAGTTGGGACCTAAATTGCCAACCTCGGTTTACTTCCGCGAGAACTTGGTCCGAGACAAGTGATGATGGCCGAGTGGAAGCAAAAAAACTTGGGCTATAGCGATGGAAGTGTGTCCAGTTAACAAGAAAACGGTGCCCGATCCCTGCACTCACACCAACACCCGCCCTTTCGTAAGATGCCGCTTCCTTAATACCTTGGTTGTTGTTTTCCGTAATCGAAGTTGCACCCACGAATAGAGTTCTGGAGGAATAAAATGCGGAAAGAGTCAAAGACCAAGGTTTATCTCGTAACCAAGGCTCCGTCCAAGAAATTTGCAAAAATCTACGGATAGGTCCAAACTCAATACGACCTGTAATCTGCTGCCCACTTCCGTTTAAATTATTTTCACCTAACTGAGTAAAAATGGAAAACCCGGTAATCGTTCCATACCCACCACCCATCGATACCGTGCCCGTCGGTTGCTCCACAACTTCGATGATGAGGTTCATCTTTGTCTCATCGGAACCAGGCCTCATGTTAAAGTTGACTTCTTTAAAATAGCCTAAGTTAAAGATCCTTTCCCGTGATCGATTCACAAGCGTTGAGTTGAATAAATCTCCTGGCTTAAAGAGCAATTCTCTGCGGATAACACGATCGAGTGTTTTTTTGTTCCCTTTTATGATGATGTTTTCAACGAAAGCTAGGTTGTTCTCACGGATCGTAAAATCAACATGGATAAACTTTTTCCCCCTAAGAGAGGGTTTGGAATCATATACTTTTCGTAATTTTGCAATATTTAAAGCGACATATTCTTCTTCACAATCCTTTACCGCTTCTGGGCTCGAGCGTTTTTGACAATTCTCATACCTAGCCAATGATTCGTCTGTGAGTTCGATGATCTTTCTTCTTGGAATTACCTGTGCAAATAAGTATCCTTTTGCAGAATACGCTTCATTGATGGAGCCTCTATCCTTTTGGAATTTGGATTCATCAAATACATCACCTACGTCGTTTGTGGAAAATTCATATTGGTCCTGTAAGTATTTGACCTCATAAACAGGACGCCACTCTTCTAAAGGTGTCCCTGGTGGATTACCTTCTTTATTGAGATAAATAGGCATGTTATTGGGCCCCAAAGTCATATCATGTTTGGTAGTATATCCGTTGTAGAAATACTGTTCACCTTCCACTACTTTGAAATTTACGACCACTACACGTTTATCTTTTTTCTTTGGATTCTCCCATTTGATTTCCCAGTTTGTTCCATCATTGCTAATCTCCGCATCTACATATCCTCGAGATTTCATGTAAGCAACAATCTTCTGTTTGTCGGTCTCAAATGCCGCCTCTTTAAAAACGCCTGATTCAATTAAGCCTGACTCTTTTAAATCCAGAACGGACTGTAAATCAAAGGTATCAATTTCTGAATTGCCAAAGATATTGATCTTCGATACAGGAATTTCCTCCCCTTCATCTATGATAAACTTTACTTTTACAGTATTTGTTTTTTGGTCGAGGGGTTCTAACTCAAAGCGCACATAAGCTAAGAAGAAACCTTCATCCCGGTATTTTTTTAAGATTACTTCTTTTGATAATTGAACCTTTTTCGGAGTGATAACTTCATTTTCTTTTAAGGGAATCTTATCACGTAAGTCAGATGGAAATACTTCATCGGCACCAATAAATTCAATGTCCTTTACCCGAGGTCTTTCCTTAACCTGAACTAGGATCTTGACACCCTCTCCATCCAATTCACCTAAAATATCTATATGGAAGAAAAAACCTGATTGGAATAAGGCCCTCATGTCAGCATCCAAAAGATCCTGCGACAAAACCATTCCAGGTTTCATATCAATGATGTCCGCGATGTCGGAAGCAGAGGTATTGATGTTGCCAGCAAACTCTATTTTCGTAATCTTTCTGTCTAAATAGACTGACTTACTTGAATATAAATTCTGCCACTTTGGATAAAGCAGGAGAATTAAACTAACAAGCGTTAGGCCAACAAAATGTTTTTTACGAAACTTCAATTTCTATTTGGAAGTACCTTTTACCATAGCTAAATTGAATCGGCTAACGCCTGCAGCATTGACTGCATCAATAACCTTTACAACGACTTGGTAGGAGGCTCCACCGTCTCCACGGATTATGACTTTATTTTTTTTCGGGTCACGTTCTTTCTCGGGGCCGAGAAAACCATTGATTTTGTCAGTGAGCGACTCAAGGCTGACAGCCTCTGGATTCTGGTCTAGATAGATTTTTCCAGCCTTATCTACTGTGATGATCAGTTCATCTTTCTGTTTTTCTTTTGCTACGCTGGAAGACCTAGGCAATTCAACCTTTAAGGCTGTATTTTTTTCTAATGTAGCGTTCATCAAAAAATAGATCACAATGAATGAGATGACATCAATCAAAGGTGCCAACTCAATCTTGTTGAAAGATTCTTGTTTTTTACGAAACTTCATCGTGATTATTTTAACAAATGGGGAAGCACAAGATCGGTAACATTTTCGAGTTCAATCGTTCTCTCTTCTTTCGATCTTGAAAAATAATTGTAAAAAATATACGCAGGAATGGCTACTCCTAAACCCATGGCAGTCGTGATTAAGGCTTCCGAAATACCTACCTCCGCTCCTTTCGTACCAGCGCCTTCCGCGAAAGATCGCACAATACCAATTACCGTTCCCAAAACTCCCAAAAGTGGAGCAATGGTAGCGATGGTGCCGAGGCTAGTAAGGTATTTTTCCATCAAGGCAATTTGGCGAAAGCCCTCTTGGCGGATATCATCTTGGATATCATCAGCATTTCGACGCTTCAAATCAAAAGCGAGTTGTAAAACCACGGATGCCGGTGCAATTGATTTCTGAGCTAACAGATCTTTTGCGTCATCCCACTTCTTTTCTTTTGCATATACCCTTACTTTTTTCAAATCCTCTTGTGGGATGGGCTTTAATTTCCAAAAGTATACCAAACGTTCTATGATGATCGTGAAGCCTACGATTGAGACAAAGATAATTAAGATAGGTATGGTTTCAGGTGGAACCGCGGAGATGATAGAGTCTGATTTTGCGAAAGGAAAGAACATGAAATTGCCCCAATTCAGGATTACGGAATCAGGATTTCACTCTTCCCTTTTTCGCCAAATACATTTTTTGTTTAAAATCAAACGGCTTTCTTTTGCAGTAAGTCTGTTGCCGCTTTCAAAACTCCTTGTGTCAATTGTTTGCCTCCGATCATTCTAGCGAGTTCCCGTTTTCTTTCCTCGAAGGATAATTTTTTTGCAAAAGCAACGGTTCTGCCTGAAGTAGTTACCTTTTCCAGGCTAAAATGCTCATCAGCGACGGCAGCAATCTGTTGTGTATGTGTGATCAGTAAGATTTGGGAACTTCGGGATAACTTTTTTAACTTTTGTGCAAGTGAATTGGCAGCTTCTCCACCTAAACCGGTGTCAATTTCATCTAGAATCAGAATCGGGGGAGCTGGACTAAACTTTCCAAGCACACTCCTAAGTCCTAACATCACACGAGAAAGTTCCCCGCCCGAGGCTACTTTACGCAGAGGCCGTGGCTTTTCGCCTGGATTGGCACTAAAATAAAATTCAATCTGGTCAAGTCCAGTTTCGGAAAGATAATATGACTTAGACCCTTCTTCTACTTCACCATCCGGATTCTCCTCCCACCGCAAGACTACCTGTAATTTTGCTCCTTCCATGCCCAAATCGATGAGCTCTTTTTGGACTTCCTCTTCAAAGGAGGAAAGTGCATTGCGCCTTGCCTTTGAAAGTTGGAATACCAATTCTTTTAACTCCCCTAATGACTGATTGAATTTTTGGAACAGAAAATCTCTATCTTCCGCAACTAAATTCCATTTTTCCAAATCTGATTTTTTCTCTTCTAATAGACTGAGGATCTCTGGAATCTGAGCCCCATACTTTTTTTTAAGTCTGTTTAACTCTTGTAATCTGGTCTGCACCATATCAAGTCGTTCTGGGCTAAAGAATAACTCCTCCTCTTCTTCTCGCACCATTGTCTTTAATGACTTCAGTCTATCGTACACTTCTTCCCACTCCTCTCTTTGGGCCATCTTTTCGGGAAGCATCTGGGAGATTTTTTCCATAGCACTTAAAAGACTTGGGAAGACCTTGAGGATGGCCCCTTCCTTTTCTACTAACTCTTCTAGGATATAACGATAGTTTTCTGCTAATCTTTCTCCATTGGCAAGAAATCTCTCCTCTTGCAATAAGGACTCATCCTCTCCTTCCTTCGGAGAAATGCTCTCGATTTCCTCTATGTCCTCTCGCAACTCTCTTTGTTTTTTTTGGGACTCAGCCAAAGCTTCATCGAATCCTTGGAGCTTTTCTTTCCAATGGCGGAAATTTTGCAGGGAAAGTTTTACTTTGGAGCGAAGGGAGTCTAAATGAGCGAACCGATCCAAGAAATTTAACTGGTGGCTTTTCTCTAAGAGGAAGAGTTGTTCGTTTTGGCTATGGACTTCCGCAATGTATTTGCCCAGCTCCTTCAGGTGGGTTGTAGAGGCTAAGGAATCTCCAATCTTCACTCTAGCCTTACCATCTTTTTGCAGCTCCTTGGATAAGATGATCTCATCACCTTCCCAACGAAACCCTTGGGACTTTAGGTAGAGCGCTGCCTCGGGTTGTTCTTTGAGGTCAATGATTGCTTGGATGCTATATCGATCTTTGCCTTGCCGAATGTTGGCTGTGCTGCAACGGCCACCTAGGATAGAAGTGATGGAATCAAAAATGAGGGATTTACCAGCACCAGATTCTCCTGTAAATGCCATCAATCCTGATTTGAAGTCTAGATCGACTGACTCCAAAAGAGCAAAGTCGCGGATTTGAATGTGTGTAATCATGCCATACCTCTGTTTACTATACGCATAGTAAGCACTATACATAATTTTAGTCAAAACTTTTTTTCTAGAAAAGGAGAAAAACACAATTTCGGATTTTAGAACTTTCTGAGAGCTTGCTGAAATGAAGGATTTGTATGGAAAGGTTCACCTCGTTTCCAGTTTGCCCTTATTCAGAGGCTTAAAGCGAAAAGAATTGGTTTGGATCGCAGAATCAGTACAAATTGTGGAAGCAAAACGCGATTCCATTCTCTTCAAGCGAGGGGAAAGGAAACCAAATCTCTATCTAATCCTCTCTGGATCTGTCCTAGTATACTTACCATCGAAAGAGGAAGAAAGAAGAGAGGAGTTGCAAATCTTAAAGAAGGGGGAATACTTTGGAATCCATTCCCTTCTCACAGGAGAAGAACAAACTCACTCCATCCTAACACTCTCCGAATCTAGATTTTTAGTCCTGGAGCAAAAAGATTTTCAAGAATTAATACGAAAGATTCCCTCCTTATCCGTTTCCTTTTCTAAACTACTCACAAAATCTCTTCGCAATGAATTACTTGGACACCGAGAATATTTCAAAAATTCTGTTTATTGTTTTGTACACAGTGAACGCGAAACTCTTGAAGATTTTAGTAGCAAACTCGCAGAAAGTATCGAAAGGGAATCTGGGAAAAGTGTGGTGATCTTACGCTTCAACCAGAGGCCAAATTCAGAGCCTGAAAAGTCTCCGATATTGAAATTTTATCGTTTCCGCGATCCAGAAAAGATAATGGAAACCTTGGGCCGGCACTACCCAAGCCATCCATTTATCTTTTTAGATATCTTTCCTGAGGACCCGATCGAAGTAAAACAAACATTAATTGAGGAAGCTGATCATATAGAATGCCTCTCTTCTAAAGACCTTTTAGATCCTAAGGATGAGCTCAGTTTCATTCCAGAAGAGATTTTATCCAATACCAATCTCTATTCCACAATCAACATCGAAAAGTTGCAAAACCAAGATAAATACTCTCTATTTTTAACAAGAAAAGCTAGAGAAATCTCTGGTGTACAAGTGGGGATTGCCCTTGGAGGTGGTGCTGCTCTCGGATTAGCACAAATTGGCATCATGAAGGTCTTCGAAGAAGAGAATCTACAACTCGACATGATTTCAGGGACAAGCATCGGTGCCATTATAGGTGCTTTTTGGGCAAGCGGTTTGGGATACAAAGGAATCCTACCATTGCTCGCAGAAATCGATTCTATTTTCAAAATGTTTAAATTAGTGGATTTATCCTTTCCCGGCCAGGGTCTTTTGCACGGAAAACAAGTAAGAAATCTACTAGAACGGTATCTAGGTGATGTATCCTTCGAGGATCTAAGCATAAAACTTAGGTTAATTTCTTGTGACATCACCAGTCGAAAGGAAGTCGTTCTCTCGGAAGGAAAGGTTTTAGATGCGGTAATGGCAAGTATTTCCATACCTGGTGTTTTTTCTCCCCAAGCCCAGGAGAATGGGAAAGTCTATGTGGATGGAGGTATTGTCAATCCGCTACCCGTATCTCCTCTGAAGGCAGAAGGGGTAGAAAAAATCATCGCTGTGAATTCGATGCCCTCTTCCCGAGATGAAATGAAAACAAATAAATTAGCAAATTTAAATGTGCTCGATATTATTGTGAACAGTTTGTATTCCTTACAATATAGAATCGGAAAGTATTCCGCTCAAGATGCAGACGTTTATTTAAATCCAATTCTTGCCAATTCCAATTGGTTTGAATTTTGGAGGTCAAAAGAGTTCATTGAGATCGGGGAACGTGTTGCCAGAGAATCCTTGACAGAAATCCGTAAGCTCTTTGACCCAAATGAAAAGGTATAGGTAGATTTTGCACATTCCCTTTCAGCAGAAGTCAGGATAAAACGTCCAATTAAGAAGACAAGGCTTGCCAACAATGACATTCGATTCAAAATTCTCTCTTTCCTTCCTACTTGCCCTACTTGTTTTTTTCCTAGCACCCAAAAGCACCCTGTGGGCGAGCGAAATTTGGACTGTCAGTTCTGGTAAAGTTAGTTTTGTCTCTAACACAGAACTCGAAACCATCGTTGGAGAAGGAGATGGCATTTCAGGTACCTTCGACCCCAAAACAAAGAATTTACTTTTAGAGGTAGACCTTAGTTCCATCCAAACAAAAAATTCCTTACAAACTTCCCATCTCCATGACAATTACTTTGAAATAGAAAAATACCCGACTGCAAAATTCATAGGTTTTGTTTCCAACTACCGAGAAGAAGGTGAGGTAATCGCATTTGGAAACTTTTTTCTGCATGGTGTGAAAAAAGAAAAACAGCAATTCCGAGGTTTTCTTAGCAAAAAAGAGAATGGCTATGAGCTCCTTGTCAATTTCAATCTGGCTCTAGACGACTACAATATCCAAATCCCTAAATTGGTGCTCCTAAAGGTAAACAGAATCGTCCAAGTAAAGTTAGTGATTCTTTGGCAAAACTAAGGGGTCATCATAGCTTGATGCCCAATCTCTTTAAAATCGTTCAAGCTATGAAAATGTTGGAGACAAAGATTCATAAAACAACCAATATTTCCCATTAGCAATCCCTGCTACTCCCTATGAGCCTGCAAATCTATGTTAGATCTTTCCTAGTTTGCCTTCTCACATTCCTAGTCTCTTGTACGCAGGATATCCAAAGGCCACAGTTGGAGTGGGTATTTAGCGAAGACAATATAGAGTCCATTGTAGAGATACCTTCCACTGAATGGAAAGTGATCAATGGTTCAATACCCAATTTCGGAAACGGAAAACCGACAGTATGGCTAAAAACAAAGATAAAAAACAATAGTTCTGAACTTCAATCGTATGTTCTTGAATTGGGTGTCTCGTACTTGGACCGAGTTGAATTTTATCTAATTAAAGAAAATGAGAAAATACAAGAAAAGACATATGGGGCAATTCTAAAAAGATCGGAAACAGAACTCAATCATAGAAATCCGAGTTTCGATTTTAAAATTCCAGGACAGTCAGAAGTAAATATCTACATTAAGGCATATAATTCTGGATTGTTGACAATCCCACTCAGACTCTTAACAGAAAAAGAATTTGTCGACAAAATCAAAGGTGAATATCTGATCCACGGGATTTATTTTGGATCGATCATTGCTTTATTTTTTTATAATTTATTTATATTCATCATCACAAAGGAAAAAAGCCTTCTATATTACTGTCTTTACATTGCATCTGTTATTTACATTTATCTCGTATTAGGTGGTTTCGCAAGACTGTTTCTGTTTCCTAATGCACCTATGTTTATCAAACCAGGACTATTTTTCGCATCCTATATGACTATTTTCTCGGTCCTCCAGTTTACCGATGAATTTCTATCCTTAAGAAAATCATTTTACACACTTCATCTTTTATTAAAAACATTGGCCTATTTTGGACTAATATTAGCTATTTTAAGCCTTTGGCTTCCCTTCTCTTGGATGGTGAAATCGATGAATTATCTTTTGCCTTTTGGCTCTTTGTTAATGATGTTATCTGCGGGTCAAAGTGTTAGAAAAAATGTTCAACAATCTCAGTTTTTTTTATATGCTTGGGTTGTTGTTACGACTGGGATCATCTTAGAGACACTTACCAATTTGGCTGTGCTTCCCATGGAATTTTGGATTGGTAGGTTTGGAACGCAAATCTCTTCTCTATTGGAGATCATTCTATTTGCTATCGCGATCGGTCGGCGGATCCGTGTCCTAACACTAGAAAAGGAAAAAGTAAATGCGAGTCTCCTGATCATCCAGAAAGATCTGGAAGTTGCAAGAAAGATCCAGAATCGAATCCTACCAAGTAAAATCCCTGAGTTAAATCAGATCACAGTGAATGTGGAATACCATCCTTTAGGACTTGTGGGTGGTGATTTTTATGTTTTTTATGAGACAAGCGAGAGCCAATTGGGTGTATTCTTGGCGGACGTAACAGGGCATGGAGTGAGTGCAGCTATGGACTCATCCACTGTAAAGATAGCCTTTCGAAATGAAAGAATGCAGGCTTTGCAACCGAAGGAGCTCATGAAAAATGTGAACTCATTTTTGTATGAGACCATTGACCAAAGATTCGTGAGTGCTGTGTATACGTTCTTTGATCTAAATAGCCAGCGATTGTTCTATGCTACCGCTGGGCACCCACCCATCCTTAGGATTCGAAATGGGGAATTGACATTCTTGCCTTCGGAAGGATTTTTATTAGGACTCGTCCCTGAGGCTCAATATGAGACATTTGATACAGAGATAGAGCCTGGCGATGTCTACCTATTGTATACAGATGGTTTAAATGGAGACATCAATAGCGAAGAAAGCCCTGAAGACATTCTTAGAAATGCTGCTCTCGCATGTTTAGCTTCGCCAAAGTCAGAGTTTTCTCGAGCCTTGATCCACTACCTTCGAACATTAAGAGAAAGGGAAACAGACGATATTACTTTGATACTCGTGAGAATTGATTAGTCTTTGTCAGGCGATAATATGATGATATTGTAAGGTTCTCTTTCAAAACTCATTTGATCTGATATTTGCGCGGAGTATTGTAAAGCTGCACTAATGACTGCGCCCGTTGTCAAACCAGCAAAAATACCTTCTTTTTCATAAAGATCTGCTTGGATGTGTAAGGCCTCGTCATTTGTCACTGTAAAGTAAGCGTCAACCAATCTAGGGTCATAAACAGCTGGAAGATTGATTTGCTCTTGTTTCTTTTTATCTTTCTCATTCGCATATTGCAGGTAAGGTGAGTTTGGTTTTCCAGCCAGGACTACTTTAATGTTTCTGTTTTGAGATTTTAAGTAGCGTCCGATCCCTGTAATCGCTCCTCCTGTCCCAGGAGATGAAACAAAGGCATTCACCTTCCCTTGTAGGTCTCGGAAGATTTCAGGGCCTGTCGTTTTAAAGTGAAAGTTAGGATTTGCGGGATTTTCTTTCTCATCTGGGATCCAACCATTTACCTTTTGGGCTTTTTGGTTTGCTAGCTGCCAGAGTGAGAGTTCATCTGCTGTACTCGCAATGGTTACCTCAGCACCATAGCTTCTGAGAACTTGTACTCGTTCCGAGGAAGTTCCGATGGGAACCAAACAATACACCGGGTATTGTCTCAATTTACCGATCCAAGTAAAGCTAATGGAAGAAGAGCCAGAACCAATGAGCACGACGGACATTCCTTTCTTCAGCCTGCCTCGTCTCTCCGCATCGATGAACATAGCTAATGCGGTGCGATCCTTAGCAGAACCAGTGGGATTTAAAAATTCTGCTTTCAAATAAAAGTGAATGCCCCTGTACTCCGAGCCAATCCGGTTCAAGCGGATCAGAGGAGTATTGCCAATTAGCTGGAGAATATTGTCTTTTAGTGGATTTGCGACTGAGAGTTCTTTTCCAAAGATACCTTGTACGTTATTCAATGCTTGTAGGAGGCTATTGCCTAAATCATCAATACCTTTGGAAATCGGATCGAACATCTCTTTTTATTTTACCTTTAGTAATTCCACGTCAAAAATCAAAGTAGAATTAGGGGGGATGGGGCCAACGGCACGGCTACCATAACCAAGATTTGGTGGAATTGTTAGAGTTCTCTTCCCACCTTCTTTCATGCCTTGGATTCCCTTTTCCCAACCTTGGATTACCTGGCCTTGGCCAAGATTGAATACAAAGGGTTTGCCTCTGTCTAAGGAAGAATCAAATATCTTTCCATTCGTAAGTTTGCCTACATAGTGCACTGTAACTTCAGTCCCGCGAGTGGCTTCTTTACCCAAGCCGATCTTGGTATCTTGGACCAAAAGGTCTTCCGCGTGGAGCCCAAAAAAACAGGAAACAAATAAGGTAACCAGTAAACTTTTAGTTTTCATACTTTTATTATACCGCTTTTGTGTAGAGCCAGGGAACATCTTTTTTATTCTTTTCTTCAAATTCCGCAATTTTATCAGCCTTTTTTAAGGTGAGGCCAATGTCGTCTAGGCCATTGAGTAAGCAGTATTTCCGAAAGGCATCCACTTCAAAGGAATGCTCTTTTCCCGATGGTAAAATCACCTTTTGCTGCTCTAGGTCTATGGAAATTTCTGCCCCAGGTGTCGGGGAAATCTCTTGGAAGATAGCTTCTACTGTCTTGTCATCCAAGACAATGGGCAACATACCGTTTTTGAAACAATTATTGAAAAAGATATCCGCAAAAGAAGGAGCAATAATGCACCGAAAGCCATAGTCCTCGAGAGCCCATGGAGCATGCTCACGTGAGGAGCCACAGCCGAAATTGTCTCGTGTGATTAGGATATTCGCACCCTGATAACGAGGGGCATTCAATTCAAAATCAGGATTTGGCTTTTGGCCAGCATCATCCAAAAATCTCCAATCATGGAACAAGTGTTTTCCGAAACCAGAACGCTCAATCTTTCGTAAAAACTGTTTGGGAATAATCTGGTCTGTGTCTACGTTCGCCCTATCCAAGAGTGCAGCAATGCCTTTTAATGTTGTAAATGCTTTCATAATGATTTCCTTATTTCCAATCTCGAATATCTACAAAGTGTCCAGCCACGGCAGTCGCTGCAGCCATTGCAGGTCCTACTAAATGAGTCCGTCCGCCTTTACCTTGTCTTCCTTCAAAATTCCGATTGGAAGTAGAAGCACAACGATCTCCGGGAGATAGAACATCATCGTTCATGGCAAGGCACATAGAACAACCTGGGTTTCTCCACTGGAATCCAGCCTCCAGAAAAATTTTGTCTAAACCCTCTGCTTCCGCTTGCCTCTTCACTCTGCCTGAGCCAGGCACAATGATCGCCTCAACATTTGGGTTTACTTTTTTGCCTTTTACTGTATTCGCAACGACTCGTAGGTCTTCGATTCTCGAATTGGTGCAGGATCCTATGAATACCTTATTCACAGAAATATCGGATATCTTTTGCCCTGCTTTCAAATCCATATACTTCAAGGCAGACTCCGCGGATTTTTTTTGGACTGGATCTGAGAAATCGTCGGGACTTGGGACATTCGCTGTTACAGGCACAACCTGTCCTGGAGAAGTACCCCAACTCACCATCGGTGCAATTTCATCTGCTTGTAAGACGACTGACTTGTCATACTTTGCTCCTGGATCTGTCGCAAGAGCACGCCATCGCTTTTCGGCAAGGTCCCACTCGGCACCTTTCGGGGCGAAGTCTCTTCCCTTAATATAGGAGATTGTAGTTTCATCTGGGCTGATGAGCCCTGCCCTGGCACCTGCTTCAATCGCCATATTACAGATCGTCATTCTTCCTTCCATGGAAAGTGCCCGAATGGCAGAACCTGTAAATTCTATGACATAGCCCGTCGCTCCGTCCGTGCCAATCTTTCCAATGATTGCCAAGACAATATCTTTTGCAGAAACTAAAGGAGAGAGTTTACCCTCCACGCGGATTTCCAATGTTTTGGGGCGTTTTTGGACAAGTGTTTGTGTCGCGAGCACATGTTCTACTTCGGATGTACCAATCCCAAAGGCAAGAGCACCAAAGGCTCCATGCGTTGCCGTATGTGAGTCACCACAAACGATCGTCATTCCTGGGTGTGTAATTCCCAACTCGGGTGCAACAACATGCACGATCCCATTGTCTGGGTGGTTGATATCAAATAAGGAAATGCCATTCTCTTTGCAATTTTTTTCTAAGGTTTGCATTTGGAGGACAGCGATGGGATCTATCTTCGAAAGATCCTTGGTGCGCGTAGAAACGTTGTGGTCCATCGTAGCAAAGGTTGCCTCAGGACGACGCACCTTTCTACCAGTTAGTTTTAAGTTTTCAAAGGCTTGCGGGCTAGTGACTTCATGAACGAGATGGCGATCAATGTAAAGAATGCATGTGCCATTTTCCTCATCGACCAAATGGTCTTCCCAAATTTTCTCAAACATCGTTTTCATTGGAATCTCCCTCACCTTAGTCATACCTTACAAAAGGGGGTACTCGTCCAGAGAATTTGAGAAAAAAGAAATTGGCTTTTCAGATTCGATACGGACTGGATGTATCCCTCTTTTAGCTTAGACTGCGACTTCTAGTGATGAGTAGCGCTCAATGGCTTTACCGAGCACGGAACACAAGATTTGTTTTGCCTATCCGAATTTCATCTAGGTCGTGGAGGGGCTTGGGACGCAGTAACTTTCTCCCATTCAAAAAAACTCCCTCTTCGCTTGCACAGTCAAAAAGCACAAGTCGGCCTCGGATTCGCCTGATCTTCGCATGTTTTCCTTCCACATAGGGATCATTCACCACAATATCATTCGTGTCATTTCGTCCCAAAAAGATTTCTTCCTTTTGTACCTGGAATCGTTCACCAGAATGATTACCTTCTTTAAGAACCAAAAAAGCAACATGGTATTCATTACCCATCAGTTCTTCCTTTTCCAGGATTTGTTGGACCATTTCATTTTCTTTGGCCTTTTCGGAGACTTCGCCATATACCTGTTCGTATATGGTTCTTTCTTGTTCCCTTTGTGGGGAGCGAAATTCTTTTGCTCTTTTTTCCCTGTTTATTGTTTGGGTAGATGGGCTTTCCGCTACGCTTGTAATAGGATCGAATCCTCTCAGATAATAGAGAATGGAGAAGCAGAGGATAATAAAAAAGAAAAGTATAGGAAAAAAGACAAAAGGATCTATCATCAATTCATAGAGTGCACGCCACCAAGAAAGTTGGTAAGAATATTCAAATACTTTACCGTCCTGCCAAACAATCTCCCCTTTTACAGCCGCATCCGACCATTTGGAAAAACCTAATTGCGATTGGTAATGAATATCGAGTAAAGGAAGAGATAAGACGCTCAATTCTTTAAATAGATTTGCTATGCCTTCTTTGGATGAGATCGAGAAAAAGGTTCCATTCGCATAACTTGCTAACTTTGTAGTTTCGAGTTCATTAGGCCCAAGAACTAAAAAGGAAATTTTTTTGTCTTGGACCTTCCTTGCGAAATCTGAGATTTTAAATTTATCTTCCCAGTCAGTATGGAATGATACAACAATAAAGACTTGGTTTTTATTTCCATTGCTTTCTACACGAGAGAGTAGCTTTTCCCAAGAACGGATTGGCTGTTTGGATGGTTCTTCTTTGGGAAGGGAAAAGGATGGATTTATCTTTTGCGATGGAATGCCTTCATAAAGGATGAATTTTTCATCAGATTGGATATTCAGAAAAAACTGTCCCTTACTTCTTTCGAGCACCAAAGCAATGTTATGAGCAAATGATAGGAGCCATTTTTTCTCCTCCCAATTCTGGTAACTTGGCAACGATAGGTAGACTTCTAAAGGATCTGGATTTTTGTGCTCTAAGATCTGAAACTTAGAAATGATTTTTTTTTCAGGGCCTACCCCTTCTGAAAGTAGGATTTCTTCTGACTTATCTGGGGAATAGTTTCTCGCCTTACAAACAATTTTGATATCGGGGTATTGGCTGCTAATTGTCTCTTTGATTTCTAGGTTTTCTTCGGAATAGATAGGCCTAAGGCTCAAACATACAAATAGAACTAGAATGAATCTATTGAAAGAATGCATACGCCTCATATAGGATTTTGCCATAGTCAGAACTCGGTATCCAGCTACGTTCTTTAATTGTTTGGAATTCTTCCACATGCCCTTCTTTCATTATCGTAATATGACTTGCTAGACTTTCCACAATCCTCAGGTCATGGCTGACAAAAATGACTGCCTTGTCCTTTTTTTTTGAAAATTCATAGATTCGATTTAACACCCAAGACTCCGATTCCGAGTCTAGCCCTGTAGTCGGTTCATCCAAAACGAGTATTTGGGCATCAGCCAGTAAAGCCAATGATAGAAGGATTCTCTGCTTTTCCCCACCCGAGAGAGAATGGGGTGTCTCCTTTGATTTTTGGGCCACTCCCAAAAGACCTAGGGACTCCCATAGATTTTCCAGCTCCTTAGGGTCGTACTTTCTTCCCAATGAAAACCTATAAAAGGATTTCATTTGGGATTCTAAACTCAAATAGGGATGGAAAGCAAGATTTGGGTTTTGGGGAACCAAAAACATTTGGTGTTTGGCGCTTCTTTTTTCCTCAAATTGATTGCCTAAAACATTCCATATCTGGTAGGTAAGGTTGCACTTTTGTGGGATCACACCAAACAAAGAATAGGCGAATGTGCTCTTTCCTGAACCTGATTGTCCGATGAGGGCATGGATACTTTGTGATTCCAACCGAAAAGAGAAGGAGTTCCAGATTTTGTCCCCTTTTTCCGAGACAAGATTGGCTCCTTGGATTTCTACTAATGGAATGGATTTAGTCGAGTCCAAATAAATCCTTTTCAATGATACTGCAGATGATGTGACCAATCATGATATGTGATTCCTGGATGCGTGCTGTAACGTTTGAAGGAACAATAATCTCAACCTCAGCCTCTCCTTTCAATTTGCCACCTGTTCCACCTAACAGCAGTATGCTTTTTAGACCAATCTTCTTTGCCTCTTCTAGGGCTAAAATGATATTGGCTGAGTTTCCCGAGGTGGTGATCCCAAAAAAAAGATCACCCGGTTTCCCAAAGGCTTCCACCTGCCTTCTAAAAACATGTTCATATCCATAATCATTTCCACAGGCAGTGAGAACGCCTGAGTCTGCATTGAGAGCAATGGCTGGCAAGGCCTTTCTCTCATTTCCGCCCTTATAACGAACTACCAATTCTGCGGCGATGTGGGAAGCATCTGAGCTAGAACCACCATTTCCACAAAAATAAAGCGTTCCGCCTTTCTGTAATGTTTCGATACAAAGAAGGGCAGCTTTTTCAATGTGTTCTCGGTTTGACTCGAGTACTTTTTGTTTGGTTTCTATAGAATCAAGAATCGTAGATTTGATTAAACTTTGGTACTTCATATACTTTGTTTCCTTTTCTCGGTAACTTCCAATATCCTCTGGTTGAATTCCTGCAAGGCGGTCCCAAACTCATAGTAGTGAAAATTTTTAGAGTGAGGTGAATAGGCCTGACCCACTTTTCCTAGGTTTAAATAAAATAATTCATCACGAACCAGTTCTAATTGCCTTTCGGAAGTAGTGAGAACAAGAAACTTTTTAAACTCTTCGCCTAATAAAAGAGAGAGAATGGCAATTACATTTGGTCTGAGTTTTGCCAAGAGTTGTGCCTGCCAAAACCTCTCCCATTGTAGGATTGCCTTCCAACTTTCACCTACTTGAGAATCCACTTCGGGAAAGGGAAGTTCCAACTTTTGGAAAAGTTCCTCCGCTGTTTTGATTTCCGATTGAATGGCGCGGTGGAACTTGCCTTTCTCATCGATGATGATACCTGTGTAGTTCCCATCCGAATTTTTTTGAATTGAGGAGCCAGTGACCAATAAAAATTGAAAGGTCTTACCTTCTAATTTAAATAGGTTTTGGTTTGTTTTACTTACCTTCAAAGACTTTGATTCCCAAATGAAACCAATGGGTGCAAATAATAATGGGAGAAGAGACTTTATCTTTTGAGAGGCAAGGTTCCATTCGCTCAGGAAATTCTGCTTTCTGATTTTGTTTTCATCGCCGTTTCCTGAGGATACTTTCCTTCTTTTGAAAAAGCCCAAAAGTCGAGAGAAAAAGTTTTTCTTATTTTTTCCCATAGTCCTTTCTTATGTTAGACGGTCTTTCGATCACCTTTAAATCCAATTCATAGAGTTTTGCATATTTGAGAAAGGTAGAGAAAGAAGAGGAAAGGGCAATGAAAAGCCCAGGAATCCCATCTAAAAAACCCAATTTAAAAAAATATATTTCAATGAATTTACCAAACGGTTTTAAAAGGGACTTTGTTAGAGAAAATGAGTGGCCTTTTTCTTTCCTTGCAAAGGCTACTATGGAAGAGAACTGATTGATCGTATTGATTTGGTGCGAAAAATCCAGAAAGCTGTAATGGAGGATATTTCCCTTCATCCTTTGGCCTGCTTGGGGATTTTCTATGGCAATGTAATCGTGTGGGTTCTCTCCTACCCACTTTGCTTTTTGTTTCAGGAAGAGCCGGTACCTCCGTTGGGGGTACCAACCACTGTGTTTGATCCAACGTCCCAAATGATAGGTAAGCCTTGCCATTTCGAAGCCTTGCGTACCTTCTTTGAGAGTCGTATTTTGGAACCTAAGGATCTCCGTTTTTAGATCCATATCCACGCGCTCATCCGCATCCAAAGAGAGAATCCAATCATTTTGGCAGAGCTCTATGGCTTTGTTTTTTTGTTCTACGTGGCCGTAGAACGGATTTTGGTAGAAACGAACGATAGGAAATGACTTCGCAATATCCTCGGTGCGGTCTTGGCTGTAAGAATCTAATACCACCACTTCATCTGCGAAGGGAAGCACAGATTCTATGCAATCTTTGATGTTCCGTTCTTCATTGAATGTAATGATCGCAACCGATATTTTTTTTGAACCTTGGCTAGACACTTTGAAAGACTCGGGATTTCTTTGTTTCCAATGGTGACCCAAATTTCGCTCTTAAAACTAAGCTATGCTTGTTTTGTTTGCTTTTTGTTGAGCCTACCCTTTTCCATTACAGTCTCACAATTCTTTGCCGTTCTGTCTATCCTTTGTTCTCTACCAAAACTAGACTTGGCTTCTCTAAAGGCTCATCCCTTTTTCTTTCTTTTGCTCTTATTCTATGCCTCACTCCTCCTTCCCCATTTCATTCGCTTTGATTTGGGGGGTATGGGCAACATTCGGCAGATCAAAACCTCAGAGATATTTGATGTATGGATGGTACTCATCTTTCTACCGATCATTTTGTTAAACCGAAGGTACAAACATAAAATCTACAATTGGTTGCTAGTGACAGCCTGTTTACTTGTCGGATTAGGTTTGGTATCAGTATTTTTCCCTTATAGGCTCTCTAGCTTTGTGATGGATGGTTTTCAGTATGTTGAGGGCAGACGGCTTCCACACCTGATCGGATATGTATTGTCCCAAGCATTCTTTTTGCCCATTGGATTCCAAAACACCCATCTGACCTACGGAGGGCTGCTCGCTCTTTTTTTGCCCATTGTTCCTTATAAAATGCTCATTCTCGTTAGGACAAATAGACGAAACAAAGATCGGTTTCATTGGAAACTCCTAGCCTTATTTGTCATTTGTATATTGGGTTTATTTCTTTTACTTCTTAACCAAAGCAGATCCATATGGTTAGGTGGCTTTCTCTCATTACTTGTCTTTTTTGGGGATCGCTTTTTCTCGATTCGACCGCAGAAAAAAACAATCCTTACTTTAGCATTCGCTGCCTTCGCATTTTTGGGGAGTCTTTGTTTGCTTTACCAAACCAATTGGCTCTTTCGTCGGAGTATTTCCCAGCTCTTTGAAAAACAGACCTTGGAAAATCAGAGAATATGGATCCACAAGGCAAATGCCTCGCTACTATCGGAAGGATTTCCTTGGGGGATAGGTGCTGGAAACTACACACTCGCATTTGAGAATCGTTTTGATACAATGATCGAAAGCGCACCTTACTTGTATTATGAGATTTTCATTACACCGAAAGGACATGCACATAATGATCTTCTACATTTTTTTGTCATTGGCGGAGTATTCTCTGCCTTTCTTTTTTTATCCTTTTATTTCCGAGCCATTCAAACAGCACTAAAAGGTTATAAACTTGACATTAGGGCAATAGGGATTCCAATCATATACATTTCAGGATTTTTCCAATGTTATTTGTTAGATGATGAAGTAACTTTACCATTTTTTGCTTTGGTAGGACTAATGGGAGGGAAATATACTCCTTCAAACAGCGGGATCCGCAAAATGCTTATGTTCCTACTTTTGCCAGTGTTTTTTTCACTTGGCTACCTATACTTCGCAAACAAAACACCGATTGCAGACATCTTTATCCATAGAACTAGAGATGCAAAAAATTTCCTATTCCCTCTTGCTCAGTCTACTTTGAGAGGACAAAGTGTACGTGTAAACTTAGAAAAAGAACCTTTTTTCTATTTTAAATTGGAAGGATGTTTAAACCAATCTCGCAATTTCAAAAAGAGATTCGGATTCAGGGAAGAACCCATTCGATTTCGTTTACTCCGCAGAGAAAAGGAACCATTGGTACCTTACCCTGAGAAGGTACGAATAGAACTTAGGCAAAGGGATGCCTTTGACCAAGACCAGCGGTTCCAAGCCCATGGGGAAGAAATCATCGATACTAGAGAATTTTCTCTGGACCCTTGGCAAGAAAGCTTTGCAATCGCCTTACCAAAAATTAAGAATGAGGACTTAAAATTCTATGATTTGGGAATTGCCTATTTCCCTGCCAAAGGAAACCAATCCATACAGCTCCCTGAACTTCAGATAAAACCTAATTGTGATTAAGCGGATGGATGCATCCATTATGTACCTGGAGCGGGAATCGAACCCGCACGGGATTACTCCCACAGGATTTTAAGTCCTGTGTGTCTACCAGTTCCACCATCCAGGCAAGCTTTAGGGTTACAATGGTTCGGGAAGGTATACAGTCAAGGGAATTCAACTATTCCACACCCCGAGGCGTCGGCCGGATTCGAACCGGCGGTCAAGCTTTTGCAGAGCCATGCCTTACCACTTGGCCACGACGCCATTGCGTACTTTGGATAGGCTAAAAAAAGGGACCGCACTGTCAAATGGATTCTAATTTTACGAATTTCATGGGAATGTAACAATTGAATTCTAGATTTCGGTTGGAAAGGAAGCTATGGACCCTGACCTTGACTTATGAGAACTTTTTCTATCTTTATCCTTACCCTGGTTTTTTCTACAGTCTCTCTACTCGCTGACACTGTGACGGTAAAAAAAACAAAGCAAGTCTTTGAAAATGTAAAGACAAGTAAAGACCAAACGGGCAATCTCATTGTAGAGTCCAAAGACGGCACCAAACAAACGTTCAAAGAAAACCAAGTACAAATTGTTTCTGCACCCGTTGTTTGGGAAGAACCAAAGCCAGAAGCAAAACCAGGATTCTTTCAAAGACTATTTGGTAAATCTTCTCAAACCAACCAAAGCACTGAAGGTGGCCAAACCCAAGCGAATGTTGATGGGAAAACAAATACTGAAGAGCCACCCAAAAGTGCACTGGAGCGAAGATTCCCGGAGATTGCAATGGGAGGAATGGTACTCCTTTATTTTTTACTTCCGTAAGTCATTCCCATTCAATCGTCCCGGGAGGTTTATGGGTCAAATCGTAAAAGACTGCGGATATTTCGGACAGTTTATGTAAGTCCTTTGTCATGGCTTTGAGTATATTTTGATCCATGGGATAGAAATTAGCAGTCATTGCTTCTGTACTCTCAACGGGACGTAAGACAATGCCATAGGTCTTGGCCTTACTTCCTACAGGCACAAGCACCACGGGCATTTGCCAAATCTCTCGATGGATGCCTGCAGTGAAGAGGTGTTGGTTTACTAGAAAATCTGCTTCTCGTAAAAGGTCGGAAGTATGCCGATCCAGTTCTATTTTAGTATAAAAAAATTCTTTTGGTAGTGTGGCAAGTCCCGGCATAAAGACCACCCGATTCACTTCTTTGATTTTATTGGTAATGGCAATGGAAACAGAATCATAAGCTTTCCAGTCTAAATTCAGGTCATTTAAGACACAAGCATGCGCATAACTCCTTTGGTCTCCTTGGACACCAACTGATTGGATGGGAAGGATACCAGCAGAGTGCTTACTTCCCATGGACTTCAGAAAGGATTCCACTTTGGGTAGGATCTCATTGCCCGGGCTTTCCAAAGAACTAATCATTCGAACCACAAGGCCCGGACCTGGGAAAGGATGTCTCTCCACCCAGACCTCTGGTAATCCCAAACGTCTACCCAAATCTCTCACCTCATCCTTGTACAACTGGGAAATGGGTTCTACCACTTTCCCTTCCTCAATCATTTTCTGAATCGCTGGAACTCGATTGTGGTGTGTTTTGATTTTATGAGAGTGTTTGGTTCCACCTGATTCTATGGTATCTGGATAAATTGTACCTTGGCCCAATACCCAGGACTTTGGGTCCAATTGAAATGTAGATATCGCCTCAGCTTGTACTTTGATAAAGAGGTCTCCCACCACTTTGCGTTTTTCTTCTGGTTCCGTCTTTCCACGTAACTTTGTATAAAACTCTTCACTAGCATCCCAAACATTCAAATCAAAATCCATCTTAGATAGATGATTTTTTAGATCTGAGACTTCATTTTTTCGCATGAAGCCAGTATCGACTAACAATCCTTTTACCCGATGTTTTCCTAATGCTTTAGCTAACAAAAGATAGGCGACGCTCGAATCGACCCCTCCAGATACCAGAAGAAAGACATTCTGGTCTAAGGGAATCTGTTTCTGCAATCGTTCAATCTCCTCGGTTAGGAAAAGGTCAATGCTCCAAGTGTTGGATACTTGGCAAAGAGATACAAAATTTCTGAGGAGGATTTCCCCCTCTACTGAATGTGTTACCTCAGGATGGAATTGTATCCCATACCATTTTTTCTCCTCATTTGCAACAAAGGCATATTGGCAATCCGCAGAAGAACCCAAAACTTCAAAGCCTTCGGGAAGAGATTCAACTTCATCTCCATGGCTCATCCACATAATTGATTCTCTAGAAAGACCTTTTGTTAAGAGACTTTGTGTTTGGGAATCTACCTTCAAAGTGGCTGGACCGTATTCTTTGTTGGGAGATGGAACAACGGATCCTCCTAGTTTTTGCATGAGAAGTTGGTGGCCATAACAGATACCTAGAACAGGTAGCTTAAGATCTAAAAAATCCTTTGGTAAGGTTGGCGCTCCATATTCGTAAACACTCGATGGCCCTCCTGAAAGAATGATACCTGCATAGGATTGGTAGGTTTCGATTGATTCTTCGTTACTGATGATTTCTGTGTAGGCGCCTATCCTTCTAACACGCGATGCTATTAAATGCGCATACTGGCCACCGAAATCAACAACTGCTATTTTTTTATCACTTTTCATGGGATGATTCCAAAATAATTTTGCAAATATCGGGGTAAACAAATGTCGGAAAAAAAATCCAATTCTTTATACGAAGATAGACAGGACCACATACCCCAATTGGAAACCCCGAAAATCGAATGGTTTCAGAATGTGTATGCTGGAGAGGAATACAAGGTAGAATTTACGATTCCCGAGTTCACTGCCGTCTGCCCCAAGACGGGCTTGCCCGACTTTGGAACGATTATGATCGAATACATACCTAGAGAAAAATGTTTGGAATTGAAATCCTTAAAAGAATACTTTCTGGCTTACCGAAATATTGGAATTTTTCATGAGAATGTTGTAAACAAGGTACTAGAAGACCTTGTAAAAGCAGTTGATCCCATGTATTTGAAAGTCGTAGGTGATTACAATGTGCGCGGTGGTGTCAAAACGATCGTTCGTAGGGAGTACATTGCAACTTAACATGGAACTACTGATTGGTTATATCGCGGCCATTCTCACGACTCTTTCTTATTTACCTCAAGTACTCCGAGTGATCCTCACAAAACAAACCAGGGATATTTCCAGAAATATGTATCTATTGCAAGGTCTTGGTGTTTTTCTTTGGCTTTGCTACGGGGTTCTTTTGACCAACTTGCCCATCATACTAGCAAATGCCGTCACTTTAGGATTTGTTCTTACGATCCTCTATTATAAAATTTCTGAAGAAAAGGAGAATGAAACAGCATGAAAAAAGCCTACGTAGACAAAGACAATTGTACATCTTGTAACCAGTGTGCTGATAACTTACCAAAGTATTTTATGATGGATGAGGATGATCTATCCCAGACTCATATCTCAGGATCTTCGATCAATGATGCACTGATACCTCTAGATGATATTTCTAAAGTACAAAAAGAAATGGATGAATGCCCAGGCGAATGCATCCATTGGAAGAAACATTGATTACTTTTTAGACTTTGGTTTTTGTTTTTGAATCGAGTTTCTATCCAGCTGCATCATGTCTTTTACAATTGTGAAAATGTCCTTAACTGAGGACATTTTGTACTTATTTCCATTCGCTGAATAGACAAATCCTATCGTTTTCATCTCCTCCATATCATTCCAGTACCCATGGCCATGGATTTTTTTGGAAGATTTGGAATAGACTTCGCCTTTTCTCGACCCTGAAAAAAAGAGAGCTTGCTTCGTTTGTAAAATTCCTATCGCTTTCGGATGGAGAGTGTTGAGTCTTTTCAACCTTTGCATTTCCATTTCCGATAGATTCTCTGGTTTCTCTCCATTGCGAAAAGATAACCAAGTCGCGCCTGTACATACACTTACAATTTCCTTTGCAATGCTTTCCACTTCTTCTTCAGAGATAGATGTTCCTTCTCCGGGCAATAAAATTGCAATGCCACCCGAACTTTTAAACGTGAGTTTGTAAGTTGAGGATTCGTCTTGGATATAGCCTCTTTGTTTCAGTATTACATTCGGTGCACAAACTTCCTCAGCAGAAAAAAATCCATGGTCTGACACTAAGATAAGGTTTGGACCACCTTTAGAAAACACTCCTAATGAGACGAAGAATTCCTGTAAGGCCTTGTCGATTTCCGTCAAACGTTTGAGTGCCTGTTCAGAACTAGGTCCATAAGCATGGTGCATACTATCCAAATCCGTGGTATAAACAAAGAGTAGATCTGGTTGGTAGGTTTTGTATAGATAGGAAGCTGTCTTTAATTTGATTTCATCTTTTGTTACATCATTTAAGGGAGTACCTACTTTAGATTCAGCTTCCTTGTGTAGACCTTTTGTCGAAAGCGCGCGGAGAAGTTTATCGTCCTCTGGAATTTTCTTTCGCCAGTACTGGGGTAGATTCCAATCGATCGAGGCGCCTACTGTCACTGGCCAAAATACATTTGCCGTTTTTTTGCCCCGATCTTTTGCGAGAGTCCAGAGTGTCGGGACTTGTATGTCTTCTGCATACCACATCCAACCACCGTCGTTTCGGTCAAATGGATCGGATAGAGTGTTGTTATAGATGCCATGTTCAATGGGATCCTTTCCTGTCACCATAGAGGTATGCGCAGGATACGTCACAGAGGGATTGACAGTCTCTAAGGGAAAGACTCCATATTTCTCGAATATACGAGTAAGATGAGGAAAGTGTTGCCTATGTTCTTGTTTGGACCAGTAGTAGTAGGGAAAACCATCCACAGAAATGATGATGGTTTTGGGCTTTATTTTTTGTTTGGTTTTTGGATTCGCAAATAAAATACTTCCACACCCAATCCAGAATAGGATCAAAAATTGAACCCATGTTCGATGCATAGATTAAGCACCCTTCACAGAAAAACAAAATTCCCAATGACAGAGATCAATATTCCTGTTCGGATCTTGTAGAACCAAGCAGTTCGTCTGGAATGTCTTCAATGCTATCACCGATTTGAATTGCCAAACGATTCCCCACCTTTCCTGGAGTGGCCTTGAATTTACTTCTGTCTCCGACCTTTACCGTAAGATCTGATTTGATAGGAGTATTTTCCAACTTGATAACATCACCCAATTGTAAATTCATAAGATCGTTTAACGAAATGTCTACGGAGCCCACTTCTGAAATCAGCGGAATCTTGACTTGGTCAAGTCGTTCCTGGATGACGGCCCTATTCTCATCTACCTCTCCTTTTCGGATGGAGGAATACCAATACTGCGCTGATAGTTTATTGATGATTGGCTCAATGGTGATATAGGGAATACAAAGGTTAGTCATCCCTTCAACTTCTCCTACTTTTGTTTCTAGAGTAATCAAAACCACCATGTCATTCGGAGGAACCACCTGCGCAAACTGCGGGTTTGTTTCAATATTCCCTAAACGAGGGCGTAAATCAATTACAGTAGACCATGATTCACGTAAGTTCCCTAAAATTCGAACGATGATACCTTCCATTACTGAAAGTTCGATATCGGAAAGTTCTCGATTTACTTTGGAAGATTCACCTTTACCACCAAACAAACGATCTATGATCGTAAAGGAGATAGAAGGGTCAATTTCTAAGATAGCCGATCCACGGAGGGGGTCCATATTGATCACGGCCAGAGTGGTTGGGTTGGGAATGGAACGAATGAATTCTTCATAGGTTAACTGGTCAACCGAGGCCACGTGGACCACAACTAGGGCACGCAGCTGAGCAGATAAACCCGTAGTGGCCAAACGAGCAAAGGTTTCATGCATCATCTGAAGCGTACGGATCTGGTCTTTCGAAAACTTGTCTGGCCTTTTAAAGTCATAAATTTTGACTTTCTTTTGTTCGCCTACAGAGGAGTATTCATCCTCAGAAACTTCACCTGAGGAGATCGCATTTAACAGAGCATCAATTTCATCTTGAGAAAGGATTTCGGTCATTTTTTTACCTTTACCAACACATTCTTAATTTGCCAAAGAGCCGATCGATCATTCATATCCAAATGTAAACTATATTGGTATTCGTAGCGACTCTTAAATCTTCCCTGCATCCTCTCTACATAGACGAGGACCCGCGCATCTCTAACACTTGGGTATTCTACAGAAAGGATTTTAAAGTATTTTAACACACCAGAAGGAGAACTTGTCAAATATTCCTTAAATTCCTGGATAATCGCTTCCCTTTCTCCCACAGGACTTTCCGAATAGATAGTGCTGAACCGATCGTAATTCAATATATATTCAGGGAAGTGAATCCATTTAAAATGACCTTCCCAGTTCTTCTTCATTTCCGAACCAAGAAATAAAAATAATGTTTCCTCTGGACTCAATTTGGTGATTTCTTGGCCCGGCAATTGGATGAGTGAGCTAACTTTCTCTTTGGGTCGACTCTGCAAAAGAAATGATACAGTGTTTTCTGAACGTAGGAAATTCCTTTTATCCTCAGTATAGTTAGGATAAAAATAGCCTGTAACATAGTATTTTTTACCAGGCTCAAAAGCGTACAATTCATCCAGATAGATGGTACGAGAGAAAGACTCTCCTTTGTGGAGGATAATCTCCTTGTTGGCATCTCCCACCAAATTTACAATGGTTGTCCTGCGTTTTAATATCGGATCATGGAATTCTGGGTCTTCTAGTGGAGCAAGGAGTCTATCCTCTCCATCTTTGATTAGGATCTGAAAGCTATAGCGATAGTCTCCCGCAGGAAAAATCCGAACTACTTCTTTCCCTGTATTGCGAATGCTATACTCCAATGCGATTCTTTCCCGTTCTTCAAAATTTCGCTTGGGCAGTTCGAGATGGATTTTGCCTTGGAGTGCTAAAAAATTCTCTATAGACTCCCCACGAGCATCTCGGTCAGGGAAAGCGTAAAGAATCTCAGCTAAAACAAGCCATAAAAAGACAAATGCGGATATGCTTCTCGCCATACATCTCATTTGTCGGCAAAAAGTGTAAAAACAAAATTCTTTTTTTAAGACATAAAAAATTATGTGCGCATACGCTCAGCATCTTCTAAGATATAATCGGCAATACGAATCAGACGCTCCATGATGGACCTTAGCTTTTTGTATTGGTAGTAGGACTCTCGGAGTTTGTCCAAATGGGATTCGACGAGGGCTACTGTTTTTGTAGATAGTTTTAAGTTTTTGACCTCGTTCTCAGTGATTCCATAGAGATTGGATTCAGAGACAAATCGATTGAGTTCTTTGACTAAACTTTCATCTGTTAGGTCTTGGACTTCAAAGACTTTTTCTACTTTTAAGATAAAGTCCGTCAAGGTGCGTTTGATTTTCGCCTCTTCTTCTGTAGGTTTTCGTTTGCTTGTATGCTGGTTGAGCCTGTCATAGCGTTCCAATGCGCTTTCATATAGATCGCTTACGATTTTTTTTTCAGCTAACAAAAAGCTCAAAAAAGAAAGTAGTCCAACAAATGTATCTGGGTATCGGTTGATACCTCCGATCTCATCCAAGGCACGAGCGAAGCCATCGCCATCATAAGGAACTGAACTTACGAACTGTAATACAGGTTCCACTGAGGAACCAGCCGTATATTTTTGGATGATTTCAATTCCTTCTAAATAATTCATATTCGTTTATCAATGATACTGATATGTTTGATGGTAGTCTGTAAATTCCCTTTCTCTATGATTCTATCTAGTACATCCCAGCCACTTACCAGCTGACCAAATACAGTATGAATCCCAGTTAGATGCGGAGTATCTACTTGGTTAATAAAAAATTGTGAACCATTTGTATTTGGACCAGCATTTGCCATCGCAAGAGAGCCTCTTACAGGAGGTTTACTCGGTAAAACTTCATTAAATCGGTAACCAACCCTATGCAAAACTTCCAAAACCGGTAGTTCCAATGCCTGCACGTATGCCTCTTCAACCTCTGCACCCTTTGCATCTAAATCTTGTTTGGTTTGGATGTTAAACTCGGTAAAGATTAACCTTTGGAGTTGTGTCTGGTATTGAGGAGCCTCCTTTACTTTGACTGCACCTAGCCCCAAGGCCTTACCATTGATTTCATCTTCAAACTGATAGCCAGGACCACCTGTTCCATCTCCCCTCGGGCAACCACCTTGTGCCATAAAATCTTTGATGACTCTGTGGAATTTCAATCCATCGTAAAACGGCCGTTTTTCGGTACCTTTTTCCGTTCGAAACTCTTTTTCACCTTGAGCTAAATCAATAAAATTTTGCACCGTTTTGGGAGCGGCCTCATGGTACAATTCCAAGACCAAATCCCCCACGTTTGTATTGATAATGGCGTATATGGCTGGTTTTTCGGGCAATTTGGCATAGCTTGTTTCCAACTTGCGAACGACTACATTTATTTTTCCATACGAAACAGGTTCATACGTGAGTTTCTTAAATTTTTGATTGGAACATGCTGTAAAGCCTAGGGCAACTAGGAATCCTAAAAATAATATAGTTCGTATCGTATTGATCATTTGAGCTTTCCTTTTCTTTGTATGTATTGTTTGGTTAAATCATTTAATTTCTGCTTAGCTTTAGAGATTTGTTCTATCTGCCGTCTTCTGGCAGTCCCACCTCTAACATCTTTCTTTTCACAAGAAGTCTCTAGAGAAATGGCTTCTTCGTATTCTGGGTCTACGAGTGCTTCATGTATTTTTTTCCTTTCTTCCTTGGGAATTGTATCGAGAGTCCAATGCTTTTCCGTGCAACGCTTCACGAGTTCGCCCACAATTTCGTGTGAACTACGAAATGGTAAACCTTTTCGTTTTACTAACCAATCTGCCAAATCGGTTGCTGTTGCAAAACCTTGCTTCAGACTCTTTTCCGTGTTTTTTTCTAAGATTTTTAGTTCTCTTACCATCTCTCTCACACCTTCTAACACCAGTTTTACTTGGTTTACGGCATCAAATAATGGAATTTTATCTTCTTGGAAATCTCGGTTGTAGGCAAAGGGAGTACCCTTGATCATCACCATCAAATGGTTGAGTCCCCCTATGACCCTTCCTGCTTTTCCACGGATCAATTCCGCAATATCTGGATTTTTTTTCTGTGGCATAATTGAGGAACCAGTTGTGAGTGAGTCAGGCAAACGAAAATAAGAAAATTCTAAAGAAGAAAATAGAATCACTTCCTCTGCAAAACGGGATGCATGTAAAGAAAACTGAGAAACGGAAAATAAAAATTTTAAAATGTGATCTCTTTGGGATACGCCATCGATCGAATTTTCATTGATTGCCGATAACCGGAGCTCTTTCTGTAAAAACACACGGTCTGTTGGGTAGTTCACACCCGCCAAGGCGCCCGATCCTAAGACAAGCTCATCTGCTCTATCGAAACTAGCCAGAAATTCTTCAAAGTCGCGGACATTGGCCCAAAAATGTGATAAGAAATAATGAGAAGCCCGTATAGGCTGTGCAATTTGCAAATGGGTATAGCCAGGAAAGATAATATCGATGGACGATTCTGCCTTTCGGATCCAAACAGCCAAAAGACTAAGGAACGATTCTAAGATCAAGATAATCTCATCTTTCAAATAGAGTCGTACATCTTGTGAGACCTGGTCATTCCGAGACCTTCCCGTGTGTAACTTTTTTCCTAAATCCCCAATAATCTCCGTTAAACGAGATTCAATCGACATATGAATGTCTTCATTTTCAATTTTAAATTCAAATTGATTCGCTTTGATCTCTTTTAAAACTTGTAAGAGACCTAATTCCATTTTTTTGAGTTCTACTTTCGAAAGAATACCTATCTTTTGTAACATCCGGGCATGCGCAATGGAACCGCGTACGTCTTGTGCAAACAAAGTTTTATCATAGGAAATGGACTCCCCCATGCGCACCATTATCGAAGAAGGAGCTTCTTCAAAACGACCTCCCCAAAGTTTTTTAGATTTCATTCTGATTCCTTGTCGTATTCATTTTCGATTCTTTCCGTCCACTGGATGAGGGTCTTACGGTCAGTTTCACTTAGAATAGCATTTCTATGGAGAATGGTGTAGGAGAAGAGAGGCATTTCCCCCTCTTCGATACTTTCTCTTATACTGCCTGCATAGGTAGCCTTTTTCTTCAAGGATAGCGACTCCCATTCTGAAAAATTCAATTCTTCTCTTCCTTCTTGGATATGCCGCTCAACAAATAATGAAATGGGAGAAATATACGAATAGAATGGCCATTGGCTACGATTCGAATGGCAATCAAAACAGCTCCGTTCTAGGATGGACTTGATCTCTGGTTCGGCCTCGAGAGGCGCAGGTTCTGGTCTTTGGCTTCGGTCAACAGGGATCCACTGGATGGCAAACAAAAGAAATCCTACGATGGCAAGGGTTAGTTTCATTTTTTCCTCCTAGAATTCGGCCTATGGATGCATTTCAAAGTATTATTTTCTTGCGCCTTTTGAAAAGCCAGGCCAGTCTCAATCCTCGGAGGGACTCTTGGATCTGATTACAGAATCATCTACACTTTGGATCATTTCCGCAGTGATTTTCATCGCTTTGGAATTTGTCTTCCCTGGTACCTTTATTATGTTTTTGGGTTTTGGCTCTCTTGTGACTGGCCTAGTCCACCTTTGGTTCCCTCTCAGTTTTAGCCAACAGGCCATTGTTTGGATGGTCTCTACTTTGGGTTCCCTTCTCATCGGAGGCCATTTTGTCCGAAAGCTCTTTCGATCGGAAAAGACAGTGGATCCCTTTGTGAAAGAAGATTACCTGAACCAAATTGTTAAGGTGGAGCAGGACATACTTGTAGGACAGCTCGGTGGAAAGGTCCGCTTCCAAGGGACAATTTGGGATGCCACAACGCAAGGGAAGAGAATCCCCAAAGGCAGTCTGGTTCGGATCACCAGACGAGACAACCTCACCTTCTTCGTTGAACCAACAGAGCCTGTGGCATAAAAAAATCCAAGAGGTAAAAAATTCCTTTTTTCTTCCGGGTATCTAGGATACGCTTTGCCTCTACATTCACAAAAAGGAGTGGATACGATACATGGAAAACATAGCCATCGTATTATTCGTGTTGGTGGTTTACATCATACGAAAAACAATCATCATCGTACCTGAGCAACAAGAGTTTGTTAAAGAAAGACTGGGTGTCTTCCAAGGCATTCTCAAACCAGGTTTTTATTTTTTGATTCCGTTTATAGACCAGATTCGCTATCGACAGGATTTGAAAGAACAAACCATAGACATTGACCCGCAGATCTGCATCACACGCGATAACGTTTCTGTAGAAGTGGATGGTGTCTTGTACCTTAAGGTAATGGATAGCGAAAAAGCATCGTATGGAATCGATAATTTTATGTTAGCTACCTCCCAACTAGCACAAACGACTCTACGTTCCGAAATCGGAAAATTGCTCTTCGATAATCTTCTCTCAGAAAGGGATGAAATCAATGGCAATGTGGTATCCAATATCGATAGAGCCACAGATGCTTGGGGGATAAAAGTCACTCGTTATGAACTGAGAAACATCACTCCTCCCAAACAAATCCTATTAGCGATGGAAGACCAAATGAAATCGGAAAGAGAAAGACGAGCTGAAATTACCATCTCCCAAGGAGAAAAAGAATCTCTCGTCAACAAATCAATGGGAGAGATGCAAGAATCAATCAATATCTCGGAAGGTGAAAAGATCCGACTTGTCAATGAAGCAACGGGCCGGGCAAAGGAGATTGAATTGATCGCGACGGCAACTGCGAAAGGCCTACAAATGGTCTCAGAAGCCATTTCCAAAAAAGGGGGAAAGGAAGCTGTAAGCCTTCAGATCACACAAGAATATCTGGATGCACTGGGTTCTATCTTAAAAAATTCCAAAACGACAGTTGTCCCAGAAAACTTAGCTAACATAGGCGGAGTATTTGAAGGACTGTCTCGCATAACTACAAAAATCCCACAAGCAGGAGAGAACTAATATGAGTTATCATGTCATTGCCTTTTGGGCGCTTGTCACCATTTACCTTGCCTACAAAATATTTAGATGCATACGGATCATATCCGCACAAGATGTACTCATCGTGGAGAGGCTAGGTAAATACAGCCAAACTTTACGGGCGGGATTCCATATTATCCTTCCATTTGTTGACCGAGATGCCTACTTCCATACACTAAAGGAACAGGCTATAGATGTAGAACCTCAAATTTGCATTACGCATGACAATGTTCAGGTGAAGGTTGATGGAGTTCTGTATTTAAAAGTAATTGATCCTGTTCGTGCCTCTTATGGGATCCAAGATTATAAATTTGCCTCCATCCTGTTGGCACAAACTACCATGCGTTCCGTAATTGGAACAATGGAATTAGATAAAACCATCGGTGAAAAAGATCTGATCAATAGTACAATTGTAGCAGCATTGGACCAAGCTTCTGAGCCTTGGGGCATAAAAGTGAATCGCTATGAAATTCTAAACATAGTGCCTCCCAAATCTGTCTTGGAAGCAATGGAAAAAGAAAAAAAGGCTCAGATTGTGAAGCGTTCGCAGATTCTACTTTCAGAAGGAGAAAGGGATTCCCGCATCAATCGATCTTTAGGTTTAAAAGAGGAAGCTATCAACCGGTCTGAAGGGGAAAAACAAAGACGTATCAACTCAGCGGAAGGAAAAGCAAATGAAATTGAAGCTTTGGCTGCTGCGACTGCAAAAGGAATTGAATCCATCGCAAATGCAATCTCTGACCAAACTGGTTCGGCAGCAATCAAACTCCAAATCACTAAGTCATTCATTCAGAGTTTCTTGCATGTGGCTAAAGAGAATACGGAAATTCTCATCCCTGCAGATGTGATGAACCTTCCGAATTTGATTGCAAATCTTACGGAAGGAAAAAAAGCAAAAACTTAAAACGAAACTTCCTCATGAAACAATTGTTTCATGAGGGCTCCTTTCAATCGATTAGGCCACTTCCTATGATCGGTCTTATTTCAGCTGGCAATAATTTTTGGTTTAAAACCCGTGATTCCGACTTGGCAAGGGGCTTTGTATCTTTTTTTCCTGTTGCTTTAGCTTCTAATTCTAAATCCGAAGTTCCGAAAACCACAAGGTCTGGTATACGGTCATAATTTGAGTCAATTTCAGCTCGATCAGGAAAAATGAATATAGTCGGAAAACCTTTGCGTTCGGCGTCTATTTCCTTACGGACAATTTGTTTTTTTAAATTATAAAACATAGTCGTTTCAAAATAGGAATCGTGGTTGGAATCTTTTTGTGCAATACCGATAAGCTCATTCGGGAGTAGCCACCTAATTAAGTCGATCTTCCCGTCATTGTTCTCATCCACTTCCTCATGAACCTTCACCATAGATTTTACGTTAGGATTCGCTTCCTGCTGTACAGAGGAAAGTCCCTGCCAGATGAATTCATCAGAGGAGCCATTATCGTCTTTATCGATTTCGATGTAGAGGATACGATAATTTCCTTTTTCGGGAATGTAGTATCCTACGGTATCATTTCTACCTTGGTTGGCTGTATCCACTGGCATCATACGCATTTCGGAACCAAAAGGGAGTGGTTTGTCATTTTTGGAACATGCAGTCATGAATAGTAAAATCGAAAGTAAAAGAAATCTTTGCAGCATGCGGTGAGACTTTCAAACGAGCGGATAAAGGCAAGTGTTTTCCTAGAGAAAGGCCGCTCCACCTAATCGATCCATAGGATTCACAATCTGAGTGATTTGAACCCCATAATAATCATCCAAAACGATTAGCTTTCCTCGTCCTACAAGCTTTCCATTCGCGAGGATATCCAATTCCTCTCCAATGTTTTTGTCGAGTTCCACTACGGTTCCTTCTGTCAGCATGAGAACATCTTTGATGTACATAGAAGTCCTACCTAATTCTATGGTGAGTTGGAGGGTGACATCTAAAAGGAGATTTAAATTGGCGGTGTTTCCGCCTCCCCCAGCACTCTGCGCTTTTTGGCTACTTTTCTGAGGGCTTGGAGTGGAACTAGGTCCTAAAGCAGCAGCGATGTCTGCAAAACTGGGTCCACCATCATCGGAAATCCCAGGGCCGGCTCCTACTAGGGCATCCAAATCATCTAGGGCTCCACCGGAAGGCGCAGGGCTACTCGCTCCGGAAGAGGAACTCCCTGTCCCACTTCCCCCGCCAAATCCACCTAATAGAGCATCAATATCTTCTTGTGATAATGAACCTTCACCCATGCTGCATCCTCTCTCTATTCACTGTCGGAGAAATAAAAATTCCTTCCTTGAAAAAAAAATTCTGGGTATGGAATTTGTCACTTATGTCTACTCAGAGCAGTCCCTTGGACTTCTTTCGGGCCCGGGAACTTTTGTTGCATGAACTCCCCAAACAGGCCTTCGAATTTTTAACAGAGAAAGAAGAGACCATCTTTCGTATGCATCTTCCCGATCCTGGAAAGGTGGCCCTTTTCGATGCTTTGGGAGTCCTACGCAACTTCATTGAAAACTACCGCATCTATAATTTTGAAAGCAATTATTTGAGCCTACAAGCCTTGCCTGACAATCTGTTCGAAGTAGATAAAAACCTAAGCCAAAGAATCCGATTTCGTTTTTCGTTCGGAGGACCCTCCTTAAAATGGGAAGCATCCAAACGGGGTGATTTTTCCCAAAGGGAGATACAGGCCTGCATTGCGCTTTCCCAACATTTTTCTGGTGCCGAAAAGAAGACCCAAGAACCCAAAGAGATCCTACAAAAGCTGGGTGTGGAAGTCTATGATCCTCTAGCAAGTGATGTCGCGGAATACAGTTTCTCCCAAATTGCTGGTTACCAAGAGGTGAAAGACCAGATCTTAGAAAGTTTGGTGATGCCGACTCTCCACCCCAAACCTTTCCAAGAGATTACAAAATTGACGCGGGTCCAAGCCTCCTCCATCCTCCCGAGGGCAGTTCTATTCGAAGGGGAACCCGGGGTGGGAAAAACAAGTATGGCCAAAGTAGCATCCTATATGGCAAAGATCCCTTTGGTCTATGTTCCCATCGAGTCCATCTTAAGTAAATACTATGGAGAATCTTCACAAAATCTTGCCATGATCTTTGACGCGACTGCCCTATTCCCAAGGTCTTTTTTGTTTTTAGATGAAATAGACTCCCTGGCAACTTCACGAGAGGACGGGCTCTTTGAAGCTACCCGAAATTTACTGAGTGTACTCCTTCGAAAATTAGATGGATTTGCGAAAACAGGGAATTTGATCACCATTGGTGCCACAAACCGAAAAAAAGACCTAGACCCTGCTCTTGTCTCTCGCTTTGACAGAAAGATTTACTTCCCCTTACCAAAACAGGAGGAAAGAACAAAAATCCTCGCAAATTATGCTAAACAATTGACGGACCAAGAAAGAGCCGTATTATCCGTGTCACTGGAAGGAGCTTCCGGGAGAAATTTGAAGGATTTCTGCGATTTTGTCGAAAGAACGTGGATCACCAAACAAATTCGGGAAGGAAAGGGCATCGAGGCGCCTCCTTTCGATTTGTACCGGTCTTGCCTGACAGATTTTCACCACACTTGAGAAAATTGGAATATTTGGGTCAACCCTAGGCTCGGAAAATCCGATACAGTTTGTAGGATAATACTTTACGGTAGACTGCCGTTCGGAGGTATCCTCAATTTAACCGTTTTAGGATGAACGCGGACATGAAACTTTTAAAATTTGTTCCTATCATATTCCTTGCTTTCGGTTTGTCTGCACAAACAGAGCAAAGCAGTTCACAGGCTGGCATTGACGCTACCCAGGAAGGGAAAGCAATTGCTGATACCGAGGCCGAACTAGATGGAAATATCTCCGAAGTGAATAAAAAGCTCACTCGACATACTGTCCTCTTTAAAATGAAAGTGCGCACCTTGCCACATAGAACCGTACTCTACAAAGGCAAACCAAGCCAAGACGGGGAAAAGTGCGAGGCTGCGGCCAACCAAGAAGCAAAGGACAACACCTGCCTTCACCTCGAGGTGTTTGATTTTGTTGGTTCTGATGATGGAAAATCCGCCTACAATTTAGGTGCTAAATCAAAAACTCTTGAATTGTTTTTTGAAGGCTCCAACAACGCAGACCCAGATCCCAGAAAGGAACAACCCAGAAACCTAACCAAGGTTAGGACGTATGTATACCAAAACAATTTCCAAATAGAAGACAAGATCATATCTGTGATTGCAGACACTGCTCCGAACGGAACGCCTGCTCATAACGATAAAATCGAACTATTTTACCAACACGATGGTTTCCCTCTTTGGGGTACACCAGAAACTCCTTCTGAAAAAGGGGTAGGAAAGTACATCCTTGCAAATGTGGAAAACACAAAAACAAACCCAATCCGAAATCGATTCAAAAAATCATTTTATTTCAAAAACTTAGATTATTTTGATAAGCTTTTCACTAAGATTTTTGATTACAATGACCGCGATTCCAATAAACATTATAAGAAAAATGTTGAGGCATTGAAAAGCTCTTTGAAATACTAAGAGCTCAAAGCCTACGAATGGTTTGAATTTACTAAAACACTGTCCGAATTGTTCTACGATGTTACGGTTCCCGAAGAGTATGGGAACCGTCATTGTTAGATGCCCTGTCTGCTACCATAGCTTTCAATTCAACTCTGAAACGGATAAAGATTTTAAGATAGAACTTGAGACTCCATCTAAAAGTTTTTCGTTCCAACCGAGTAAACAAGAGTATTTACATCTCCTCTCGGACCTTCTCTACGCACCGATTGATTTCTTAAAATCAAAAATTCCGAAGAAACAAACCTCGGCAACACCCTTCTGGAAAGAACCCAAACAGATTGCCGCGATTCTTTTGTATGGTATCTTGTTTTTGTACATTGTATTTTATTTTAGGTCCCCTTCCCTCGACACAAATAAACCACTCCCGAAGGAACCTTCTGAACCGACTAGCCAAGAGCCCAGAAACCCCAGTCCAGAGATCCAAAGTGATGAACCAGTATTAGAGATATGAACTGGATCGTCATCCGAGCAGAGGATCCATTTGAAAACGGCATTTATACAATCCAAGGAGATAGGCACAGACACATACAAACCATTCTGCAAAAAAAAACGAATGATACAGTTCGGGCCTTACTTACTAATGTGTGGAGAGGTATTTGTAGAATTGTTCACCAAACAAGTAACGAAACCTCACTGCAAATTATATCTATAGATTCTCAGAAGCCAATCCGTAAAGAGCATAGTTTTTCATTTGCTTTACCCAGACCACAAACAGGGAAAAAGATTTTCTATCTGTCTGGCTGTTTTGGAATCGGAACCCTCCAATTCTTTCTTCCCGAAACGAGAAACCAGGAGTATCTCACCTCTCCTTTGTATAGAGGAAAAGAATACGAGGATTATGCAAAGGGAATGTCACAAACGGGAAATATCTTCCAAGCAGAGATCCACTATTCGAAAGAGAGACATTGGAAACCAAAGACTGAAGATCAAAGGACAATTTTTGTTTTCCATCCTGAGGGAGAGGCCTTTTCCGACCTCAGAGATGTTTATTTAGCATCTAATTCCATAGAACATATTTTTGGTCCTGAATCCGGTTTTTTAGAAAATGACCTTCGATATTACCAAAGCTTGGGAGCAAAGATTGTCCGATTGAGTGATCTGAGTTTGCGCACAGAGGATGCCTATCTTGCAGCATTGTACCAAACAGACGTTTGGCTAAAAACTCATGCCACCTGAAACCAAAAAACGGACTTCATCGGTGGAGACAAAAGTCTTCTCCGCGACATCTAAGACAAATCGTCTGTAGTTCTGCACTCGAAACATCAAAGGCCCAAATGATTTCGAAATCTCTGCTGCTCCTTGGCTATTTTCGTCCACCTCAAAAAGATTACTTTGCCCACCGTAACCTTTTTTCGTGAAGAAAAAAGAGACTTGAAAAGAAGAACCAATCGGAATATAGGCAGCAGCAAACACCCGTTTCTTTTCTTTACCACCGTAGTCCTCTACCGCAAATTCAAAGCCTAGATGGTAAAAATTCAAATAGATCGTATGCAAATAACCTTTTATAGTTCCATTTCCTTGCGTTTCTAAGTTTTCAAATTTTGTACGCATTGGAGCGACTGCAGGGAATGATTGGAATCTTTCGATTTCGTAAAAGCTATCAAAGTACATTGGAATGTAATTGCCTGTCATTTGGCGTAGCTCCGGTTTTAAGATCACATTTAAATCTTTGTTCCCGATCCTGAGGCTAGCTCCATAATGTGTTCCCGTGGAATTGTCTAATGTCTTGATTCGGTTGAAGTCAAAATAAGGTGTGAATTCTAAAAAACTTAGATTCAGTAGTCGGTATTCGGCATCAAAACCTTCAACGCGCACAGTTTTACTTGTAGAGATTGTGGGTTGGTCTGAAGTTTTTTCTAATAAGGGAGCACCATTCGAGCTATAGGAGAGTGTAACGGGTGCCCCTCGGTCCCAAGCTGATGTATAGCCTAAAGTCAAACGATTGTACCAAGGATCATTCTCCGCAATTTCCACCCTTGAGTCTTTTTGTATGGGACGAATCTCCTTTTCCTTTTTTTGCTTTGCCACGGTATCTTCGGAAGATATCTCTTCCTCGACACTTTTCCTTCCGGCATCATCAATGACCTTTCCTCGTATATTCAAAAAATATACGGATCCAGACTGGTCTTGGAAAAAAGACATCACTTTGCGCCCTATTGCTAAGGGCTTAACGTAAACGCGCACCACATTCACATTGAAACTGGCGACTGAATTGGAGAAGTATTGCACACCTCCGTAATCAGAATTAGCATCAGCTAACACACTTGGATTATAAGCATCAAACCTGGAGGACGATTGGTATTTATTTAAGATAGTGCCATGTCCTACGTATCCATCGATCACTTTTCCAGCATACAAAGAGTAGGTGAATTTTCCAGGCACTTGCTGGTTGTAAGTCCCATAGGAAATGTAATTCAATGTCCGTAGATAATCTTGCCTGCTATTGTAGTCAATTTGTCTTAACTCCCCTGTGCTCTGTCCCGACAGTTTGGGCGCTCGGTCCACCGAAAGAAAATTTAGGGGCAAGGAAAAGGAATAACCAAATTGGCTCCCATGGTTATAGGTAAAGTTCGGCGAAAGATAGACATAATAATCCCCTCTGAATTGGCTAGTACCCGCATCAAATTGCAGGGCGGAGGGTCTTCGTGTTTCCGTTCCAGTAGGCGCCCATACCTGGGCTGAGAGAGAGACGGTGGCCAGACCATAACAAACACAAGTCAATAGGAAATACCGAGTCTTCATTGAGCTATCCTATAATATCGATCGAAATGTGACTGGAAATAAGAATTTTAAGCATCACCACCACATCCAATAAAACAAACAATAAGTTTAATTTAGCAGAATTTTTCTTTACATTTAAGTAGTATTCGATTTTCATGGGGAAAACGAAACTCTCTGAGGAGAATCCCATGCCAAGATCGTATCGACCTGAAACCATCGCCTTACACGGAGGACAGGAGCCTGATCCTACCACGACCTCTCGTGCCTTGCCTATATACCAAACGACATCCTATGTGTTCAAAGACACAGACCATGCAGCACGTTTATTTGGGCTACAGGAATTTGGAAATATCTACACAAGACTCATGAACCCAACGACAGATGTCTTGGAGAAACGAGTTGCGGCATTAGAAGGTGGCGTGGCAGCCCTCGCGACCGCTTCCGGCCAATCAGCCGAAACCCTTGCCCTTTTAAACATTGTGGAAACAGGACAGGAGATCGTTGCATCTTCCTCACTCTATGGAGGAACCTACAACCTTCTCCATTATACATTTCCCAAACTTGGAATTAAAGTTCATTTCGTGGACCAGTCCAATCCGGAAAATTTTAGAAAAGCAGCAAATGATAAAACAAGAGCTTTTTTTGCCGAAACGCTCGGAAACCCCAAGTTGGATACTCTAGATATTTCTGCGGTAGCTAAAGTTGCCAATGAAGTTGGAGTGCCACTCGTCATCGATAACACTATGCCCTCTCCTTATTTGGTAAACCCAATCCAACATGGTGCTAATATTGTCGTACACTCCCTCACCAAATTTTTGGGTGGCCACGGAACCTCGATTGGCGGTATCATAGTGGATGGAGGAAACTTCAACTGGGGGAATGGAAAGTTTAAGAACTATACTGATCCGGATCCTTCTTACCATGGCTTAAAATTTTGGGATGTCTTTGGAAAATTTGAACCCTTTGGCGGAGTAAACATTGCCTTCATTTTAAAAGCTCGGGTGCAGGGACTACGTGACCTCGGACCAGCAATCTCTCCTTTCAATGCATGGCAAATTTTGCAAGGTATTGAAACACTTCCGCTTAGGATGGAAAAACACTCTAGCAATGCTCTAAAAGTTGCAGAATTTTTGAGCAAACACCCAAAAGTAGAATGGGTAAACTATCCAGGACTTAAGACAGATAAGAACTTTGCGACCGCTTCCAAATACCACACAAGAGGACTCTTTGGAGCCATAGTTGGATTTGAAATCAAAGGTGGAGTTCCTTCTGCGAAAAAATTCATAGATAGTTTAGAATTGTTCAGTTTGTTAGCTAACATTGGTGATGCGAAATCACTGGCCATCCACCCAGCTAGTACAACTCACCAACAATTAACTCCAGAAGAACAGTCTTCTGCTGGTGTGAGCCCTGGCTTTGTTCGACTCTCTGTTGGCCTAGAACATATTGATGACATTCTACTCGACTTAGAAGAGGCATTGAAAAAGATTTGATCTAACGAGAAAAATCATGCCTACCACTGACAATCAAGATCAATCTGGAGAGCGGTCGGTAGGCATTGTCGAAACAAAACTATTTACCTTCCCTTCACTGACTCTAGACAATGGGGAGACCATCAAACCCCTCGAGATTGCCTATGAAACCTATGGCAAACTCTCTCCGAATAAAGACAATGCAATCCTTGTTTGCCATGCCCTTTCAGGCGATGCGCATGCTGCTGGCTACCATGAAGGAGATAAAAAACCAGGTTACTGGGACAATTACATCGGACCTGGCAAAGCAATCGATACCAACCTATTTTTTGTTATCTCTTCAAATGTAATTGGTGGATGCAAAGGCTCAAGTGGTCCACTCTCCAAAAATGGCAAGACCGGAAAACCTTACCAATCATCCTTTCCCTTTGTTTCCATCGCAGATATGGTGAATGCACAGGAAAAATTAGTCAGTCATTTCGGAATTGAAATTTTGTTTGCTGTGGCTGGTGGCTCAATGGGAGGAATGCAAGCCTTACAATGGTCAGTCAGTTACCCTGATCGAGTAAAAAATTGTATCATCATGGCTTCCACATCCGAACACTCTGCACAGCAGATTGCCTTCAATGAAGTAGGTAGGCAGGCTATCTTAGCAGATCCAAATTATTTGAAAGGAGAGTATTCATTTGAGCATAGGCCAGCAAAGGGACTCGCTTTGGCACGAATGGTTGGCCACATTACTTATCTCTCTGATGAGCTTATGCGAGAAAAATTTGGGAGAAAGCCACCTAAAGGTAACATCCAATCCACTGATTTTGCTGTGGGGAGTTATTTAATTTACCAGGGTGAATCTTTCGTGGATAGATTTGACGCAAATTCGTATATTTATGTAACAAAGGCACTTGATCATTTCAGTTTGGGTACTGGACGAGAATTAACAGCTGCACTATCCGTTGTTAAATGTAGATTTTTAGTTGTTGCTTATACATCCGACTGGCTTTACCCTCCCTACCAGTCTTTAGAAATTGTAAAGTCCCTAGAAGTGAATGCGATCCCTGTCAGTTTTGTAGAACTCAACAATCCCGCAGGTCACGATAGTTTTTTACTCCCAAATCCTGAACAAGAATCCATCATCCGCGATTTTTTACTCTCTTCTTGGGAAGAGATAGGATGAAAATGAATACTCGCTTAACCAAAATCATTCAAGAAATCGATCTGCAAAACAGACCTGACATCTCATATATTGCAAACTTAATCCAAACCAATGAAAGGATTTTGGATTTAGGCTGTGGTTTCGGTGAACTGATGTTACTCCTAAAACAAAAAGGTGTGCGAGTTCAGGGGATAGAAAAGGATGAACGTTGTGTCATCCAATGTGTAAAGAGAGGACTCTATGTCCACCATGGTGATATTGACCACGGATTGAAACACCATCTAGACAAAAGTTTTGACTACTTAATCCTAAACCAAACCATACAACAAACCTTAAATCCAGGAGATATCATCAAAGAATGCCTTAGGATCGGCAAAAAAGTGATCATCGTCTTTCCAAACTTTTCACATTGGCAAATTCGCCTAAGCATCCTATTGAGTGGAAAAACGCCAGTCACTGACCTTATGCCTTTCCATTGGTATGATACTCCTAACTTACATTTTCTCTCTGCCCAGGATTTCAAAGATTTTTGTGAAATCGAAACGATCAAAATCCTACAAACGGCTTCTTTTAATAGAAGACGAGAGATAAAATGGTTACCCAATCTCTTTGCTAGTTTAAGTTTATTTGTGATTGCGCAAAACGAAAAGAATTAAATCCCGAAAAGTTTTTCGGGATTCAAAGCTGTACGGCGATCTGCTTGGATCATTATAGCTGTCGGCAGCTAAAAAAAAATCATTAGATTTCCCTTTCGTTTTTTTTTAAGATTCTCTAATTCTAGTAAAAACAGAGATTGGATGCAAAGCGTGGGCAAGTATTGAAACAAGTTCTGCTAAGTATTCTCCTTTTTGTGTTTTTTTTTATCGGCTCGGCAAAGTTACGATCAGAACCACAAACAAGCCCAACACGTAGCATTAAACTGCATTGGGAAAATGATGTCTTCCTACTCACTGACAGAGAGTATACGAATGGTATCCGTGCAGAATACGGTCAAAGTTTACTTCTACCCTTACCCGCCTCTTGGGTATTGCACGCAATCCTATCAAGTTTAGGTGCAGATCGTACGCATAAACAGCAATATTCGGGAATAGGATTAGTTCACGCCATCTACTCCCCTCTCAATCTCTATACTTCGGATATTCCATACGGTGAAAGGCCCTACTCCTCTCTTGGTTTGGTTTCGGATAAAGCTAGTTTTTTTTGGGAAAAAAGTGCCTTATCACTGGAACTCGCCTTTGGCCAGATCGGCCCAAGCGCTCAAGGAAAATACTTCCAAGGGATCATCCACCAAATCACACAATCACCTATGCCCCAAGGCTGGGATTACCAAATTCCGAAACAGAATCTCCTTCAAGTGAATTTGGACTGGAAATATTTTTGGCTACCTCAATTTGGTTTCCAATCAACAGCACGCTTGGGGAATTTAGATTCCTCTCTCAGCATTGGACCTATATTGAGATTTGGAAAGATCAGTTCACCTAACATGGGAGGATTATCTGTATTTGATCCAAGTGGAAATTACTACAGCGAAGATTCTGAATTTTATTTCTATTTAATACCAGGAGTCAAATACCAAACTATCAACGCAACTTTAGGAAATCCAAAGGGAACTTCGATTGGCAGCCCACTTCCAAATAAAGAGGATCAATTTGTCATTTTAGAAAATGGACAAACCAATATTTATGGCCAAGCTTTGTACAATGCAGTCTTTGATGAGTCTTCTTCATCCACAATTACACGATTTTTAGCATACGAACAATTTATAGGTAAGGACCAGCCTTTTGCGATCAATTACCTTATCTTTAACTCTATTTTTAATGGGGCATCGGTCCCGAATGAAGGTCTGAAGTTTTCCATCCTTAAATCCCTGCTAGATTCAAACATTGACCAATCAAAATACCCAGGATTGAATTACTTTCTTTATGATACATTATTTAGAAATGAAACCAAAGGGCTTTCCGTTTATAGTCGCTTTTTGGCATACCAGTATTTTTACAATGGAAACCTAAATTCAGAAGAAACAAAACTCATTAGTTTGCTTTTACTTACAAATGAATCGAATGCAAAAAAAGTATACCATGTGGATCTACAAAGATTCCAAGGAAAATTATCCTTCGGTTTTATGTTTCAAAATGTAGATTGGTTTATGCAGTTTGGAGTGGAATTGAGTAGTTTCGAATACCGCGCAACAGAAAGTACTTTGCCCTTCCATCGATATACCAGTTTTCAGCTTGGGAAAAAATTCTAGAAAAGAAAACGGAGAGCTGAACTTAAGGGACCCCAACCACCTGTCCCTTTAGTTCAAACTCTCCTACCCCATTATTGGAGTAATCTCATCACTGACTGAGACTTCATGTTTGCTTGCGCTAACATTGAAGTTGCAGCCTGAGTTAAGATTTGGTATCTCGTGAAGCTGGTCATTTGTTCAGCCATGTCAGTATCACGGATACGAGACTCAGAAGCTTGTGTATTCTCATAAGCATTCATAAGTCCTTTTGCAGCGTGCTCCATACGATTGTAATAAGCTCCGAGGTCAGCTCTTTGTTTAGAGATCACTCGTAAAGCATCATCACAAAGTCCAATTACGGAGTTTGCTTTTCCAGCAGTCGAAAGAGAAATGAAAGTAAGAACCGTAGGGTTTCTTAATCCCAATGCAGCTGTATTCATAGTTTCGATGAATACTCTTTCTCTTTGGTGCATGTTTGCTCCAATATGGAACCACATACTTGCTGTAGGATTCAATCTAGCGAATGCTCCTGTGAGCAGTTTCATTTTGTTGAATTCTGCTTGAGAAGCGATACGATCGATTTCGTCCACTAACTGAGAAACTTCCACTTGGATCTGTTGTCTATCCTCTTCAGTGTAGATACCGTTAGCTGCCTGAACAGCCAACACACGAATCCTTTGAACGATTTCATGTGTTTCTTGGAGGTAGCCTTCAGCCGTTTGGATGAGGGACATACCATCTTCAGTGTTTTGTTCTGCACGTCGAAGACCCGAGATCTGAGTTCTCATTTTCTCAGACACCGCAAGTCCAGAAGCGTCATCTCCGGCTTTGTTGATACGCATACCAGAAGACAACTTCTCTATATCTTTACTCAGGTTTGCGTCATTTGACTTCAAAGTCCTGTGTGCAAAGATAGCACTTATATTGTGGTTGATAATCATCCGGGTTCCTCCTTGAATCCGTTCTCCTCCAGATCTCTGGGGGAGCTTGATGAGTTTTCGAAGAGGCCGTCCTTGGCCCTTTCAAAGAGATGATCGGTCAAATACAACTTTGGGATAATAGCGAAAATGGACTTTTTTTGGAATAAATAAAGACTTCCCTGCCGTGAGAATATGTCCCTCGAAATTTTTCTTTGCAAGTATATGGATTTAAATCAAAAAGTACCTAGGAAGGTATCACTTTGCTCGAACAGGTTTATTTAGCCAATCCAAGGGGTTTCTGCGCCGGGGTCAAATATGCGATTTCCTACGTGGATACTGTATTTGAGAATTTACAGGGTGAAACACTATACGTGAGAAAGGAAATCGTACACAACCAAAGAGTTGTTAGCGAAATGAAAAAACGAGGGATTCAGTTTATTGAAGAATTAAATGAAGCTCCCGATGGTGCTACGGTCATTTTTTCCGCTCATGGTGTCGCGCCGAGTGTTGTAGAGGAAGCCAAACGACGGAATATGAGGGTTGGTGATGCCACTTGTCCTCTCGTAACCCGAGTACATAAAAAAGCAAAAAACATCAAAGACAGCCACCAAATCATCTACATAGCGCACCGCGGGCATGATGAGGCAATTGGAACGATGGGGGAAGCAGATATGTTTCTTGTGGAAGAAGAGTCGGATGTGGAAAACTTGAAGTCCCAAATCGACCCAAACCGGCCCCTCACCTATCTTATGCAGACAACCCTATCTGTTAGTGATACCAAAAATATAGTAAAACGAATTGAAGAGGTATTCCCATTCGTTGAGCATCCCCAAAAGGATGATATTTGTTATGCCACGACTGAAAGGCAGGAAGCTGTGACAACGATGATTGATAGTGTTGATGCAATGATAGTGATTGGAGCTGCCAATTCCTCAAATTCAGTCCGACTGCTACAATTAGCCAAAAAAACTAAGCCTTTGTCCTTTCGGATTACAGGCAAAGAAGAATTAAACCCAAAGTACTTTTTAGACAACCAAATCAAAACCGTGGGTATCACTGCAGGTGCCTCGAGTCCTCAGGTATTGGTAGATGAGATCGTCAGTGAATTGCAAAGGCATTTTCCAAAGGCTAAAGTGGGTCTGTACCCTGGAAGCCGGGAGGATCTCATGAATTTTAAATTACCTAAGGAACTTTTGACTCAATTTTAAAGATGAAACATCAGGATGATTCCTTTTTTGACGCTTCGAAGAAGGATCATTTACTGATCGCCTACGAAACCCTTTCTGAAATCAACCAAGCGGTTTTTTTATTCTCTTTAGATGGGGAAAAACCTGAAATCATATTTCAAAATAGACTATCCTTTGAACCTGCATATTCGAAAGCCTTTCAATCTTTGTTGGATCTCATGTTACAACACGGTTCCCATCCAAATGGAAACCTAGAAGTTTACCATGAGGACAAACGCAAACTTCTTCGCTACCAAATCTTACCTATCAAAAGTTTGGCTCATCCCAATGGAAAGTGTTATGCATTTAACTTTGAAGATGTGAGTCATATCGACGAGTTCTTTCGGATCGAAAAACAGAGTAACCAATTTTTACAGTTTAAGAACCAAATTTTTGCTCTATCGATACAAGAATCAAATACATATAAAGTCATCAAAGAGACTCTTTTTAAACTCAAAGAATTGGTAAATGCAAATGAAGTAGAATTTTGGTCCCAGGAATCATCAAGTTCTTTGATTGAAAATTTTCCGAATGCTTTGCATGACCCCTGGATATGTTTAGAAAGCACAAAAGCACTTCCCTTCCTGGATGCGAAGTTTGTTCGGACACTTGCAGAAGAACAACAAGGTGAAGTCATTCAAGTTTTACCCTCCAAATCAAAAGAAACCAAAGACCTTATTTTAATTGTTCCTGATAAAAATAAGACAAGAGGACTTTTGTATATAGAATCCTTACATTCCGATTGGCTCGGTAAACATATTGATTGGATGAAAGTGATTTATATCCTTGAAACTTTTTTTTTCCGAAAGAAAGCCCAAGAAGAAGCCTTTCTCTATCGTTCCATGTTCCACCAAAATTCAGATGCTAGTTTGGTAATTGGAGCACTACCGAATAAAAACAATGAATGGATCATAGAAATTGCAAATGAAAGTTTTTTTCAACTGACTGGATACAGTGAAGAGGAGGTGATTTCCCGATCCTTATCCCTTTTATTCGGAGAAAGGAGCAAAAGAAAATCCATCGATCAACTCTATTCAAAACTTTCAATGAAGATGAATTTTGAGCTAGAACTGATTTGCTACCGAAAGAACGGATCTTCCTTTGATACAAAATTAACGACTTCTATGATCAAGGATTCGGAAGGACAAGTCAAATACATCTTGATCAACCTCATTGATCTAAGTTCGCAAAAGATTTTGGAAGAAAATCTCTCAAAACGGATGTTATTTGAACTTGGAGTCTCTTCCACGACTCAGGCATTGATACAGCCAACGCCTAGCCATTCTACTTTGCATGAGGCTCTAAAAGATTTTATCTACTTTACTTCGATGGATTCATTTTGTCTGCTCAGGTACCTACCCGAAAGACAAAATATCTATTACGAAATCATGATGGAAGTGAGTAGAACAGATGCACATCTCAGCATCCAAAAAGCAAATCTTTCGCATGAGTGGCTGGAGCTCGGGTTTCAGAATTGGCACGAAAACCTACAAAAAGGAAATTACGTTTCTGTTTCCAAACCAGAAGCCGATCCTAACCAGAAATGGTTCTTTGCTAGAGGTGTACAATATATACTTTTAATACCCTTGGAAATCCAAGGAAAGTACTATGGATGCATCGTTTGGGAAAAGAAAAAGATCTTTCCCTTGGATGAGGACGAAATCCAACTCTACCGAACGGTCGCAAATTGGATCGGAACCTATCTGGAACGGATTCGATTATCCAATGAGTTGAAGCTTCATAGGGATCATCTCGAGCTTCTTGTGGACCGAAAGACAGCCGACCTCAACCAAGCCAAAGAGAAAGCAGAGTCAGCCAATCGTGTAAAATCAGAATTTTTGGCACATATGAGCCATGAACTGAGAACTCCTCTCAACTCCATCATAGGCTTCTCCCAATTGATCAAACTTCCTGAAGAAAACCTACCTGGAAAACAATACCTCAACATCATCCATCAATCAGGAAACCGGCTGCTAAAAATGATCAACGAGCTCTTAGAGTATTCAAAATTGGAAGCAGGTAAAGTAGAAGTACTAATGTCGGAGGTGTGTATCTATGATTTGATCATGAATTGCAAAGAGAACTTAACCCCTCAACTCAAAGAAAAAAATATAAACGTACTCTTACATACCAATCAATTAGAATCATTCAAATTATTTACAGACAAAACTAAATTATTTCAAATCATTTTAAACATTTTATCCAATGCAGTAAAATTCTCTCCTCCCAATGCAAATATTATCGTCACATTAAACAAAGAGAGTTCTTATCTGTCATTGTCCATCCAAGATTTCGGAGAAGGCATCTCAGAAAAAAACAAGAGCCGAATCTTTGAATCATTTACACGGTTGTCCGCATCCCCTAACACAGAGGGTAGTGGTCTAGGGCTTGCCATTTCAAAAAAATTGGCTGACCTTATCCGAGCGAACATTTGTTTCGAAAGTAGCGAACATTTAGGAAGTACATTTCAGGTTTTACTGCCACTCAACGATAATTTAGCAAATTTGAATAAATGATTTGCTCTCTTCTTATTTTGAAGTAGAATGCTCAGATAATTGATGGCAAATCTACTCCCTTTTCAAAAACAAAAAGAGACTTCTTCGGATTTTTCAAAGCGTAGACCGTCCTTTCCCGTTTTAATCATAGAAGACAGAGAAGAAAACCAAATTCTTTTGTCTGGCCTATGCGAAGAAATAAATGTCCAGTCAAAAGTAGCTGCCAATGGGCAGATTGCACTCGAGTTGATTGCTCGCGAAACCTTCAGTGTCTTTATTGTGGACTTGATGATGCCGGTGATGGACGGAAAGTCATTTATCAAAGAACTAAAAAAAATCCATCCTGATGCCGTTATTTTAGTACAAACTGCGATTGATTCGTCAGATGAAATCATAGAGATCATGAAGTTGGGAGTGTATGATTACTTAATCAAACCCCTTCAAATTGAACTCTTCAAAGTTGTTCTCGAAAAGGCTTTGGAATACCGGTATCTGATCGATATCGAAAAAGTTCTTTTGATGGAAGAATCAAAAGAATTGAGAGAAGAGTTGGAATGGTTAAGTTATAAAGAGAGTAAACGTAAGATTGATAGCCAGAGTGCAGAAATGATGTCGATTTATAATCTAAAGACTACACTTTCCCAAGGTACTGGACTTGGGACGATGACTACACTCATCGATAGCATACAAAGTACGTCCGAGAAGGACGCAAATAAAAACCTTCTAGTAGATTCAGACCTTATGCACCTCCTCTTTGAAAACAATGACCATACAAAATCAATGATTCGTGGTTTGGAAGCAGCAGTTGCCACTTTGGAACAATCGGTTACTTTAAAAGCTCTGAGCTCTTCTCATCTGTCCATTTTAATCCAACACCAGATCGATGACTATAAGCCATTCACTGACATCAAAAATCTAAAAATCAATCCACCTTTGGTTCGCACAGAATATGAGATCTGTTTAGATGAATCTCTGATCGTCTTAGCCATAAAGGAACTCCTGCTGAATGCCATTAAATATGCATCCATGGGAACGATCATAGATACCTTTATAACGATCATTGAAGGATACCTTTGCCTCTCCATAAAAAACAGCATCAACGATGATAGCTATGCAGAGTATTCAAAGCAAAACCAAAAACTACTGACAGTACCCTTCTTCCGCTCACATCCACCGGTAGAGGCTGTTCACCACATAGAGCCATTCAGCTTAGGTCTAGGATTGACTATGGTAGATTACATAGCGAATAAACATAACGGAATGTTCTTTATCAGAAATGCAAAAGACCATACTTCTGATCCTATCAGCCTATGCACAATTGCCGAATTTTTTATACCCATACAAAAAAAATAAGAGGATCTCATGTCAAAAAAAATACTTATCATCGATGACTCTGCAGTTTTCAGAAAGATCATTTCTGTGCATCTAAAGAACGCAAACTTTGAATTGGTGGAAGCCGGGGATGGTCTCGAGGGCCTAAGCAAATTAGAAGAACACCAAATCGATTTAATTGTATCGGATATGAACATGCCCAATATGGATGGCATTAGTTTCATCAAAAAGACAAAGGAAAATCCAAAATATAAATTTACACCCATCATTATGTTAACGACTGAGTCTCAGCCAGAAAAAAAACAACAAGGCATGGATGCCGGAGCAAGGGCATGGCTCACAAAACCATTTTCTCCAGAAGAACTCTTAGAGACAATTTCCAAGCTACTTGTATAGGACCATGGAACCCAAAGTTCTAAGAAAAGATAAAGAGAATGGAGTCTTACTTCGATGGGATGGTTATCTTACGATTCCTTTCATCCAGGTTTGGAATGAACTTTTGCAGAAGGAAGATATTTTCCATTCCCAAAATCTCCATATCGATTTGCGAAATATCCAGAGGATCGATACCGCTGGTATTCAATGGATGATTTATATAGAGAGGCTATGTAGACAAAAAAATATAAACTTAAGTTTCCAGAACCATCCAAAACCCATCTTACAGATATTAGATTTATATGGATTGATTGGTTTTTTTGGAGATAAAATCAAAATCACCAAAGAGGAAAGTAGCGAATACTCTCTTTCTTATGGTACCAAAAAGGAAGGCAATGGATCTTTCTGAAGTTATTGATGCCTATATTCTAGAGTCTCAAGACCTTTTAGAATCCATGGAGGAAATCCTACTTCGATTGGAGCAGGAGACTCCCTCAGAAGAGGATTTAAATGCGCTCTTCCGAGCGGTACACACTATTAAAGGTACTTCCGGAATGTTTGGTTTTAGTGAAACAGTTAAGTTTACACATACCTTAGAAAATCTTTTGGATGAGCTCAGATCTCATAAAATAGATTTGAACCAAGCACTCGTTAGTATATTGATTCGTTGCAAAGACCAACTTTTGGAGTTTGTCCTAGAAGAACCAAAACACAATCTCACAAATGCACAGTTACAAAATGCGGAACTTCTCTTAAACGAGATACGAAAAGATAATGGAGAGAAACCATCTCTTCTGAATGAAACCCAATCAATTGCGCATGCGCTTCCCAAAAAAAACAATGCAGATGGAACTCAAAACTACCTTATTTCATTACGACCTCACCAAAACGTCTTTCAACTCGGCTTAGATCCATACTCCTTTCTCAATTATTTAAAAAAATTGGGAACAATTCTTTATCTGAAAACCATTCATTCCTCAATCCCTGAAGAGAACTCTTACAATCCAGAGTTGTGTTATCTTGGATTTGAGATTCGATTCGATAGCAAAGAACCAATCGAAAAAATCCGAGAGGTGTTTGAGTTCTTAGAAGCAGATGCTTTTCTTCATATCCTTCCGCCGCACTCCGATCTGCAGGAATTGGTCGACCTATCAAGCCAACTTCCGGAAGAAGAAATCTATTTAGGAAATATTTGGAAGGAGATGGGCACCATCTCTGACAATCAACTCGTACGCTTTCTTGGGATATTAAAACATGGATCTTCAGAAGTTGAAACACAGCTTCCTAGCCTTGAACCAACTAACAAAGAGATTCCAATAGACCAAAACAAAGCCAACCATACACTCCGAGTGGATGCCAATCGGATTGATGCCCTCATCCATAGAGTTGGCGAACTTGTTGTTGCCCAAGCCAATCTCAACCAAAACCTCTTGGGAAAGGCTGATCCTATCCTACAAGAATCTTTGTTCCATGTCGGTAGGCTACTGACAGAAGTGAGAGAGATCTCCTTGAAACTCCGCATGATTCAGATCGGCGAAGTGCTACAAAAGTACCAAAGGATTGTTCGGGATTTAGGCAAAGAATTGAATAAATCTATCCACCTCAGCATAGAAGGGAAGGAAACAGAATTAGATCGCAATATTTTAGATAAACTTGGGGACCCCTTGGTCCATATGATCCGCAATGCCTGCGACCATGGACTTGAAACAAGTGAAGAAAGACTCCGAACAGGTAAACCAGCTACCGGTGAGTTGAAAATCCGAGCCTACCACGATACAGGAATGATCGTCATAGAAATATCTGATGACGGACGAGGGATTGATCCTGAGATCATATGGAAAAAAGCCATCGAAAAGGGAATCGTGGACGGGCCTATCCCAGAGGCCAAAGAGGACGTCTACTCACTACTCTTCCATCCAGGATTTTCAACAGCTGCCACGATTACAAATGTTTCGGGCAGAGGTGTCGGATTGGACGTTGTGCACAAAAACATTGAAGCCTTGAGAGGGAGCATCACCATTCACTCGACCAAAGGTAAGGGCACGAGCTTCCAGCTGAGATTACCTCTCACACTTGCCATTATCGATGGGTTTTTGGTGGGTGTTGGGAAATCGCATTATGTAATTCCTATGGATTCGGTTCTCGAATGTTTAGAATTCTCTGAAGAACATTCAGAAGTCAAAAACCAATTTTTCCCTTTGCGAGGGGCTCTCATTCCATACATTAAAATGAAAGATGCCTACGATATACAGGACAATGTGTCCCAACGTAGAAAGAATATCGTAATAGTCCAAACTGGTGAAAAAAAAGCGGGTCTCGTTGTAGACCGTTTGTTTGGAGAGTTCCAAACTGTCATTAAACCTATGGGTTCTGTATTTCAGCATGTAAAGGGCGTTAGCGGGTCAAGTATTTTGGCTGATGGAAGCGTCGCACTCATAGTTGATCTTCCTTCCTTGTTTGAAAGAACTATGTATTTAGAACGAAATAAAAATTAAATAGAGAGTACACCATGAAAAAAATAAATTCCTTGTTCCTGCTAAGTGTGGTCCTTGTGACTAACCTACTCCTTTTCGTTTGGATCACTCTGCAGGCAAAATCCTTTTATGATGAATCTGAATCGATTGCGAGGTCTTCGAAGGAAGCCATACTTTCTTCTGAGAAACAAGACCAATTTCTCTCTGAAAAAGGAAAATCTCTTTTGGCTTCCTTAGAATCATTAGCTGAAGATGAAACTAAAAATGAGAAAGATGCCAAACTGACTTTAAAAGAACTGATCGGCAAATACAAAGACGATTTTCAACCTAAAGTATCTAGCCAAGGCAAAACAAAAGTAGAATCTTTAGACTTGCAGAGTTCTCTTACTCTTCTCCAAGGCATATCCCTTTCAGGTATCCTAATCCTTCTTATTTTTTATGTGCTTCTCTACCTCAAATGGAGTGAAACCGAAAAAGAAAGGAAATTGATGTCCGGAGCTTTGGGTAGGATAACCACAAATGTTATGTTAGCTGATAAGAATTTGAATATCATCTACATGAATGATGCTGTTAAAAAAATGTTTACTCTTTCGGAAGCAGACATCCGAAAACAACTCCCTCATTTTTCGGCAGACAAACTGATGGGTACAAACATTGATCTATACCACAGAAACCCAGCGATGCAGAGAGGTCTCTTACAAGACCTTCGCTCAGAACATAGATCCAGTATCCGAATCGGTAACCGCGAATTCAATCTCATCGCAAATACAATCTTTGACGCAAAAGGCAAAAAATTAGCCAATATTGTGGAATGGGCAGATATGTCCGAAACCAACGCTGAGCAAAGGGCTGTGGAAAAATCACAAGCAACGATTGAGTTTTCAACTGATGGTAGCATCATTAAGGCAAACGAAAATTTCCTTTTATTGATGGGATACAGTTTAGAAGAAATCAAAGGAAAACACCATCGCATCTTTGTGGACCCGAAGGAAGTTCAATCAGAAGATTATAAGAGATTTTGGGAATTACTCAATCGAGGTGAACACCAAACAGCTGAGTTTCGTAGAATTACAAAATCGGGTTCTGAAGTATGGCTCCAAGCAACCTATACTCCAATCCTAGACACGACTGGTAAACCAGTGAAAATTATTAAATTTGCAAGTGATATCACCCACCAAAAGATAAAAAATCTAGACTATGAAGGCCAGATCGAGGCTATCAACCGAGCACAAGCGACAATTCAATTCAAACCGGATGGTACAATCATTACGGCAAATGATATTTTTTGCAAAACAATGGGTTACGAATTGCATGAAATCCAAGGAAGGCATCACAGAATGTTTGCCGAACCTGAATACGCGAATTCAGAAGACTACAAACATTTCTGGGAATCCTTGTCGCGCGGTGAATTTCAAACTGCTGAATACCGTCGGATCGGGAAAGGTGGCAAAGAGGTTTGGTTACAAGCAACTTACAACCCAATCCTTGACATTTCAGGAAAGACTGCCCGTGTTATCAAATTTGCAACCGATATAACATCTCAGAAAAAACTCTCCTTGGAAACAACTCGAGTAGTGGATGATTTGGTAGTAGGCTTAAGTGCTCTTGAGGCAGGAGATCTTACCGTTCAACTCACTAAACAATATGAGTTTGGTTTTTCAAAACTCCGCGATTCTTTCAACAACACAACACTCACCCTTATTAAAATCTTGAATGAAGTAAAGACAAATGCAGATGCTCTTGTGAATGCAGCAGAGGAAGTATCTTCAACAGCAGGCACACTATCACAGGGAGCAAGTGAGCAAGCGGCTTCTGTAGAAGAAACGACTGCCTCCTTGGAAGAAATGGGAGCTTCCATAGACCAAAATGCGGAGAACGCGAAACAAACAGATACGATAGCAACAAAATCTGCAAAGGAGGCAAAACAAGGTGGGGATGCCGTGAAAAAGACTGTCCAAGCCATGAAAGAGATAGCAGATAAGATTTCCATCATTGAAGATATTGCCTACCAAACCAACTTACTTGCGCTCAATGCTGCGATTGAAGCGGCAAGAGCTGGTGAGCATGGAAAAGGCTTTGCGGTAGTCGCATCGGAAGTACGAAAACTCGCAGAACGAAGCCAAAAGTCTGCGAATGAAATTGGTACTTTGGCAGGAGGTTCGGTCGAGATAGCGGAAACAGCTGGTAAATTGATTGAAGAAATCGTACCTGCCATCAACCGCACAGCAGATTTGGTCCAAGAAATCGCAGCAGCTAGCCAGGAACAATCCTCTGGGGTGAATGAAGTCAATAAAGCAATGTCTCAATTGGACCAAGTATCCCAACAAAGTGCCTCAGCCTCAGAAGAGCTTGCCGCCATAGCCGAAGAATTGAAATCAAGAGCCGAACAATTGATGGGTTCAATAAACTTCTTCAAAATCAGTACGGCGGATTCCTTTGTTGCCCAAAAGAGGACTCCTCAGAAAACAACTTCCCTTCCTAAAAAAAGTGAGCCAGAGTCTCCCTCAAATGATCGATACCAGAAATTTTAAACAGGTAAGGCCATGATAGAAGATATCCAGTACCTCACCTTTGAAATCTCGGATGAATTCTTTGGTTTAGGTATATTACACATCAAAGAAATCATCGAATTTGAATCGGTTACCCATGTTCCTATGATGCCAGAATACATCCCTGGGGTCATCAACTTGAGAGGAAATGTGGTACCTGTTCTGGATTTGAACCTAAGGTTATATAAAAAGCCAACCATAACTGGAAGAAAGTCTTGTATCATCATCACAGAGATTCAATTAGAAAATGAATCTATGGATGTTGGTCTTCTTGTGGATGCCGTAAATGAAGTGGTCGATATCCCAGAAACAAAGATCGAACCACCACCTAATTTTGGTTCTAAGATTCGTTTGGATTTTATAAAAGGTATGGGAAAAGTTGATGAGAAGTTTGTCATACTCTTAAATATTCACCATCTATTGAATTTAGATGAAATGAATCTGGTCCATGAATCTGCCAAGAATTCTTAAATGGGTCCCTTGGACGAAACACCACGAGTCGTAAAAGATATTTATCTTAATCCGGGGGAATTCTATTTTGGTGGCCCCAACCTTCGACTCCGGACATTACTCGGTTCTTGTGTCTCTATTGTCTTATGGAATCCGATCAAAAAAATCGGAGGTATGTGCCATTTTGTATTGAGCCATAGAACAGATTCTAATGAAGCCCGTGAAATTTCTGGAAAGTATGGAGACGAGGCATTCCTGCTGTTTCAGAAAGAAGTAAAAAAACACAATACACAACTTTTTGAATATGAGGCAAAGGTGTTTGGTGGTTCGCATATGTTTTTGAAAGAGGAAGAGGATATTTTCAAAAGAGATGCGGTTACGAATATGAATTCTGTGGGAGATAAAAATTATATTTTTGCAAAGAAGATTTTAGAGGAACATTCCGTCAAAATAGTTTCAGAAAGCCTGGGAGGAAACCACCATCGTAAAATCATTTTTACCGTTTGGGATGGAGAGGTATGGCTTGATACACAAAGAGGAAATTAAATGAAAAAAATCAAAGTCTTTGTCATAGACGATTCCGCAGTTGTCAGACAAGTATTAGGCGATGCGTTTAGTAAAGATGAACAATTCCAATTTTTAGGTAGCGCCCAAGATCCTATTTTTGCATTAGATAAAATGAACTCCAATTGGCCTGATGTGATTGTTTTAGATATTGAAATGCCTAGAATGGATGGTATTACGTTTCTAAAAAAAATTATGGCCGAACGCCCCACTCCCATTGTGATTTGTTCTACTCTGACAGAAGAAGGCTCTGATACGGCACTTCTCGCCTTGCAACACGGAGCTATGGAGATCATCACAAAACCAAAAATTGGCCTGAAAGATTTTTTGCAAGAGGCGCACACCCAATTAATGGATGCTGTCATAGCAGCTTCACAGACAAACCTAACGAGGTGGAAAGCTCCTAGCGAAACGCCAGCACAAATCACCAAACAAAAATTAACAGGTGATATCTCACAAATCCAAGCTACAGAAAAAATAGTGGCCATTGGCACCTCTACGGGCGGCACGATCGCCCTGGAGACCATTCTAACAAAACTAGCAAAAGAAAAAACACCCGGAATCGTGATTGTACAACATATGCCTGAAAAGTTTACAGAAGCCTTTGCTAGACGGCTGAACCAAATCTGTGATATAGAAGTAAGAGAAGCAAAAGATGGTGATCGAGTCTCACGCGGTCTTGCCCTCATTGCCCCCGGGAACTACCACATGCAGCTTAAGAGGTCTGGCGCTCAGTACTATGTGGAAGTCAAAGAAGGACCCTTGGTGAACCGACATCGTCCTTCGGTTGATGTTCTCTTTCGATCTGTTGCAAAATCAGCAGGAAAAAACGCACGTGGGATTATTCTAACTGGAATGGGTGATGATGGCGCTAATGGAATTTTGGAAATGCATGAAGCGGGAGCCAACACCTATGCACAATCAGAAGAGAGTTGTGTTGTTTTTGGAATGCCAAAAGAGGCCATCAAGCGAGGCGGGATTGACCAAATCCTCAACCTCACTGATGTCCACTCGGTGATCTCAGGCTACTAGAGATTCGCGAGTTCCGAGGTAACCTTCACCATCCTTTGGTGGATTTCTTCGGGAGACTCTTCTTTGATCACTTCATCAGGTTTGATCTTAAAGATAGGCTGGCCCTTTGTAACAATCTTTCCATCAGAATCTACCATCAAGTTTTTGGTGATCGTTCCACTCACAGGTGCCAAAATTTTGTTGAACATCTTCATCACTTCTATGATAAATAGTGGCTGCCCAACTTGGAAGTGTGCACCTTCTTCAATGATCGCAGGAAGATTCGGTGCTTCTTTGGAATAAAACATACCACCCATCGGCGCAACTATTTCATCCCCGCTCATTTTTGGTGGTGGGTTCAACGTTTTGATCAGAGCATCTCTTGTTTCGGCTTTTTTGAATGTTTCTGGCACTACACCTTCTAAGTTTTCGTCCATTCCCAAAGCGAAGAAATTTGCTTTCACTCCGATGTTTGGAATGATGAGAAGGGTTTCGAGACCCGCTTGGAAGCCTTTATGCGCGGCCAAAGCCTTCGACCATTCCTCTTCACTGAATACTGCGGTTTTTGGATTCTTTTCCGAGAGCAATAATGTGTTCAAATCTTGCCATTTAGAAACTCCCGTGCGTTTGGCAACTTCCGAATAGAAAGCTTTTGCTTTTTCGAGTAAGTTTGCATCATGGTCCCAAATTTTTTCGGAAGGTGGTTTACTTGCAACATCCTCCCAATTTAAATAATGGTACAGTTTGTCCAAAAACACAATTGGATTTTCGGAAAATTGGATTTGTTTTCCACTACGATCCCAAAGTTTTCCGTCAAAATAACCCAAAAACCCACCTAACACATGCGGATTGGAGAGAAGTTTCTCAATAGGTCGAACGACCAGTGTTAATTTTTTGGCGAGAACCTTTTTCAAATCCGCATCCGCTTGCTTTGTCTTTTGGTTCCAAAGGTATTCCAAATCAACATCATTTGTTACGGATTGCAAGGATCCAATGCCTGCCAAATAAGAAATCATGAAGGCAGTGCTAGGTTTGAACATCGCATCCTTGCCAAGTATCCATTGGATAAGCCCATAATGAACAAGCAGGTTTGTTTCTAGATTTTGGCCTCGTAAGACTGTCCTACGGAGAATATCTCCCAAAACCTCTAAATTTTTGGTTCTAGTCTCTCCATAACTCACAATCAAAGCAACGTTCGAATCGTATGCACCAGCTAAATTATAGTGAACAAAGGAACCTGTGTCTGGATTTCTTGTGCATATGCCTTGGTCATCTCGGATTTCTCCAGGCAATGGTGGAGACCAATTTTGGATGATGCCTCCCGCATGTGGTTGCAATGCTCTATTTGTCGCATTGATTCTCACTTCCGCGCCAGAGATATTTCTCACTATCCTTTCTGGTTTTGGAACTCTTGGCGCATGTAAGGAAAGAATAGCCATCGCTTCCACAAGTGAATCTACATAAAAGAAGTCTTTTGGATCAGAAGGGTTTACGAACTTAAGCTGATATACCATTTCTGTCACTCGGTGCTCTACTTGGATCCGAGTATTGACTTCCATAAAGAAGAAACTATTTCCTTCCACAATGCACTCAAAAGTAGAGACACTATTCAAACGAATGGCTTTCCCAAAAACCTCTGCTTGGTGTTCCATATCTTTGAGAGTAGCGAGATCTTTTTCCAGGATGGCTGCTTTTTTAGGAGAAGACACTTTCACGTCTTCAATCTCTCTTTGCAATAACTCTTGTGTGAGTGAAATCTCTAGGAGTTTTTGCTCATGCATTTGCAAAGAACAATCTCTACCACCTAGCGATAGAGACCACTCACCGTTTCCAATCATCTGGATTTCATTGTGGCGAGTGTTTTCTATATTCAATTCTATGAGAAAGTTTCGGTTAGAACCTACGGCAGTCACTTTTGATTCCGCGAGGATTTCCATGACAGCAGAATCAATTTGAGAAGCCTCATTGATGACCCTTTGTCCCTTTCCGCCACCACCACCGATGTATTTAAATCTAATTCTCTTTCCTGGGAATTGTTTCCAAATATCTTCACACTGGATTTTGGATTCCTTTTGCAGATCTTCAATGCTTGTAAGATCGATTGTTTTTTCGTAGGAGGCCTGCAAAAGCAATTCAGCGTTATCTTCTAAGCTTAAATTGTCTTGGAAAGTAAAGCTGATCTGCTTTTCCTTTGCCACTTTCAAAAGTCCATCTTTACTTGATCCCGTTTTTCTGACGAGAGCGAGTGCGGTAATATTGTCCACACCAGGAGTTACGGATACTTTTAGAGACCTTGCTAATTTTTTTGCTTCGTCTTTTGCTCCAGCACCTTTGGCAACGTGAGAGCTTGGCCCCATAAAGATCAGTCCTGAAGTTTCAATCGCCTCAATAAACTCAGCATCTTCCGCCATAAATCCATATCCGGCAAATAAGTGGGTATATCCATTGTCTTTGGCAATGTCGATGATTTGTTTGATTCTTTGCTCTTTCTCTTCTTTGCCTGCTCCCATATAATCTGGGACTCGGTGGACATTTTCAGGGAAACGGAAGTTTCTCAATTCAGGTGCCAAAGCCTTTGGGTAAACAATGGAATCTTTTTCTGAGAGTAAAATCCCATACTCTCTGACACCAATCTGGTCAAAGACATCCATGGTTTCCTTTCGGACAGGCCCTCGGCAGACAATTAGGCATTTGATGGATTCGACACTAAAAGAACGAACCCATTCTGACTTTGCATCTTGGAACTTAATACGATTAAAATTTTGATCAAGCATGTGATTACTCAAACTCCCTTTGAGGACCGCTCATAGGCGCAGGTGTGTATTTTGACATGAGGAAATTCAGATTTTTGGCTAGGACCTTTCTTGTGAAACCAGGCAAAATGATAGAAGAAACAGATCCTAAAGAGAGTGCCTCTTTAGGATTCATGAGTTCTTTTTCATACTTTTGGCTGACTTGTGCAAGTTTTGTATCCCGAAGTGTTATCGCTTCTTTTTCTGACATTCCTGATTTTACATTCGCCAGGTATTCCTTTTGGATTGCAGATATTTCATCCTTGTAGACGTATTCCTTTCCTGCTGGGCCCATGACGGCAATCCTTGCAGTTGGTAGAGCAAACACAGCAGAGGCTCCTGTAAAATAAGAGTTAAATGTAGCATACGCACCACCGAAGGCATTTCGGATGATTAAAGTTAAACGAGGTGTACGAAGGTCAATGATAGAATCCAAAAGCTTTCGTCCTTCCAAAACGATACCATTGTGTTCCTGGTCACGACCTGGCAAAAAGCCAGTTGTGTCTTCGATGAATACCATTGGGATATTGTACAAATTACAAAAGCGCACAAAACGTGTTCCTTTTCTTGAAGCACCAATGTCAATCTGTCCCGAGGAAACGGCGCTATTGTTTGCAAGGAATCCGACAACATGTCCACCGATGCGGCCAAATGCGGTGACAATGTTTCTTGCCCTTTGCGGTTGCAATTCAAAGAACTCTCCGTGATCACAAATCTGTTGAAGATACAAAGTGATGTCAAAAGGAGTATTCATCCCGGTAGGGCTATTGAATGTTTTTCGGAAAAGGATATCTTCCTCATAGATAAAACGATCAAGAGCATCTGAGGTAGGATAAAAGGGTGCATTTGATTTGTTATTATCTGGCAAATAGGACAACAAACGAATGGCCGTACGTAAGGAGCCTAATTCGTCATTTGTGACTAGGTCAACTACCCCTGATTGGCCATGTACCTTTGGCCCACCGAGATCATCCGCAGAAATATCCTCACCTAATACAGATTTGACAACTCCTGGGCCTGTCAAACCAAAGAAGGTATTTTCACATTGGATCATGAACGAGCCTTGTCTAGGTAGGTAAGCTCCTCCACCCGCATTGAATCCAAACATTAACATGATGGATGGAACCACTCCACTGATCTTTCTAAGAGCAGTAAAGGCTTCAGAATATCCATCTAAGCCACCGACCCCAGCGGGGACATAGGCACCCGCAGAATCATTCATTCCAATGAGAGGAATGCCATGCTCCCCTGCCATCATAATGAGCCTTGCTAATTTGCTACCGTTCGTGGCATCCATCGAACCTGCACGTAAAGTGAAGTCATGTCCGTAGACTGCAACATCGCGCCCATCAATATTCAATATTCCAGTGATGATAGAGGCACCATCTAAATTCGGTCCCCAGTTTTGGTAGGTGATATTAGGTTCTTTGTCGGTGAGGACTTTGATCCGCTCCCAAACAGTCATTCGGTTCTTGGAGTGTTGGACCCTAATCCTATCTTCACCACCACCTAAGAATGGTTTTTCGATTAATTCTTTGCCCAATTTTAAGGCATCATCATAAATGCCGCTGCCAGAAGTAGCGCCTGGATCGGCTTTGGTTTGAAAGGGATTCTCAAGCGAATATTGCGTTTTTTCCATAGACTTATTTCCAATTTTCCAGGAGGAATGGTGTCGAAAAGTTAATTTTATTGAAGAGCTGACTTCAAATCAGAATGGATCTTAAAAAGTTGCTGCATGCCTATGATATCGAAGACCTTAGCGACAGCTGGTTTCAAAGAACAGATCGAAATTTCATGCCCATGTTCTTGGCTCATGCGAAGTGAGGTGACAAGTACCCTAAGCCCTGCCGAGGAAATAAAGGGCACTTCTTCTAAATCATAGACAATCGCTGAAGTTGCGGATTTCACTAAGGTCATGAGCTCCGGTTCAATTTTGTGTGAATTGTGCACATCTAAATTGCCCTGGATTCGGATGACAAGGCGGTTCGAAACCGTTTCGTGCGTCATAGAAATGTTTGTATCGTTCATAGGATACGTTTCTCCAAACGTGTATAATTTTTCAGTCCGTCATTGTGGTAAGAGACATGGTCCATTAATTTTTCCATCAAATACACTCCGAAGCCACCCCTTCGTTCCCCTTTCAGATTGGCTTCCAAGGAAGGACTCGGCACGACCGATCTCTGGAAAGGTTTGGCTTCATCGATCAAGGTAAAGATAGCAAGTTCCCCTTGGATCTGGATCTTACATTCGAAGGTAGGATTCTCTACGGAGAGGCCTTCATATCCGTGCATTACAATATTGGTGGCGGCCTCATCTAAAGAGACTAGGATGTCATCAAAGGCAAACTCTCGTTTCACTCGGTCTCGGATTTTCTCCGCTACAAAATCTCGTACTCTAGGAATCTCCGCCGAAGTCGCCTGGAAGGTCTCTTTGTATTCCTCCAGTAAAAGATCTGGAAACTTGAGAATCATAACCGTGAAGTCATCATATTGTTCGGACTCATCCGAAAAGTTCCGGATGATGCGGTAGATCTCCTCAACAATCACCTGACTCGGCTTATCTTTTCTTCTAATGATTTCTTGGATCAATCGATCCAAACCAAACTCTTCTTCAAGTTTGTTTTTCTCTTCGATCGCACCATCCGTATAAAAAACTAACATATCATTGGCTTGGATTTCGATCTCTCCACCTATATAACTTCCGATGGGAACAACACCAAGAGGAGCACCCTTACCTTTTAGAAGTTCATAGGTGCCATCAGCGCGGATCCATATCTGGTCATTGTGTCCTGCCGATGCAAAACGAATGGTACGAGAGAGAGAATCAAAATTTGCAAAGAAGAGGGTCACAAACATACCAGATTGAGAATCCTCATAGATCAACTGATTTGCTTTTTTTAATAGCTCAGAAGGAGAAAGTTCTGTGGTACGAGATAGAGTTCGGATGATGGAAGATGACATAGCCATAAAGATGGCCGCGGGCAAACTTTTTCCGGAAACATCGGCAACCAAAAAAGAAAAGTTATGTGTTCCGTATTGGTGGAAGTCATAGAAATCTCCTGAGACTTCTTTGGCAGGAACTGACTTTACCCCCAAATCGAAGCTAAACGATGTGATCAAATGGTTCGGTAAGATATTATTTTGGATATTTCGTGTAATCTCAATTTCTTTTTCGATCGACTTCTTTGTAATGATCTCTTGGTTCAAGCGCAAGTTTTCATAAGCTTTGGCAAGTGGACTGGAAATGGTTTTGAACATTCTTAGGTCAGAGTCCAAAAACCCATTCGGCTCTTTTTTCCCACAGACGTAGAGAGCGGCCTTTAGGCTACTGCCACTGGGTGAAACGGGAAGAACTACAAATGAGTCTCTTAAAACAAAGGACTCCAATCCCAAAAAAGAATCCTTTTCTTGGTGGGCTACATGTCCTATCCTAGGGTCTTTTGTTTCTAGAGATTTCAATATCAGTGAGCTTTCTTGGGGGTCGTAGAAGGATTCGAAGACTACGTCCTTTTGTCGTGAATAGACTTGTAGAAGAGTGCGTTTGCCTTCTTGAAGAATGACCATACCTGCATCCTCTGCACCCAATTCTTTTGTGAGGATTGCCAAGGCCCTTGTCATAAGCCCCAATTCATCATGCGCTTCCAGAACTGCTTGGCCTAATTCAAAGAGTGATTCTAAGGTGCTCAACTTCTGTTTGAGTTCAATGTTTGCAATGTTTAGGTTATTGATTAGGCTAGTTTTCTGAATGGCAACTGCACAGGCAGAAGAAAAGGAGAGAAAGAAATCAATATCACTCTGGCTAAAATTATTTCGATCAATGGTATTGATGGCTTCAATGACACCTATGACTTCTTCTCCGACAATTAAGGGTGCGGCCAAGATATTTCTAGTGATAAAATTGGAGGCTTTGTCTACATCTCGGAAGACCCTTGGGTCATTTTGAGCATCGTTGATGATCATAGGCTGCTTGGTAATTGCAACACTCCCAGCAATCCCTTGGCCCATAGGAACTTTTATCTTTGCGACCTCTTCCCTCTTATCTCCTGTTACAGTATTAAATACCAAAAATTCTTTTTTATCATCTAACAAAAGTAATGAACTGGCTTCTGTTCTAAATACCGATTTTGCTGAGTTCATCACCATTTCTAACAATCGATCCAAATCCAAACTTGTATTGATGAGAACTGCTACGCGGATGATCTCTTCGAGTAAATATTCAAGACGGCTATTTTTGTTATGGATATTAGAATTATCAACGAGCAATAGGATAGAAGTTGCAAGAGAGCTTAGGAATTGGTTCACTCCTTCTGCATAGTAGGTATCCTTCAACAAAGCCGACAGGTTGGATGTAAAGAAGTTGATGAGCTCCAAGTCTTGTTCGGCAAAATTTTCGAAATGGTGTATGCCTTCAAGAATGATGACACCTAAGGAATGTTCCCCTACCTCATCACCAATGTAGCTGGCAACGACAGAATCCTCCAAGGGCTTTGAATCCCCTGATAGGTGTGTCCCTTTTTTTAAGAGAACACTCTTTCGTGTTCTAAATACGTGTTTCGCAATCTTGGATATAGATTCGGTATCTTTGATCTGGCCAATGCGGCTCAGATTGCCCCTTTCGTTTTTCAGATAGAAACAGGCAGCTTTCGCCTGTATAAGGCGTCTTGCTTGGCTTAGGATGAAATGATAGAGATCTAAAATCTCAGGAGATGAGGTAACAAAAAAACCCCCTTCTTCAGATCTTTGGACTAGAGGAGGTAAAGAAGAAGGGCTCACTAAATTTTATTCTTTATTGAACTTTAAGGACTCTTCCCTTAATTTTCGGTTTGCTTCTTCCAATGACTTGATTTTGTCAAAGGCAGCCATCAACTCCTCTCGACTCAAATTGGAAACCATGGAACTTGCTTGGACGGTCTCTTTGGCCTCTTTCAATTCAGAACGAGAGTAATCGATGATTTGCTCATACATGCGAATGATTTCATCCGCATTTGATAACTCTTGTTCGTTGAGCCTCAGAACCTTTTCATATCCTTTGATGATATCGGACTGTATTTTCAGTTTTTTGTTCAGTTCCTCAATGCTATCTTGGCTCATGGGAAATGCATCCTCTCTATAGTATCTTTCAATTGACAGGGGCTCGCCCTTTCAGACTCTGGACGCTGTCTGGGGACGTAGCTCAGTTGGGAGAGCATTTGAATGGCATTCAAAAGGTCGGGGGTTCGATTCCCCTCGTCTCCACCATCTACCGATTTCCTAGAAAAATCCTCAATTTACTTTGAATGTCAAATGCTTTTTCCTTAGGAAAACTTTGTTCCTTGATCTTACAGATACCTTTTTCATTCTAACCTGGTAGACTATGGCTGTCAGAAAAATTTTACGCATCGGAAACCCTTTGCTCAGGCAAACTTCTCAAGACGTCCTCGAATCAGAAGTGGGAACAAAGGAATTCAAAAAATTGATTCGAGATATGTTTGATACCATGCGCTTTGCCGAAGGTGTCGGACTTGCGGCACCTCAAATCGGCATCCTAAAAAAAATCGTGGTCGTTGGCTCTGAAGAAGATAACAATCGATACAAAGGTTCCCCCGCCGTTCCGGAACAAGTCATCCTCAATCCTGAAATTACTCCGCTCTCAGAGCCAGGCGAAGGTTTCTGGGAAGGTTGCCTTTCCGTTCCCGGAATGCGAGGGCTAGTGGAGAGACCATACAAGATCCACATGAAATGGCGAGATGAAAATTTTGAACCTCACGAGGAGACAATAGAAGGCTACCGAGCGATCGTCATGCAACATGAATGTGATCATCTTTTCGGTGTTCTGTATGTTGACCGACTGAAAAGCACGAAACTATTTGGATTCAATGAAGACATAGACGATGAGGGCAAGATCCTCGACTAATTTTTAACATACAGGTATTAGCATGCGCTCATCCATCGTAGAATACTTCCTTTCGAAAAGTTTATTCGTAAACTTACTCACCTTCTTAATATTGCTCGTGGGTGGCTTTACGGCCGCTACCATGAATAGAGAGGCCTTCCCCAATATCAACTTTGATATTGTCAGTGTTGCCACTATCTATGTAGGAGCTTCCCCCGCCGATGTGGAAAAATTGGTCACTAAACCAATAGAAGATGCAATCAAAGAAGTTGATGGGATAAAAGAATACCGGTCAGCT